>JAYTPD010000011.1:0-58818 GCA_043747435.1 Bdellovibrio sp. | reverse complement strand
ATCCAGGCTTTCATGATCTGCTCCTTCTTTTGGAAGGATAACCCTAAATATCTAACTGGTCTTTTTATTATTCTGTCTACATTTAGGGGTACAGATCATAGGCCTCTCTTTTTTTTTGCGATTTGAGCGTTTGTTTAAAACGTCAAGCGATAAGCTGCAGATAAATAATAAAGACTATAAGTTGATCCAGCTGTATCTTTTGGCTCAGGCTTTAAAAGTTGAAAAAGGACTTCTGAACCTGCGGCCACTGGTAAAATTCCGTAAACTGATAAAATTTTAGTTTCCGACTTCGAAGTTGAAGAAGTCAATCCGCTTGTAACTGTATCATAGCTATCAGTTGTTGATTCTTGATAAGCCAATCCCAACTTGAAATTAGCCTGATACTGAGCATATAGTTTCCATGAAGAGCCTGTTCCCGATTTATATTTCGTTGTTACCGAGCCAGCTGCAGATTCATTTTCTTTGTCGCCATCTTGATATAATTTATAACCTAACAAAGCACCTAAACCTAAACTGTTAAAGTTACCGCCAACACCGCCCTGAAGCTCAAGCGCTGGTCTTGTTGAAACTGCAGTCGATTCGTTGTTTGTTGAATTTGACTTTGATTTTGCTAAAAGCGCTGAATTATAACCAACGTCGTAATAGAAATAATTTTGTCCGAAATCGAGTAATCCTTTAACACCAATTTTGGTGTCACCGATTCCAACAGTCTTATCTTTAATACTTCCTGGATCCGTATTGAACTCATAATTTGAATATCCTTGCTGACCGTAGAAAGCTAAAATATCACTGAATCCGTAAGAGTACTGTAGACTTAAGCCAAATCCAGAAACTGTTGATGAAATAGGGCTCTTCTCTATTTTACCAGACAGTAATAAAATCCCCGCTAAAAACTCAGACCCACCCGCTTTTGGAGCGTAGACATCTGTCGTGACTGACTCTGAACCAGCGCCCGCCGCAAAGGCCGATGTTGTTGTTAAAAAAACCAGACCGATTAAAAAATTTTTCATTGAATCCACCTTTTTGAGGGTTAAAGACTTTTTTGTATGTAATTTATAGTGCTCTATAGCCTTATAAAATCAACAAGTCCTGATGTGAGTTATGCGATGTCCTAATTTTTTTAAAAACGTATTACGAATCTGATAGCAGGCCACATACAATTAAAAAACATAAATTTAAAGTCTAAAAATTGAAGTCTCATACTTTATGAGAAAAAATATCTTTAAAACGAACCCCCATTATTTTCATATTAATTTAGATTTTGAAACTCATCCTATTTTTAAAGAATTGGATTGGGTGTTTGTTCAAAAGAAAATTTATCCACTGTGTGCTGAGTATGATGTGCAAGTGCATGCTTTAGTGATGATGGATACCCATATTCATTTGTTAGTTAATGCAAATAAAAATAATGAAAACTTTTTTGCTGAAAGCCTTGCTAACTCACTCCAGACTAAAAATAAAAAAGTTGAAATTCATTGTGAGCCTGTTTTATCTTATGCACAGTATTTAAATACGTATCGTTATATTTATCGAAACCCAATTGAAGCCAAACTGGTTTTGAAAATTGAAGATTACAAATACTCTTCGCTTTACTATTTACTTGGAAAATCTTTATTACACTGCCAGATCATTGATCACTTAGGTCTGATACAAAATCCGATTAAATTATTAAACTGGATTAATCTTAGTGAAAAGGCTCAGTTTTTAAATCGAGATGATCTTGAGTCTAAATCTGTTTCCAGGCCAATTCTGTTTTGATGTAATCTTTTAGTTTTTTTATCTGCACTAATTTTTGATCTTCATTCCAATTGAGTTCATTTTTAAAAATCTCTGCGATTATTTCAACAAACTCTATTCCATGATCTGGATGAGATAACATCAAGGGCACACGACGCGTAAAAAAATCAACTAAACTTAAGCACATGGTTGTATGTATCGCTTGCAAAGCTTCAAGCTCCCAGTACGTATAATTTGGACCGTATTTTTGGATAATTTCAAAAGCTTCCATGCCATAGCGTTCGGCAAGGCTTGATTCTATCGAGTTTAGTGCTGTCGACTGAGCTCGCGAATAATTTTCTGTTGTGACGAAATGATTTAAAGCTTGTTGGGTACTGCATTTTTCTAAATAAGAACGATCTTCTAAGCTCCAAGTTTTTAAGACCTGATCTACGATTTGTTCGGACATCAATCTATAAGTTGTGTACTTACCACCGGCAACAAAAGTTAAACCGCGTGGGTCAGATAAAATAACATGCTCGCGACTAGTTTTACCTTCGTTATCAGAGTCATCTTTCACTAAAGGGCGAACACCAACATAACTTGAAATGATATCGGCTTCGGTTAAATGAGCTCCGGGAAAATACTCGTTTGTGATTCGCAATAGATACGAAACATCGTCGTTGGTTACAGTTGCTGTATTTGGATCGCCAGTGAAGTCAGTGTCTGTTGTTCCCACAATAATCATTTCATGACGTGGAATTGCAAAAACAATACGAGAACTTTTTTGTGCAGCCATCACAACGGCGCTTGTTAATGGCAATCGATCTTTTTGTAAAGTAATATGAATACCTTTGGTTGGCCGCAAAATATTTTTCCAATCACTAACTAATTGAGGACCCACAAGATCTGTCCAAGGCCCCACAGTTGAAACCACGTGATCACAGGAAATTGAAAACTCTTCTTTAGTGAGTGTATCTTGAGCTATGACTTCGCTTACTTTTTCGTTTTTATAAATCGCTTTTTGAACGCGAACGTAATTTACAGCACTTGCTCCTTCTTCATTGGCCGCGCGTAAAGTTTCATGAACTAAACGATCATCGTCCATGTACGCGTCCGAGTAAATAAATGAGCCCACAAGGTCTGAGCCGCGCACAATGGGCATGCGATCGAGTGTTTCTTTTTTATTTAATTTTTCGTGAAGTTCAGGAGTTTGAAATAAAGCTAACAAATCATATAAAATCATTCCAAGACCCATTAAAAAAGGGCCAACACGGCTGTTGGTGAAAAGCGGAATCATAAATCGAAGGGGATGCACTAAATGCGGGGCTATTTCAAATAAACGTGCACGTTCAGATAAAGCTTCAAAGACTAAGTGAAATTCGTAATTTTCTAAATAGCGAATTCCACCGTGTACTAATTTACTTGAACGTGATGAAGTTCCAAAAGCAAAGTCATTTGACTCGACTAAGGCGACTTTTAAACCACGTAAAGCAGCATCGCGGGCGACTCCAGCTCCAGTGATACCACCGCCAATAATTAGAATATCAAAATGCTTTTTTTTGAGTTCCTGAATATTATTTTGTCGTGTGATATAAGAAAATTCTTTCACTTCGATAACCTACTTCGTTGTTTTTAAAAAAATACTTTCTCTGTTCCAGGGCTGAAATGCGAATTTCTTTGTTAAATTTAAATCTTTAACATGAGCAGAAAAGAGAACTCGTTGAAAGTGTTTTTCTCGGGCTAATTTAAAGGCAATTTCAGTCAGTTCGGTTAAAATTTCATCGTTTTCAGCATTGATATATTCAATCCATAGCGACTGGGTTTGATGATCAATAAATAATAGTGCTTGCCCTAGAAAAAATCCAACAATTTGATTTTGTGAATTAACGGCAACGAAACTCCAGCCTAACTTAAAATGATGTTCTAAAGATTCAATTCGAAATGCTGAATCCCAAATTTGCATTTTAATTTCCATCGATTCTAAATCAACAGCTTGACCTGAAAAATGTTTTTGAGCCGCAAAATGATAAACACTTTCGACGTCGGCTAACTGGGCAATTCGATAATTGATTGAATTCATAATGTGATTTCACCCGAGAACTTGGCTTTAGCCAAGCAGTATCCACTATTCCTATTGAATGACAGGTGACTTGTATTTGATTCTCGACTAAGATCTGAAGTATGAATTACAAAGTTTTTCCGGAAGAATATTGGCAACAATTAGAAGCGACTATTGTCGAAATAAAAAAAACCGGCGGGGATTTAATTGCTGCTTTTGATGCTGATGGAACTCTTTGGGATACAGATCTTGGCGAAAATTTTTTTAATTACCAAATCGAAAGTCAATCGATCGAACTGCCTTCGGATCCTTGGAATCATTATTTAGATTTAAAAAAAGTAAATAATGATCCACGCCCAGCTTATTTATGGCTTGCGCAGATTAATAAAAATCAGAACCTGGACCAAATTCGTCAATGGGCCGACGAAGCCTATAACCAAATTGAACCGAATCCCATTTTTTCAGAGCAAAAGAAATTAATTGATTTACTTCAATCTCATAATGTTAAAATTTACGTCGTGACAGCGTCAATTAAATGGGCTGTTGAGCCTGGAGCACGTGCTTTAGGTTTAAAGAATGAACAAGTGATTGGTGTCGAAACGATGATCGAAAACAATATCATTACAGATCGTCCAGTCTATCCCGTAACTTACCGAGAAGGTAAAATAGAGGCGCTATTAAAAGTCACCGGAAATAAAAGGCCTTTCTTGTGCGCTGGAAACACAATCGGTGATTTTGAACTTTTAAAATCAGCAACTCACTTACGCATGGCTGTCAGCGCGGCTTCCCGTGACGATCGCCTTTTTAAATCTGAAGCCGAACTACTAGAAAAAGCAAAACAACTTAATTGGTGGAGTCATCGCTTCATATGAAATTTTTAATTATTGTTTGCATCATGGCCAGCGGATATTTTTTGACAAGTCACTATCTAAATATAAATGAACCAAACTTAGATAACGAAAAAATAACTGAAAAATCGATGAGCCTTAAAAAATATTTACTGACTCATCAAAAACCACAAAGAATTGAAATTTTGAATTATTCGAAAAAATATGAAAACGAAATTTTCGAGATAAAAAAAATGAAGATTGCTCAAGATAATAAATCAAGTTTTTATGTTACAATTCAATTCTTTACCGACGAGTCAGATGAAAAAGCTCCGTTGATTGCGCAAATTCGTTTTATTGATATTAAAACAGAAAATATTTTAAAAGAAGAAAGTATTAACTTAGATTAATACTTTCTGTTCCAACGACTTTTTCAATCTCGCTTATTTCTTTTGGCGCACCTGAAGTTAAATTATCGCAACCATTTTTAGTTACAACAATATTGTCTTCAATACGAACACCAATTCCGCGCAGTTCTTCGGGTGCTGACAAATCGTTCTGTGGAATATAAAGCCCCGGTTCGACTGTGAAACACATTCCTTCTTCGATTGGCCGCGGTGCTGAGTTTATAAAGTAAAGACCTGAATCATGAACGTCCATACCCAACCAGTGTCCGACACCATGTGGATAATATTTTTTGTGTTCATTGGATTTAATTACATCTTCTTTTCGGCCCGTGACTAAACCAAGCTCAAGCATCAAATCAACTAATCGATCTGTTCCCATGTCATGCAGATCTTTAAAAAAGATTCCTGGTTTAATATATTGAATCAATTCTTTTTGAATTTTAAGAACACCTTCATAAACTTTTTTCTGAGGTGCGCTGAAACGACCATTCACAGGAAATGTTCGAGTGATATCGCCTGAATAATAATTATACTCAGCACCCGCATCGATTAATAATAAATCTCCGTTTTTGCATTCTTGATCGTTGAAATTATAATGAAGAGTTGTCGCATTTGCGCCAGACGCGATAATGTAGGGGTAACCAACGCGCGCCGCGCCTTTCATATGAAATTGATAAGACAATACAGCTTGAACTTGGCGCTCATTAACGCCGGGTTTAGTAAACTTCATTGCGGCCAAGTGAGCTTCAGCCGAAATTTCGCTGGCTTTTCTTTGGTTGGCTAATTCATCTGAGTCTTTTTTAAGGCGAAACTCACCCAAAAAAGTATCGGCGTCTTTGACCGTTACTAGCCCGTAACCAGTTCGCCCCGAAGCCCTCTTCAATTTAGTCAACACACTTTCAACTTTTTGATCGGCTTCTTGATTTTTAAAAAGTCGATAATAAAGATCTTCAAAACCTTTAAGAAGTTCAATCGTCTTTGTTTCGAATTCTTCAATTGGATAAACTTCATCAATTAAAAATTCTTTTTGAGTGCCGATGGGACCAAAACGAAATCCATCCCAAGTTTCACGTTCAAGATTTTTTTCGCGTACAAACATCACAGATTCTGGAGACTTCCCTGGGCGAAGTAACAAAAAACTTTCAGGCTCTTCAAAACCAGTTAAGTAATACATATTAGAATCTTGTCGATAAGAGTGATGAACATCGTCATTTCTAATTTGTTCAGGGTGAGCCGCAATTAGTAACGCGGATGACTTTAATGCGCTGATTACTTTTTTTCGACGTTTTTTGAAAATTTCTGGGTTTTCAGTTGGTTTTCTCATCGAATTTAAATCCTTTAAAAATATTTAAAGCCCGTACTTCTGAGCTAGTTTCTTTAATTGATCGTAACTGAGTTCGGCTCCTTTGGCTATCACTTCACGGCGCTTATCAAGATCTTTTATCCCATAATCATCTAAATTGATTTGTACAATTTCATCGATGCCCACAGGCTTCTTAGCCATAAGAGCTGCTGATTGCACCCATAAGATATTTTCAGCCGATTCGTAATCAGACACGAAAGATCGAAGCTTCACTTGTGACAAAACATTCACTAGAATAATACGATTAGCACCGGTCGATCGCAGGTGCTGAGCGAGGCTAGGAACATCCGACATAACCGCCACACTTTGTGAAAAAGGTTGAGTCAACGGCGGCTGGGAAACACAAAAAGGTATTAGCTGCTGCAGTTGACCTCGGTTTAATAGGTAATACGTTTGCTTATTCAAGTTTAATGAAGGGCAGACAAATGGAACTTTCAAATCTGTTGTATTCTTTTTTTCAAAAACTGTTTTTAAAAAAGTTTCTGATTTATCAAAATCTTTCAGCTTTGACATCTCCCATTCGACTTCGTTCGCTGATAGGTTTTGTGCAAAAGCAGCAGCAACAACGGCACCCCACTCAAAACCAGCCACCGCATGAACAGGCCACTTTAATTTTTGAAGCTCTTTTAAAAATCCGATATGAGCCCAAGCTTTTGCTCCACCGCCCGAAAATATAAATCCAAATTTAGGTAAAACACGATTCGGCAAGTTTGCATTTGCATTTTGCGTCGTTGTCAAGTCACTCGATACGATTGCTGGGGAAGCATTGGCAATTTCACTGTCGCTGGCTGAAGCTCCATCTTTTAAGACAGCTTGCTCGGTCTTAGATTTTGTTTCATAAATTGTGTTTGTATGACTATTTTTAATTTGAATATTTTTTTGCGCACAGCTTGTAAGCCAAAAAATAACGATAATAACTTTAATCAATTTTTTTGTGACCATAAATAAAAAACTCCTGGTTACCGTCTTTTCCGTCTAATGCGGATTTAAAATATTGAGTGACTGAACCGAAAACATTTTGAGCTTCAGACATGACATTATTTTGAACTACTGAATAGAATTTTTCATCTTTTACTATTCCATTTTTATCTAATGCGTTAGGACTTAGTTCGAACTGTGGTTTCACCAGAAACAGATAATCAGATCCCATTTTTAGATAAGATCTCATATGTTTCATTACTTTAGTTATTGATATAAATGAAATATCCATAACAAGAAGATCAAAACCATTTGCAGGAACAGTTTTTCTAAAGCGCAAATCATCAGCTAAGTTTTTGACGTTTAAATTTTCAATCGAAATAATATGATCGACATTTTTTAGGCTTGGATGCAGTTGGCTTGTGCCGACATCAACGCCAACAATCAATTGAGCTTTACGTTGGCGTAAACAATCTGAAAATCCGCCTGTAGACTGTCCGACATCTAAAACTATTTTTCCCTCAACATCTAGATTTAAAAAATCCAAAGCTGACTCAAGCTTTAGGCCTGCTCTTGATACATATTTTTGAAATTTATTATCTTCGACGCTTACAACAGACTGATCAGAAACTTCAAAGCTTGATTTCAGTACAACTTTTTTATTAATTAAAATAAAACCGTTTTTTATCAACTCTTGAGCTTGTGTTCTGGACAAGGCTAACTTATTTTGGACAAGCCATAGGTCTAATCTCAATTAAACTGTCCTGGTTAGGTTCATTTCAGTCAGGTGAAATAAATCATCTAAAGCCGCTGACTTTTTTTGAAGTTGAGTTAAACTTTTTTGAGCAATCTGAGTCTGTTCATGAAGTTCGATTTGCGTTTCTTTTAAACCAAGAACTGAAACATAGTTTTTAAAGTCTTGCTGCTGTTCAGTCATGTCCAGCAAGTCATCTTTAATTTGAAAAGCCAGACCTAAACTTAATCCGAATTCAGAAACAAATTGAATTTCGGCTTCAGTTGCTGAGGCACATAGGGCTCCGGCCAATGCTGCAAACTGAATTAGATAAGCAGTTTTTAAAGTATGCACTTTTTGAAGTTCTTTGTGATTTATTTTTTTATCAGCTTTCATGTCTAGCACTTGACCGCCCACCATTCCAAAAACTCCTATTTTGGAAGCAAGCAACTGAATTAATTTCAGACGAACTTCGACTTTTAAATTTTCGCAATTCGAAATTAATTGAAATGCTTCTGTCAGCAAAGAATCTCCTGCAAGAAGCGCAATATCTTCCCCAAATACCTTGTGATTTGTTAATTGTCCTCTTCGGTAGTCATCGTTGTCCATACACGGAAGATCGTCATGAATCAGCGAATAGGTGTGAATCATTTCTATTGCTAAGCAGATATTTTTAATTTGATCAACGTGAGAATTCCAGATTTTAAACAGCGAAAAGGCAAGATATGGCCTAAATCTTTTGCCACCGCTTTTAAGACTGTAGTACATACTTTTAGACAGGATTTCAACATAGTTTTTATTCTGTTCACTTTGCTTGAAATAATCGTCGACCCAAATATCAAACTGCTTTACAAACTCTTCAGTCATAATCAGTAACTAAGTTTCATCATTTTCGTTTTTAAAATCTTCTGTTAAAGCTTTTCCGTTGGAATCAAATCCAATTAATTTTTTTACTTGAGTCTCGGCTTTTGCAAGCTGCCCGTGGCAGTCTCTAGACAGCTTAACACCCTCTTCAAAGAGTTTAAGCGAATCCTCAAGAGCTAATTCGCCTTTTTCCATTTTTTGAACGATTTCTTCTAATCGAGATAATTTTTTTTCAAAATCCATAAGACCGCCTTACTCTTTATTTTTTTGGATATCTAAAACATCCGCAATGATTAATCCATCTTTAAGTTTAATTTCAATGACGTCATTTTTTTTAATATCTTGAATCGTTTTTAAAACTTTATTTTTGAAAGTTGTTATCGAATAACCTCGATCAACAACTTTTAATGGACTTAAAGAATCTAGTAAATTCATAAGATTTTTTATTTTGAATTCAGTTTGACTGATTTTTTGAGTCACGTGTGTTTTTAATTTTAAATTTATTTTTTCTAATTTTGCGTTTAAGTGCCTCACAACATCAGCCGGCGAAACTAGCTTTCTTTCAAGAATTTGCAGATCTTTACGTTGATGACTTAAATAGGCCCTGATTGCATTTTCTAAACGCGATAAAAGTTCATCATTACGAAATGCAAAGTCTTGTAACTTTTTTTTAGGATCAATCAGCCTTTTGGCCGTCAAAAAAAGCGTTTGCGTTTTAAGTTTAAATATTTTTTGTAAACTAGCCTTTAGCATCTGATCGGCGTGATTCAATTTTTGGGTGATTTCGATTGAGCTTTTAGCAACAAGCTCGGCGGCTGCAGAGGGTGTTGGAGCGCGAAGATCGGCAACAAAATCACATATAGTGAAGTCAACCTCGTGACCTACAGCCGAAATAATCGGAATTTCCGACGATGCAATCAAGCGTGCAAGCTTCTCATCATTAAAGCTCCATAGATCTTCCATCGAGCCACCACCGCGACCAATAATGATAACATCGACCGGAAGCCTAAGAGCTAATTTTAAAGAGTCACACAAAGACGCAGCCGCTGTAGCGCCCTGAACTAAAGCTGGAACTAATGTAATCGCAACATTTTTTGCACGCCGATTCATGATATTTAAAATATCCTGAATAGCCGCACCCGTCGGAGACGTTACAATTGCAACATGTCTGGGATACGCAGGTATAGGTTTTTTTCTAGTGGACTCAAATAAACCTTCGGCTTTTAATTTTTCTTTTAATTGTTCAAATTGTTTTTGCAAAGCTCCTGCGCCGACAGGCTCCATCGATTCGCAAACAACTTGATAAGTTCCGCGCGGTTCGTAAACAGTAATACGGCCGCGCACGATCACTTCTAACCCGTCATGCGGTTTAAATTTAAGTTTTGAATTAAAGCCGCGAAACATAATTGCAGAAATTTGTGCTTTAGAATCTTTCAAAGAAAAATAAAAATGGCCCGAGCTGTGCGGTTTGAAATTTGATATTTCAGCCTGTAGCCAAACGACTCCAAGTTGTCCTTCAAGAGTTTGGCGAATATGCGCATTCAATTGCTCGACATTATAAATAACTGAGTCTTTTTTTGATATTGCTCCGGCAATAGATTCATCTTGGAACATGACGTGAACCTTAGCAGCCAATCACTTCATGTCAATCAAGAAAACCATAAATTTTGGAGCGACCAAAGACCACCTGCGTAGAGTGAAAAAAGTGCGATTTTTCGATGACTTTCAAGTGTCGCAAATTGAGACGGCATTTGTTTTCGTGCCAATTGAACCAAATACGGAATTTCAAGCACGAAGTTAATCACTAGACCATAAAAAAACACTAAAAATGGAAAATAAAAATCAAGAGTCGTTGTCGAAAAATTTGCAGCATTTAACATGCCTGTTTTTCGGCTGAATTTTTTTATACTTGAGTCCTGAATCATAGACTTTTTTAAATAATTTCGTTATTCTTACATAGGGGTTCGATAGACGTAAAATCTCATCGAAAATAAACCTTACAAGCATATTTTTGGGGGCTGTCCCTGACAATGGTGTGCAAGCTCACCTCGTAGTGAGAAGCCTAAAGTTGTTATAATGGCCACCCACCTTGCATTAAGAGGTTTATCTTTCAGAGTGGTCTACGAGCCTTTTTTTATTTTTAAAACGGCTTGTGCAAATAAGCTCTGCTAGACCTAAATCGATATAAATAAAACTTGAAAAACAATCTAGAAATATCCCAAAAAGTCCGATAAAGATTCTGTGAAGATCAATCAAAAATGGCCACTCATCTATGGACTCATTCTATTTTTTTCGGCATGTGCGCCGATCCACAATTCACAGTATGAAAAGTACTCGAAGCTTGTCGCCGAAGCCCCAGAGTGCCTAACAAACTATACTTACACAAATTCTAAAATTGTTTCGGGCAGTGCAAAGTTTTATAAGCGTGGAATCAATCTCGTTTTAGAATCAAATCAACTTAAAGGAATGACTTTAGGTGATCCGTTAATAGACGCGCTACCCATTCGTTATGCAGAAGTGGCTGTTTATAATTCTTCAAATCAGCTGGTTCAGTGTGGCTTAACAGACGGGCTAGGAAATTTAAAAGCAACGAATAGTCTTTCAGATCTACTTATTCCTGCTCTTGCCGACCAATATATAATTCATATTTTAGCGCGTTCAAATATTCGCTTAGCTGCTCCGGCAGGAAGCCCTTCGAAAGCAGAATTTACATTTCACGTTGCTGTAAAAAAAGATATTTACACGAATGAAGTTCACTCGATTTCAAAAACATTTTCAACAAATGGCGTCGATGACACAAACAACTTGAATTTATTGGCCTATGCGCGACAAACAGACTCACTTGAAGTTGAAGGCGGAGCTTTCAATATTTTTAATAGTTTGTACACAGCCTACGATTATGTGCGCAATAACACAGGCACTGTTGATGTCACATGCTTAAGTGATAAACTTAATGTTTACTGGAAACTGGGTTTTAATCCTTTTCAGTATTCGAATCCAAGTGAAGATCCATCCTACATCAATAATGGATCTTACTATAATGCCGACGAAAAAAATCTCTATATCACAGGTGGTCGCCTTGGTGAAATCACGATGGAAGTTACGAATCATTTTGATGACTTTATTATTATTCACGAGTTTGGTCATCACATTGAAAATCAATGTGGGCATTTATCTACTCCGGGTGGAACGCATGTTATTATTTCGCGAATTGACCCAAGGCTTGCTTGGTCTGAGGGCTGGTCAAATTATTTTGCAGGTCAGGTCATGTACAGCTCGATCAATACAGTGAATCCAGAAATCAGCACAAAACTGACGGCTGCAGGACTTTCTGCAAATTGGACTTATTTATTCGGATCAAAAGGATTTTCAGACTCATTTCAAAATATTGGTAATGGCACAGGATTTATGTTCGACATGAAAAAGCCAGGAAATAATCCCGATGTCTGGCAAAGCGGCGCTTATCAAAGTTCTGCTTTTGATAAAATCGATGCGACTCGCTATCCCGGAGAAGGACATTTTCGCGAGGGCGCCATTTCGCGTGGACTTTTTAAATTGGCAAACAATTGCGGAGGCTCTTGCATATCAACAACACCGGTCACTTTTGAAAATATTTGGAAAAGTATGGATAAACTATCCGGAGCAGGACAAACTATTTATGCATTTAAAAGTTCCCATACAGTTTTAGAAATTTTAAAAAACATCATTGGCAGTGTTGCTTGGGGAGTGAACTACAAATCATTTAATGAATCGATTACAAGCGAGGCCCTTCATCTATTTTCAGATGGTGCGTTTACAAGTGGGGGCATAAATCGTTGGGTGTCTTACGGAAGAAATTTATCAGCTGTCACAGCAGGATCATGTGCCGAACAATATTATATTGAGCCGCGCATTGATGATCCTGTCTTAACTGCTTCAAATTCAGACCAACGATATTCAAATCACTTTTACACGATTGACCTGAACACACTTTCTAATGTGGATGAAATTTCTGTGAATTTAGAGAAAAAAAATATGAGTGGCTCATCAGTTGAGTTTGATTTGATTCTTTACTCGCAAAACTACTTTTTTGAAGATGATTATGTCTGTTCAACTTCTGACTCAGTCGGAAATTGCACGGCTTATTCACCGACACGGCTAACAACAAGTGATATGGCCCGCGCCGATCGCAGATCCGGCAGCGTCGCTACAAAAACTATTCGAAACCTCCAGGCACTTGATCACACAAAAAAATTTCTTCTTAATGTTCGAGCTTACACAGCTAACAAAACATCAATTTCTACACTGACGGATTATTCTTACACATTTACAAATCAATCAGGGCAATTTATATGTCCATAAAAAAATACAATTTTTTAATTTATATCTTTGGTTTTTTAAGTTGCATAGGTTTTGTAATCTATAGTTTTATTTTAACTCACCCAGCTCGATATTCGACTTATAAAATGAATATGTCTGAATTTTCAAGCCACGGTGAAGCGGATCGACTTCGATTAATTAATATAAAAGAAGTTGATTCAAAAAATTTAGACGATTCAGACTCAGTCGAAATTTTTGCAGATATCACTTTGCCATTTGATGATCAAAACCCATTTGATTTCAAATGGACACTCGGTGAAAATGTTCAGTTAGTTGAAGGTCAAATCGCAGGGCAAATTAAAAATTTAAAAAAAGATAGGGCGCAAACAATACACATTAAAGTTCGCGGCTATAACAGTAGCGCGAATAGGCATATCGCGCTTGAGGTTTCAGGACAAAAAAATAATCGAAGAATCTATTCGGATGCTTTGATATCTTCTCAAAAAGAACTCAGTTTTGAACACACAGTACAGCAAGTTGAACGACTTAAATTCCAAAAGTTTGGGATAAAAAAATGAAAATAATTAAATCGCTTTATCTTACTTTGTTTTACTTTTTTATCTGTTCCTGCTCGTCGTCAGGCTCTGATCAGCCACCTGCTGCTGCTCCAGCACCCACAATCACTGCAGAAGAAGGTTTTTGTTCTACAAATATGACTTATGCTTCACCGGTCGTCATCACAGGCACTGCTACTTTTTTTAAAAGAGGTCTAACTGTAACAACTTCCGCGGGTGTTGTGACACAAATGACTTTATCGACACCTATTTCAACATCGTTACCAATTCAGTTTGCTGAAGTCCGTGTTTTAAATTCAGCAGGTCAAATCATTCAGTGTGGGCAAACAGACTCAACAGGTTCACTCAAAGCAATCGACGGATCTTCTAATTTAAATATTTCAAGTACAGCTGGAAATTATACGGTCGAAGTAACCTCTCGAAGCCAATATACCTTCCCTGCTTCGATGGGAAAAAACAGTTTTAATTTTACTGTTTCTGTAAAAAAAGATATATACTCGAACGCATTTTACAAACTGAGCCAATCCATTACGTCAACAGGCTCGGGCAGCATCAGTGTTGGAAATATGATTGCATACGCTCGAGAATCAGAGTCCTCGGAAGTTTTGGGTGGAGCTTTTAATATTTATAACGATTTACTAGTGACTTACAAATATCTTTCTCAAAACACAGGATTATCAAACCTCACCTGCTTGAATCCAAAATTAGACGTTTATTGGAAAGCGGGTTTCAATCCCGCACAATACATTTACCCAGACGATGATCCATCAAGCTTAGGAACCGTATCATATTATGTGCGAGGCGAAAATGAATTGTATATCAATGGTGGCGTTTTAGGAAATGTCGCTTCAAAAGACACAGATCATTTTGACGATGCCGTTATTATTCACGAACTCGGTCATCACATCGAAGACGTTTGCGGTAAAATGGATTCTCCCGGCGGCGCGCATTATGGCCTTTACCGAATTGATTCTCGTTTGGCTTGGTCTGAAGGATGGGGGAATTTTTTCGGAGCCCATGTCATTCGAAATAATTTGGCCAGCATAAATCCAGATTTAAGCGCCCAACTACCCGCTTCAGGATGGCTTCATTATTTAGACACCGACGGCTACAATGATGGCGCTGTGACGTCAGGCTCTCGCCTGATTATGCTCAATTTAACAAAACCAGGAAACAACCCCGAAGCCTATTCAGTGTCGCTCGGCCTTTATTACGACAAAGTCAATTCAGCTCTGTACCCCGGAGAAGGGCATACGCGCGAAGTTTCAATTTCACGAAGTTTATTCAAAGGTACAAACACTTGCGCTTCACTTTGCTCGAATACAAATTATTTTTCGTACTACTGGAAGGCATTTGAAAATGATTTAACCGGAGTCGGAATAGGCAAACCAAATTTTCCGTTCCGAAGTTCAATTGTTTTTTATAGTCGTTTGAACCAAGCTTTTATCAACGCAAGTACGACGACTCCTGCATCCATCGATTCAATATTAAATTCAGACGAAGCTCAACAGCGTGACACAAATTCGGCCTACACGGTTTCAGGGGCAAAAATTTGGGCACCTTACGGAATTAAATTAGTTGCGAATGGGGCAACAGCTTGTTCATTGAAAATACTGCCACGAGCCGATACCGCTAGTGTTACAAATTTACTTTCTGATCAAAGATATTCAAATCACTTTTATTTGATTGACCGATCCGTATTACCATCAGTAACCGAAATTAATTTAAGTGCCACAAAGCTGGGTGGCACCACTGTCGATATCGATTTAATATTATTAAAAGAAGGTTATCGGTTCACTGAGGATTGCGCCAGTTACAACTCCAGCGGAAATTGCACAAGCTATCAAAAAATGACCTCGGCCGATATGCTCCTGAGTGACCGCAGTAATTCTGCAACAGCAGGCACAACTTTGACTAAAAAAATTCAAAATTTAACAAGCCTCAGTTCTTCGAATTATTATTTACTTGATATACGCGCTTACACAGCTGGAAACTCATCGATCACGAATGCGACTGAATACACTTACACTTTAACCGATCAATCAGGAGGATATTTATGTCCGTCACCAACATATTAAAATCTGCAGTCGTCGTTCTTTTTGGCGGTTTACTTGGCTACAATGCAGTTCATTTAATCAATCAACCAAGCTCAATCAATCGACAATTGGCCTCAGCCACATTTTCAAAACTTGGTACAGAACAATTTGCCAGAAATTTATTTGATGTAAAAATTAAAAATGAATCAATCGCCTTAACCCAAGATGCTGTCTCGACAATTCGAGTAACCATCGAAGCTTACAAAAGTTTTCCGACAGGTCTACTTTACAGATGGAATTTACCCGAGTCAGCTATCGTCGTTGAAGGCCCGATTGAAGGCTCACTTTATAACTTTGCAGAAAATCAAACAAAAGAATTCACATTGAAAGTAAAAGGCTATTCAAAAGAAATCAGAAACTATATCAGTTTTAGCATTAAAGGCGAACTTGATCAGAAAAAGATTGAACGTGATGTTTTAGCTTCATCGCGCCCTGAAGACTCGTTTGAATACGTCGTTCAACAATATGAAAAATCTAAAACAGAAAGTTCAAATAAACTGAATAAGCTAGGACCTTCTCGAACGAAAGCTCCTGTGGATATTAACAAAGTTTCATTTTGAATTGAGCTCTTAGATAGGAATGACTTCAACATCAGGATTGAATTCATCTTTTAATATGCCCTCAATCGCCATCAGCGTGCCTGTTGTTGAACTAGGACACGTTCCACAGGCTCCTTGGTAAGCGACATATACTTTGTTTTCTTCAAACTTCAAAATCTCAATATCACCGCCGTCACCCTGTAATCCGGGCCGAATGGTTCGATCTAAAATTTCCTCGATTTTTTGTAAATCTGGTGACAGATTTTGGCGAGCAATTTTTTTTTCGTCTAAAACAGTTTGATTCGGATTGTGAACGGCAATTCGAGTTTGAATAACTGCACAAACTTCTTTTTGAATTTCATCGCTATCGTAATCAAATTGATGCGTAACTGTAACTACATTTTGAAAAAAATGAACTTGTCTCACGCCTGAAACTTGAAATAAAGAATTCGCTAAATGATTATGGGAGGCTTCTTCAATTGAAGAGTAAGTTGCTTTACCCTCGGTTAAAACAGGCCGATCCAAGACAAACTTCCATGCACTTGGGTTAGGCGTCGCTTGAACACGAATTAAAACTTCTTGTGAATTAAGTGGTTCACTCATGACAACATCCTTTTCGCTTTTTTTACGCCTTCAATTAATCTTTCAATATCACCTAAATTATTATACATCGAAATTGAAGCCCGCACGGTGCCCGTCAGGCCAAATTTTTTGAGCAATGGTTGCGTGCAATGATGCCCAACACGCACGGCTATTCCCTGTTGATCTAAAATTTGTCCTATATCTGAATGATGAATGCCTTGGATATTAAAACTGATAATTGCAGATTTATCTGCCGATTGACCAAAAATTTGAAGCCCTTCAATTTTTTGAAGTTCTTCTTCAGCGTAATTCAATAAACGATGTTCATGATTAAAAATATCTTCAGTGGGCCATTGGTTAAAAAAATCAATCGCCGTTTTAGTCGCTATTGCACCCTCAACATGAGGAGTACCAGCCTCAAACTTAAAAGGCAGATGATTAAAAGTGGTCTCAAAAAAACCAACGCTTGAAATCATTGATCCTCCATACTGATACGGAGACATCTTATTTAAAAGTTTTTTAGTGCCGTAAAGAACTCCAAATCCAAAGGGTCCAAATAATTTATGCGAAGAAAAAACTAAAAAATCAACTTTTAGCGACTGCACATCAATTTTTTTTTGTGAAACATATTGAGCCGCATCCAGTAATGTAAAAGCTCCGACGGCCTTTGCTTTTTCAACAATTTTCTCAATAGGGGTTAAGGTTCCTAAAATATTTGAACAAGCCGTAAAAGCAACAATTTTAGTTTTTTCACAGATCACTTGATCAATCGAATTTAAATCAAGGTCACCATTTTCAAGAACGGAAATATATTTTAAAAGACATTTCTTTTTTTGGGCCAACACCTGCCACGCAACGATATTTGAGTGGTGCTCCATCTCGGTGAGTGCGATCTCATCACCTTCGTGTAATAACTCTGCCAATGAGCTCGCCACCAAGTTAATTGAATCTGTCGTTCCGCGGGTAAAAATAATTTCTTCTGTTGTTTCAGCATTTATAAAATTTTTAATTGAATCTCGTGCGGCTTCAAATTCATTTGTTGCTGCATCACTTAAATGATGAGCGCCACGGTGCACGTTGGCAGCTTCTAAAGAGTAAAAATGAGAAATGCGTTCCACCAAAACTTGAGGTTTAAGTGTTGTCGCTGCACTATCTAAATAAACCAAAGAATTCCCATTAATTTTTTGAGACAAAGCCGGAAACTGAGTTCGAACTTCTTCAATATTAAACATGTTGAATCATTCTTTCTAATTTATCTTGAAGCTTTGCAAACAAAAACTTCTGAATACTTTTGTCTTCAAATTTGTAAATAAGCTCTTTGGCATAACCGTAAGAAAGCATCTTAACCGCTTCATATTGATTGATTCCGCGACTTAAAAAATAGAAAATTTCATCGCTATTTAACTGACCAATTGTTGATCCGTGCCCCGCTTTAACATCGTCAGCATAAATTTCAAGCTGCGGAATACTGTTGGCTTGAGAATCTCGGGTTAAAAGCAAATTGTTATTCAACTGTTCTGATTGTGCTTTCTGGGCATCTTGTTCAATTCTTACACGACCGCGAAAAACAGATTGCGATTTGCCGGACAAAATAGATTTGTAATGCTGAATAGATTCATTTTCGCCAATGCTATGTTGAATAAATGTGTAGTTATCAATATGTTGTGTTTCATCAATCAAAGTTAATCCATAAGTCGCAGCTGTTGCATGACGACCTTTAAAATTTAAATGCAAGTAATTTCTAGTCAGCAAAGATCCCAACGAAAAAACCAAAGACTGAAATTGTGATTTTGAATTCAAAATAACTTCGGTTTGCGAAAAATGATAAGAAAGAAGATTTTCGTTTTGAAGCTGAAGATATTTAACACGTGCTGAGTCGGCTATATTCATTTCAATATTCAAATTCAAAGCAGCCACGTTGGTCTCGGACAAATTAAAAGAGTTCAAAATTAATGTTAGTTCGGCATTTTCTTCAACTTTAATTTTAATTTTCTCAGATAAAAAAATGGGATTTTTAGTTGTTTGTACAAAAATAATTGAAACAGGTTTTTCAAAAGTTTTATTTTTAGAAAAATTAATCTGTATTTTTTTATTTAAAAACGCTTGAGCTAAATTTAAAAATTGAACCTCAGTGTGTTGATCATTTTGTATAAAATCTTCTGCAGTAATTTCTAAAATTTGAATGCTTTCAGTGATCTCATCAGATAAAGTTAAATTTAAAAACCCATCAACAAAAACTAAGTTATGAAAATCAGAACAGACGTTTTTAGAAATCGATTGCAGCTGTTCATGAGACAAAAGAACTTCTTCTGCACCAGCTGGCTGCCAATCCTTAGTTTTAAAATCATTCAAAGATGTGTATTTCCAAGCTTCAAGCTTTTTAGTTGGCAGTCCAACTTTTAAAAAGTGATTAAAAGCTTTTTGACGAGCTTGATTTGCTTGAATACTTTCAAGCGGCGAAATCGATTTAAATTCAAGGTAACTATTTTCCCAGCTCATATATTCCTACATCAACCAATCGTAGCCTTTTTTCTCGAGCTCCAAAGCTAAAGTGGCATCACCTGTTTGTATAATTTTTCCGTTGGCCAGCACGTGAACAAAATCGGGCTTGATATAATCTAGCAATCTTTGATAGTGCGTGACCAGAACGATCGCATTTTGTTTGTTACGAAGCTTATTCACGCCTTCAGAAACAATTCTTAATGCATCAATATCAAGACCTGAATCCGTTTCATCAAGTAAAGATAATCTGGGCGATAGAACAGCCATCTGTAAAATTTCATTTCGCTTTTTTTCTCCACCAGAAAATCCAACGTTAACGGGCCTATCTAAATATTCAGACTTCATTTGAACAAGCTTCATTTTTTGATAAAGAAATTCACGAAAGTCCCCATCAGACATGGGCTCAGATCCTTGGTGTTGTAAAATAGAATTAAAGGCTGTTTGTAAAAAACTAAAATTGGAAACTCCGGGCACTTCAACTGGATATTGAAAAGCTAAAAACACACCTTCTTTAGCTCTCATATCAGGTGTTAATTCTAAAAGACTTTGCATTTTAAAATTAATTTCGTAATTAACTTCTCCAGCCGTCACTTTATAAGACGGATGTCCGGCTAAAACTTTTGACAGCGTGCTTTTGCCAGATCCATTGGGCCCCATGATCGCATGCACTTCACCGGCATTTACTTTCAACGATAAGCCTTTTAGAATTTCTTTGTCTTCCACTTGCGCATGTAAATTTTTAATTTCTAACATAAGCTCATTCCTTTTATCCCACAGAATTTTCAAGTTTCATTTCAATCAACTTTACAGCCTCAACAGAAAACTCAAGAGGAAGCTCTTTAAAAACTTCTTTACAAAAACCATTCACCAACATCGAGATCGCTTTTTCGCTGTTCAGTCCGCGTGATTGAAGATAAAAAATTTGATCTTCAGAAATACGAGACGTCGTTGCCTCGTGCTCTAAAGTTGCCGATTTATTTTTTACCTCGATATAGGGAAACGTATGCGCGCTTGAGCGATCGCCGACGAGCATTGAATCACACTGCGAATAATTACGCGCGTTTTCAGCCGACGCCATAATTTTCACTTGGCCACGATAGGCATTCGATGAATGCCCCGCTGAAATACCTTTTGAAATGATCGTACTTTTGGTGTTTTTTCCGATATGAATCATTTTTGTTCCGGTATCAGCTTGCATATAATCATGAGTCAAAGCCACTGAATAAAAAGCGCCTTCAGAATAATCGCCTTGTAAAATCACAGATGGATATTTCCAAGTAATTGCAGAACCTGATTCGACTTGAGTCCACGATATTTTTGAATTTATGCCTTTACAAATTCCACGCTTCGTTACGAAATTATAAATTCCGCCTAAACCGTTTTTGTCTCCAGTGTACCAATTCTGAACTGTTGAGTATTTAATTTCAGCATTGTCGTGAGCCACAAGTTCAACAACAGCGGCGTGCAATTGGTTTTCATCTCGCTGAGGAGCCGTGCAACCTTCAAGGTAATTCACAAAACTTCCCTCTTCAGCTACGATCAAAGTTCTTTCAAACTGACCCGTTTCTTTAGCGTTAATTCTAAAATAAGTTGATAAATCAATCGGGCAACGAACACCTTTTGGAATGTAAACAAAAGATCCATCTGAAAAAACGGCCCCATTTAAGGCTGCATAATAATTATCTGAAGCAGGAATCACAGTTCCTAAGTATTTTTTCACGATGTCTGGATGTTTTTTTAAAGCTTCAGAGATCGAACAAAAAATAACTCCCACTTTTTCAAGTTCTTCATGATGAGTTGTCGCAATGCTAACCGAATCAAAAACCACATCGATCGCGACTCCAGAAATTCTTTTTTGTTCTGTCAGCGGAATTCCTAATCTTTCAAATGTCTTCACTAACTCAGGATCAATTTCGTCCATCGAGGCTTTTTCTTTTTTTTCTTTCGGAGCTGCATAATAAGTTAAATCTTGAAAATTAATTTTAGGGTAGGTAACGTGCGCCCAAGTGGGTTCGTTTAATGTGATCCAATGGCGGTAAGCTTTTAAACGGTAATCCAACATCCATTCAGGCTCGTCTTTCTTTTTTGAAATTTGACGAACAATATCTTCACTAAGACCTTTTGGAAAACTTTCTGTTTCAATATCTGTCGTGAAACCATATTTGTATTCATATGATGATTCAGACATAAAGAACCTCATGCAAAGAAACAGATTTATAAAATTCTTTAACTTTGTTATTTAAAGCCAAAATCGGAGCCGTGATATTACACGTGCTTGAAATTTCACAGGGCTCATCAAGACCTAAACATTTTGTTAAAACTACGTGGCCCTCGAGCATCTCATTCAAATCGTGAACAGAAATTTCGTCCAATGGGCGTGATAAAAAATACCCACCCGATACGCCGTATTCGGCCGTTAATAAACCTCTAGAGGAAAGAGCTTGAAGAACTCTTGCGGTGACATCAAATGGGATATGCATCTGTTCTGAGACCTCTTTAGCCGAGGTTAAAACACCTTCAGGCTTGGCGCTAATTACCCTTAAAGCCATTAAAGCATATTCCATTTTTTTACTCATTTTGTTCATAAAAAAGCCTTTTAATTCAATAACTTAAAAAGTATTAAATATATTTTAGTCTATATACGTTTATTTAAGACGTATATATTGCCTGGAAGCTATTCCAAATCGAAATGAAAGGCAAATGAAAATGCTTGATGTGTTTTATTACCGCATAAGGTTCCCTTATATTGCTGATCGATATGAGTGATTAGGTATTTGACGCACCAAAGTGTATGTTCGCCGAAGCTTTGGGGGCTGTGATGAAAATCAGAACAACAAATTCATTCTTAGTCAGCAGCTTACTTGTTTCTGCGCTGGCAAGCTTAGTTGCCCACGCACAAGTCTCTGAGCAAGCAGCTTCGGTCGCTTCAAGCGCTCAATCAAGCATAACGAAATTTAAAAAAGAAGCTGAAGTAAAAAAAGATTTCTCGTTAGATTTAGGAATAGAATATTCACAAAAAACAGCCGTCGAAGAAAAAGGTTCAACAGAAAGCTCAACTGACTTTCTGATTGCTCCAAATTATAAAATTAACAATAAGCTGAGTCTGGCTGCTAAAGCCGTAGTTTCAAAAGAAAATTCTAACCAAAGACAAACTTCCATTTCAGATACAAAAATTGCTTTAGCACTAAAAGGTTTTAAATTAAGCGAACAATTTGAAACCCTACACTCCATTTCAGGCGTCGTTCCGACAAATGAAGATTCTCAAAAGCAAGACCGCTTGTACACGTCGATAGGTTTAACGAACGGAATCAAATTTTCGAATGCTGTCGCAGAGATAAAATATAAATTAGGTCTTTCAAGAAATTTTCATGAATTCAATATCAATGCAGATGGTTCACCAAATATAGAATACCGTCTAGCGAACACACTTGAGATAAAAATACCTGTAACTGAAAGCTTTTCAATAACTTCAGTTGGCACTTATCGTTTAGGTCGAACATATGCAGGCGCTCAGCGAACAGATTTTATTTTTGATACCGATTTAAACTACGATATTTTAGAAAACTTAAGCGTTAATTTAGGAACCTCGAATGAGGGCGGCGCTTTAAAAGCGAACGGTGTTGATTCAAATATTTCAGCTTTTAATGAAAACACTTCAGTTTATCGATTAGGACTTAGTTTAACTTTATAATTAATTAAAAAAGGCAGGGCGTATGAAACATTCAATCAATCTTAGAAAAAACAAAAGTCTTTTGCTATTCGCCGCTGGCGCTCTGATTCTTGCGTCTTGCACGAAGCAGATTCCTTATAAGGCGCTCACTCAAGAAGTGAAACAAGAAGACGTTCCTAAGGATCTAATAAATGAAAAAGATGAGTTTTTGATGTCAACAGCGATGCTTAATGCCAGCCGCTCATCTACAGACGCTTTACCCTTTTCATCCGGAGACAACAAACGGGTCAAATTGCAAATAACTAAAGATTCATTAAGAATTATTGAAACAGAGCGAGACAATCGTTTTTCTGCTAATACAACAAATGATAAATTAGTTATGGAAATACCTGCTGAGCACGTCCAATACCAGTGCGCCAAAGATCGGTTTGGGGAATGCACAAACACGGAAGAACAAAATACCGACATCCCTTGGCAGCAAAGAAGCACTCTTCGGTTGAAATTTGAAGAAGCTCGCATGACTGAATTAAATTTATTGCCGATTTTTATCAGCCAAACATTAGGTGAAAATTGTTACACTAAAACAGCTGGACGAATTCTAAAAGCTCAAATCGAAGCCGACGCGATCAATATTACTTACGAAAATACATTTCAGACGAATATTGATTGTCTTCAAGAACTTGATAAAACTAGTGATGCCACTGTTGTTGCGAATTATCATATATCTTTAGTTAAAGTTAATTCTGTGATTTCGAAAGATTATAAAACGATTTCTTACCCAGAAGGTTCAACAGACGAACAAACTTTTGGGTTTTTTAGTTCTCGTAAAACGCAGCTTGATATTGATAATAACAACACAGACCACAGTGTTGTTCAAATTATGAATCGTTGGAATCCAAACCGAACAGAAATCGTTTATCATTTAAGCGATGAATTTGCTAAACCTGAAAATAAATTAATTAAAGATCTGACATACCAAACTGTTGATAACTTAAACAAAGGCCTTTCAGAAGCGGGTGTACATTTTAGAATTAATTTAAAAGATCCATCAGGAAAAACACCAGGTGATATTCGAAACAGTATGATCGTTTTAGTTGAAGACCCGGTTGCATCAAGCATTATCGGCTATGGTCCACAAACAGAAGATCCTGTAACAGGCGAAATTATCTCGGCTAGAACTGTGATGTTTTTAGGAACGATTAAAAAATACATCAAATACACTTACGATGAAATTATCCGTGAAAAGCGCTCTGCTAAGGTTGAAAAATTAAAAGCCAGTTCAATTACACTTTCAGATACACTTAAACAAAATGTGTTAGCTTTAAAATCTACAGGTAAAGTATTTGGAGCTTCAGACTTAGCTGATCAAGTGATGTCAAAGATAAATTCAACACAAAAGTCTTTAGAACAAAATAATAAAAAAATCAGTGTTGGTTTGCTTGATCAAAATTCAGTTCGCATTGTGAAGGACTTAAAGAATTATACGGCGAACAAGAATCCAGAATACTCTGGTCGTGATTTAAAATCGCAACTTAAGTATATGAATGAAGCTAAAAACTGCGCTTTTGCTCCGGCTATCGAAGGAGCTTCGGGCGGAATCAGTCAGAAACTGATGGCACAAATTTCTGATGATGCAAAACCATGGGAAAATCTGACTGACTCAGAAAAAGAAAAAGTTATCGCGATTATTTTACCTGAAATTTGGGTTCCTACTTTAATTCATGAAATGGGTCACAACTTGGGTTTGCGTCATAACTTTGCCGCTTCAGAAGATAAAGCAAATTACTTATCTCAAGAAGAATTGCAAAAAATTGGTTCTGATCACCAAATTCCATTCAGCTCAGTGATGGATTATGGAAATGATTTAAAAACTTTACCGGTTTTAGGTAAGTATGATATCGCTGCTTTGAAATTTGGATACTTACGACAAGTTGAAGTTCAGTCAGGCGATCAAACTCAAATGACTGATGTCACTGAAACATTGCAAAAACTAAATCCGCAACTTGAGACTGTAGGGCTTAAAGTAAAACAGTACCAGTACTGTACTGACGAAAACTTAGGAATCAATGCAGGCTGCAAGCAATTTGACTTAGGCAGCAGCTACACAGAAATCGTTCAGAATTTAATTAAGGATTATGAAGATGGCTATACCAAAAGAAATTTGCGTGATGGCCGCGCCAACATGAGTTTAGCTGATGACTTAACTTATGTCTCGAGAATTAATAGAACATTCAAAGAATTGCGTATTATGATGGAAGTTGTCGAGCGATTTAAATACAGGTACGGACTTTCTGATGATTCAGCTTTATGGGAAAAAGTTCCATTTTTAAAAGACCTTAAGCAAGCGACTTTAATCGGTGGAAGTTTCCTAACAAATGTACTTTTGGTGCCCGACACGATGTGTGCTTTTGCAAATATGAAAGATGCATCAGTCGTTATATCCGTTATTAATCTGAATGAAATCAATCCAGATGTAATTTCGTGTTTTAAACTTGACCAAGACAGTTTAAATCTGGTCGCGAATTTCTTATCTCCAGATGACAAAGATTTTAAAGTTGTGGTCGTTGGTCAGGGTGGCAAAATGTTGAATTCTAAAAAAGATCCAGAAAGCAACAATTCCTTTGCCGACCAGATTGATGTACGTGGAATTTGGTTAGATAAGATTTATGCCTTAAAAAATTTAGTGAATCGCCAAATTGGAATACTGAGCATGGACGAACACACCGATAGCTTTTTAAATCAATCTGATTTACGCCAAGGAATTTTAAATGCTGTAAAAGGTTTAATGACAAATAATGTAGTGAACAAAGTCACATTCACATTATTAGACGGATCTAAAGAGGACTTGGAAATTAATTACGACATGGCCGCATCGCAAGTCGCCAAAAAACCTTTTTTAATCGATATGCTTGAAAGACAAGGGGCCTCAAGTGCCACTGTAGAGCGCTTCGCAAATCGCCTTGGGGTCAACACGACGGGGACGACTCCGCTTCAACAAGCTCTTGCCTATAAGCTTGCTTTTCAGGCTGTTGATCCAACTCGCGAACACCCAGAAGATTTATCAATTGGTGCTCAGAACAGCGTTTATCGTTTGAATTCAGTTGTGAATCAAAAGTTAAGTTCTTCTGCAAAGTCGATTGAAATAAACAATGTGATTTACGCAGCAGACACCGAAAACACTTTAGCCCGAGAAGCGATAATGAATATTACTATCACTGATGCTCTTGCCAAAGTTCCGCGAGAAAAAGTTCTCGAAATTTTAAAGGCTAAGTTAGATAAAACTCCAATGCCACCTAAGGTCTCGACTGATGAAAAAGCTATTTGGAAATTATCAGCCGAAGTCTTAAGTGACTACCTCAGCGGAGTTTTAAAGTCTTCAGACGATTATAAAAATTTGCTTCAGATTTTACCACTGGCAAACTAGTTCAAAAAAATTAGTTCTCGATAATCAGGCCGTAAGGGTTTAACTTTACGGCCTGTTCTTTTTCAGCTTCTGAAATAGGACCCACAATAATTCTTTTGTAGCGTCGAGCGACTTCCTTAATAAGTTCATCTGTAAAAAATAATTGATTTTTTAATTTTAAAGGGTGAATTAAAATATCTGCTCGAATATTGACGGCTTCGTAAAGATGCATCGATCCCATCGCGACAATTTTTAAAATTTCAGGCTGAGTGCTTCCGTAAATAAATGCGGGCGCTAATTCTTTTAAAGCCTTAACTGGAGCTTCGTAAGGGCTTGTCACGATAAAGTTTTGTCCTTTTTCGAAACCCATTAATCGAATATTTTCAAAAAATATTTCATGCACTGCCTGTGCATTTTCGGTGATATTAAAAATTAATTTTTTTGAACTCAGCTGATTTTTTATGTCTTGAAGTGAAATTACATCTTTTTTAATATCGGCGTAAGCTAAATAGCGAATTGGTTTTTCGCTTTTAAGCCAAGTACGTAACGGAATAACCAAGTTTTGATCCTGAGTTACAGCAACATCTAAGTAAAGATCGTGGTCGGTGCTGAGCTCGGTCAGAATATTTTTAAAACTTGGTTTATAAAAAACGATGGGGCTTTTTTGGTCCGTAAATAACGGGTGTTTGTAGTCATAATAAGCCTGCGATTGACCCCATAACTTGATTATTAAAAAACAGACAAAAGAAATCACAAGCGCAAAAATGGAGACAATAAATATTCGCATGAAGCTTATTTACCAACAAAGATTAAAATCGGCTACATTGATCGCCTAAATAGCGCCGCACGTAGTCTTGGGCTGCAATCATATCAGCAACATAATTGGCATTGTGAATGACTGCGTATTCAGCGAAACTTAATTTTTTTATTTTAGCCTTTAAAAGCTGTTCTCTTTTGTTGGGTTCGATACTTAAGATATTTTTCACGCGATTTAAATTTTGATCCAAATCTAACAACTGTTCTGTAAGAACTTGCGACATGGCTTTACGATTTTCTATGTAGCCTAACAAAAGTCTTTTCATTCCGGTTAAGCCGCGGTTGTATGCTAAATAGACAAGCTGACGTTTAATTTTAGGTGTGATTATATTTTGTAATGCGGGGTCATTTACAAATTCACTTTCAAGCTGTTTGCTAATATCGATTTGGTCCAACATGGTGTGCAAATAATTATAAAGCATCCCGCGATAAGGATTTTGCGGCAGAACGATCATTGAACATCTTTTCTCAATACTCATTGAAGTGTTATCAAAAGCTCCGACTGTGCTTGCAATTCTTTGGCATGAGGGTCTTGAGCTTTCTAGTAAAACGCGTCGTGTTCTTTCAATGCGGTCGTTCTCAGACACACGCTGGATTCCGCTTTTTGTAAACTGAGCCATTCCTGAGTCATAACCGTTGCGATTAATCGCATTAATATGAAATCCGCTTTCAATCATAATTTGTAGAAAAAAATCTTGAGGATTTAAATTAAAGCAATCCATCACATCATGATAAGCATTGTAAGCTAAGTAAACGTAATTTTCCGTCAAACAAGGACGAAGTGCTAATGGATTTGGTTTCGAGTCAGCATTTTCGCATTTTGCAAAATTTCCGACAAAATTTCTTTGAGCAAACTGAATGCATCTCAATGGAATAGACTGACTCCACTCGTTGGTATGATCTTGGGTGTATTCTTCGGGCATTCTTAATATTTGATCTTCTAGATATAAACGACTTTGTGAACGACACGCTTCGTAAGCGTAGTTTTGTTGATTTTTTTCAAATGAAGCCACTTTGTCAATCGAGGAAATCTTCCTCACATTTTCATTTACAGGTTGCTGAGCACAGTGAACCAAAAAAAAACTTAA
The DNA here is from genome assembly GCA_043747435.1 of Bdellovibrio sp. GTDB lineage: Bacteria > Bdellovibrionota > Bdellovibrionia > Bdellovibrionales > Bdellovibrionaceae > Pseudobdellovibrio. Next base: position 30,358 of record JAYTPD010000011.1, on the reverse strand, counting down.
AAAAGTGACTCTTAAAAGATAGTGATTCGCCTTGCTCGAGACAACAAATCGTTTTACGCTTTTTAATATGAAAAAAATAAATAAATTCATCTTGCTTATTATACTCATTCTACCACAATTTTTATTAGCTGCGCCGAATTCAAGCTCGGCGAACGTCGGGTCCCAGACAATTCAAGGTGGGCCACTTGATGCTTTGTTGCAGGCTAGTTTTATTGTGCAGGTCATTATACTTATTTTAATTAGTCTTTCAATTTTATGCTGGGCGATTGGCTGGTCTAAATACAAACAATTTAAATTTTTAAAACAAACCAATGAACTTTTTGATCAGCAATTTTGGAAAATGAGTTCTCTGGATGATCTTTACGAAAAAGCTTCGGCTAAAGAAACTTTGCATCAACAAAGTTCTCATGCGCGAGTTTTTAGAGCGGCTTATCTTGAAATGAAAAAAATTGCTGAGTCTCCGTTGCTGAACAAAACAGGGCAAAATGAAACAGATTCCCCGCAGCTTTCAGGTATTGATAATTTAGAGCGCTCAATGCGTAAAGCCATCGAAACTGAACTTTCCGACATGGAGTCACGTTTAACGATTTTAGCCTCAACCGGATCAACGGGCCCCTTCATTGGGCTTTTTGGAACAGTTTGGGGAATTATGAATTCATTTCATCAAATTGGAAGAACAGGTTCGGCCAGTTTAGCGGCTGTGGCGCCAGGTATTTCTGAGGCCTTAATCACAACGGCGATTGGTTTGGGTGCTGCGATTCCTGCAGTGATTATTTATAATCATTTGATTGCACAGATTCGCAAAGAAGAAATGTCTTTAAATAATTTTAGCGCTGATTTTTTAAATATTGTTAAGCGAAATTTTTTTAAAGGTTAGTCAAAATGGCGATGCAAAACCAATCACGACAATCATCACGCGTTACGATTAGCGAAATTAATGTGACACCTTTTGTGGATGTGATGCTTGTGCTTTTAATTATTTTTATGGTGACAGCGCCCATGATGCAACAAGGGCTGGATGTGAATTTGCCTAAGACAGCTTCTTCGGGTATGGCTTTAACAGAGGATCCTTTTGTTTTAACAATTGATTCCAACGGAAAAGTTAAAGCGGCTGATGTTCAATTAGTGATTTCAGATTTACGTGAAAAAATAAAAGCAATTTTTGAAACTCGCAAAGATAAACAAATTTATATCCAAGCTGATAAAAAAGTAAATTACGGAATTGTCGCCGAAGTCATGGGTGAAATCAGAGCTGCTGGAATTTACAACATGAGCCTGATTACGCTTTCGAAGGAGTAACGTTGTATCACGATGATTTTAAACGAAGCTTTGGTGTTTCAATCTTAGCTCATTTTATTTTGTTGTGTTTGTTTTTTATCAAAATGGTTTTTTATACACCGACATTAATTGATTTAACTCAAGCGATTCGGGTTGATATGGTTGGACTACCCTCGAAAGAGACAGCTCGTTTACCTGAAAAAGCCGCTCGTGAAATCAGCGCACCAAATGTCGAAGAAAAAAAAGAAAATAAAATTGAAAAACTTCCTGAAAAAGTAAAGCCAGTTAAAGAAACGCCTGATAATCACATTGTTGATTTAAAAAAAGTTAAAAATAAACAAAAAGAAGCTCTCGACAATTTAAAAAAACTATCAGCCGTTGAAAAAATAAAACAAGAACTTAAAAACGAAGCTCAGCAAAATCTAGCTAAACCAAACTCTGCGCCCATTAAGGGACGAGTTATCTCGGCAGGTTCATCGATCACGGGTTTAGATAAGCTTGAGGCCAATACCTATTTACAAGATCTTGATGCTCAAGTTAAAAACCATTGGGCACTGCCACAATGGTTGATGAATAAGCCTTATAAAACACAGATCCTTGTCAAATTTAATGCCGATGGAAAAATAATCTCCCGAAGTGTTTTAAAAAGCAGCGGACAAACAAGTTATGATAACTACTGTTTACAGTCGGTCGATGAAGCGGCTCCGTTTCCGAAAGTACCCGAAAAATTTACAGAAAAATTTAGTCAAGATGGTGTTGTTATTGGATTTCCCGAATAATTATTTTACTGAAAGGTTTTTATGAAAAGTTTTATTTTGTTGTTTTTATTACTTTGCTTTCATGTTGCTTTTGCAGATCAAGCTTACATTAAAATTGGCGAGGCCAAGGCTAAAAAAAGTAATCTGGCTTTCCCCTATTTTAATAATCAAGGTTCGAATAATTCAGGAACCTCAACAGGAGCTGCCGCTGATATTTATTCGACTGCAAAAAAAGATTTTGAACTATCAAGTTATTTTCAAATACTTTCGAATTCAGCTTTTCTTGAAGATCCTAAGAACACAGGTATCAAGCCACAGTCCGGACTGACCAGTGGATTTAAATTTGAACCGTTGAAAACAATCGGAGCTGAATTTTTAATTCGCGCGGGTTACGAAGTCACGGGCCAAGACATTACGGTCGAGATGTTTTTGTATCATGTCACTGAATCAAAGTTAGTTGTTGGCAAAAGATATAAAGCTTCGATTAATCAGTCGCGAACGATAGGCCACACTTTAGCAAATGACGTAATTGAAGCCTTAACTGGGATTCGTGGACCTTTTTTATCTAAGCTTGTTGCAACATCCGAGCGCAGCACAAGCGGCACAAAAGAAGTCGTCACGATGAATTGGGATGGATCTGAAATCGAGCAAGTATCGAAACACAACTCTGTCGCCCTTTCTGCAAATTGGTCTTCAGACGGAAAAAAAATTGCGTACTCTGTGTTTACTAAATTTATTAAAAAAGATGGAAGCTCAATGTCGAATGTATCTTTGTACATTTTAGACTTGATTTCGAACAAGCGTGTGTTGACTTCCTACCGTCCCGGCGTGAATTCCGGCGCAACGTTTTCTCCAGATGGAAAATCGATTTATTTAGGAATGTCGATGGGAAGTGGCGCGGCGGACATTTATAAAATTAATTTAAAAGGTGATATCGAAACACGACTGACAAAAGGACCCGCCGGCGCTATCAACGTTGAGCCTTCTTTAAATCCTGACGGAACAAAAATCGCATTTTCTTCTGAGCGCGGCGGACGCCCAATGATTTACACAATGAACTCAGACGGTAGCAATGTAAAAAGAATGACGTTCAATGGGGTTTATAATTCATCACCTTCGTGGTCCCCGGATGGAAAAAAGATTGCCTTCGCGGGACAAGATGAAGATCACTTTGATATTTTTGTTATGAATGCAGATGGGTCTAATATTGTTCGTGTCACCTCTGCAAAAAAGTCGAACGGAAAATGGGCTCACAACGAAGATCCTAGTTTTTCTCCAGACAGCCGTTATGTTGTTTACACAAGCAACCGCACAGGCAAAAATCAAATTTATATATCGACGGTTGATGGAACCGAAGAGCGGCGTGTCACTAATGATTCATCTAGTTATTTTAAACCAAAATGGTCACGAAATATCGAGTAAATAAAGGCAAAAAGCTTAGAATCTTGACGTACTCTTGACCAAATCTAATTGATTGATTAGATCTATTTCCCTATGAAAACAAATTTAATGAAAAATAATCGTGTCCTTATTTTGTGTATCTACGCTTTGGCGTTTGTTCTGATGACTTGGTCTTTTAGCACTCACGCTGCAGAAAATAAAAAAGACTCCGCAAAAAAAATGAGTGTGCTTTCAAACTCGACTATTGTGATTTCAACAAGTCTTGGAAATATCGTTGTAAAACTTAACCCTGAGAAAGCTCCGATCAGCACAGAAAATTTTTTGAAGTATGTTGATAAAAAACAATACGACAAAACGATTTTTCACCGTGTGATCAAAGATTTTATGATTCAAGGTGGAGGCTTCACGGCCGACATGAAAGAAAAAGAAACTTTAGCTCCTATAAAAAATGAAGCAAAAAATGGTCTATCAAATAAACGGGGTACGATCTCGATGGCACGAACAAATGTTGTTGATTCAGCCACAGCCCAGTTTTTTATTAACACTGTTGATAATCAGCGCCTCGATTATCAGTCCGACAATAATTATGGATACGCTGTTTTTGGTGAAGTCATCGAAGGCCTGGATGTTGTCGATAAAATTCGCGAAGTTAAAACAACAACAAAAGGTGAATACTCAGACGTTCCTGTTGAAGCTGTCACAATTAATTCCATCCGCCGAGGTAAAAAATAATGTTTGCTCTATTTGAAACTTCTCAAGGTACTTTTAAGGTTAAATTACACAACGAACGAAATCCTAAAACTGTTGAAAACTTTGTGGGTTTAGCTGAGGGCACAAAAGAATTCACAGACGCCAAAACCGGAAATAAAACAAAACGTCCTTTTTATGACGGACTTGTTTTTCATCGCGTAATTAAAGACTTCATGATTCAAGGTGGATGCCCAACGGGAACGGGAACTGGCGACCCCGGTTATCGCTTTGCTGACGAAATTATTCCTGGACAAAATAAACACGACAAACCCGGAATGCTTTCAATGGCAAACGCCGGCCCTAACACAAACGGCAGCCAATTTTTTATCACAGTCATCGCAACACCTTGGCTTGATAAAGGGCACACCATTTTTGGTGAAGTCGTCGAAGGTTATGAAATCGTCGATCAAATTTCTAAAGTTAAAACATATCCTGGCGATAAACCCGTCGAGCCTATCGTTTTGAAAAAAGTGACGATCGTAAAATAGGCTTTACTGTTTTGTTTTTTCTGCTTCACTTTTACCGGATTCGCTTCCTGCTGACGCTATTCTTCGTGTAGCGTATATTTTTTGAATGTCTGTTGTTTTTAAAACAGCGATCACTTCTTTGATCGCCTCGCACTCTTTTATTTGTTCATTAGACTTAGCTTGGCAATAGACTGAAATAGATTTTGTCTGACCGGCCTCGTCTTTCATTCTGTCGTTAGCTTCTAAGCTAGTAATTGCTTCTTTTAAACTTCGACCAAATTGATCCAAATCTTTTTCTTCAATGGAAGCCTTTTTTGTTTCGATCACATTTTGTAAAGCTTTAGAACAGCGCACAGTCAAATCATCTAATTTGAAAGTTGGTAAGCACAGTTCTTTATCGATTGATCCACTTGCTAATGTAACTCCATAATTAGGGCATTGAAACTGACCGTCTTCTTTTTTACAATTTGAATTATCTGATATTTTTGGCCGAGTGCATTTTAAGTCGCCATCACCAAAGTCTTTCCAAACCGAAGGCGTGCCTCCAAACAAACAGCTTTTGTCCTTTTCTTTTTTAGTGTCACTGGCACTTACGGGCTCGGGCCTTTGTTGTCCTGGTCCCGAAGCATCTGTTCCCGAAATAAATTGGCTCACAGAAACTTTTGCGTTTTGTAATAGATCTGCAGCCGATGAGCCTGTTTTTTCTAAAAGAATATTGTCGGCACCGTAAGTTGCCAATCCGCCAACGACTAAATTCGTTTTGTTTCTGAAGGGCCACATAAAAATAGATTTAATCTTTGATTCCTCAAGCAGGCCAGCGAACTCTTTCTTCGAACCACCGACCGCAAGAAATCTTTCTTGATCCGTCGTGTGAACAGTCTTTTTTATTTTTTCATAATCTTTCCAAGCAACATCCACACCCTTTTTTTCATTCGTCGCTTTGACTAGAACTTCTTCTGCTTTTTTTAATTTTTGAGCATTCTCAATAACAACTTTTTTAGCGGCTTCCATCGCGCCCTTTTGTGTAACAAGAAGTCGTGAGCCCTCTTTAATTGAATCCATCGCTAAGCGTGGTTCAGAAACAGCAATAACAGCTTTTTTGGCGGCTTCTCTTGCCGCGAGCGCTGCGGCGCCTTTTTCGACCACGTAGGTTCCCGCTTTTGTAAGCATCGTACCTAGTCCTAATCGAGCTAAAATTGGAAATATAAAAGCTTTGGCTTCAGGATTTAATATATTAAACCACTTAAAAATTTGATGTTGAGACGATTTTTTTATAGAAGATTGATCGGCAGCATCTTCACCTTCGTAACTCATTTGATACCTTTGCGAACCCTCTAAAATCTGCGCTAAAGCAATCATGCTGAATAAATATTTTGTTTTATCGTCTACACTTAGATGAATAAGCTCTTCTTTTGTTAAAATCAAAGATGAAAACGTTTCGTTTTCGAGATGATAAGTTTTAGACGATATCGTATTTAATTTCTGACTAGTATGTCCGATTTGTGAAAATAAAAATATAACTGTTAAGATAATATTCTTCATTTGAGCTCCTAATGAAAATTGAGATAAGACACACATGTCATCGTACTTGAATCAGCTTTAATATCGCCAAAAAAATGTTTTGAATCAGACTTAAGTCTATCAAAAAACGCCTTAGTTTTTTACTGCAATATCTCACTATGAGCCGTTGGTCTGTCTAAGCCGTTGTCGCATAAGAACAAAATTTGAGTCCTTCTTGTTTTGAGACAAAATAAAAAGCCTAGAAACGACCTTATTTGATTTCATAAGACCTGCCCTTGCATTTGTAAGATGCATGAAACAGCTCTTCATTTTCATACGAACTTTAATAACATGTTTATTTATTTACTCTATTGCAATTGCACAGAGCCCCGCTGAGCTTCCGGTTGATCAATCAAAACTTATTCAAGTACCACTTTTATTAAAACCAGATGCAAATAATCCAGATGCGGCTGTCGGCGGAGTCATTGTTGAACCGACAACTCAAGCTGAAAATGCTCTGGATCAATTGCGCGATTCACTTCATAAAATGGAAGGACAGGCTCAACAAAAAAATTCAGAACGTGGCTGGTTTAAAAGTGTAAACTATCGATTTACTCCTGAAAACTTAACTTTTTTTACAGCAATTGGTCTTGTCACATTTAATTCAATCTGGATTAAATCTGCAGGTGATCCACTTGCAATGGAAAAACATATTTTATCAATTAAAGATCCGATTGCTTGGGTTTCTTTTTATTCTTTTATGTTAGCGAATGGTTTTTACATCGATTTAAAATCTAAAAATATGGATCCGGTTACAAAACAGCAAATGATGCGCAGATTATCTTATCAAGGTATGGCCGTAGGATCTTTAGCTTCAAGTATTATTTCAGATCTTGGTCACAGCGGGCAAATGTGTATCGATCACTGGATCATGGGCCGTGATGATGCACAATCAGTCGAATCATGCAACGAGGCTTGGAAACATTGGACAGCTCGAAATAAGTTTCAACAGTATTTTCCACAAATTATTGCGATGTGGGCTTCGCAAGCAGTCACTGAAGTGATTGATTCTAGAATTGTTCGCCCCACGTTTAAAAAATTGACCACGATCGAATTGGGAAAAAAGTTATTTACTAAAAAAACATTAGTCAACGCTGTTAAAAAAATCACAGCGGCAGACGCAATTATTTCTTTCACGGGCGGTACTTGGTCGATGAGATCATTGCGATGGGCCGGTAAAGTTACGCAGTTTGCAATGTTTGTCGAAATAGACAGTTTGATGTCACCTTTTACATACCGACCTATGAATAATGTTATTCGACCTGCCCTTTTTGATTTTGATGCTTTAGCTATTAATAACTTTTGGTCAGCAGCAGATCAAATCAATTGGGATGATCAACGTTTATCTGAAGCAAATAAAAAAGTTTGTACAGGTCGCTATTCAAACTGCCTAGAAAAAAAATTAGTCGGCGAAATTGAAAACTTTGGTTTTCAAATGCAGCAATGGCGCGAACATTTGAACTCAGATGCCGAAACTGATATGGCTGGTTGGCTTGAACTAACAAAAAAACTTTTAAATCAAGTTGATTATTCTTATAAGTTTTATAATAGCTTTGTTTCAAATTTATTTGAAACATTAAATATTGGCTCGCGAATTCATCCTGATCAAGATCAGGATTTAAGTAACAATGCAGCTAAAAATATTTCTCAATTTCCATTCAGAAAATTACCTTTGTACGGAGTCAGCGTGGGTGAGTATAAAACTCAAGGTGGCCCCGTTGAAGACCTTTATTTAACCGCAACTGCTGAACTTGAAAGTAAACAAAAAGAACATATTTTAAATGTTGTTCGTGAATTTGAAAAATCTGATGTTAAAATTGATCGCGCTTCTTCGCAAAAATTAATTTCAATTTTAAATCAGCTTAAAAATCAGAGCACTGATCAGGTTGGAAACACACTTATCGAAATCAATCAAATTTTAGATATTAATACATTAAAAGATAATTCGTCTCAAAAAGTTTCTTATAGCCAAGATTTAATAAATGCGCTGACATTACTTCGCAAAGCCATCGGCAATCCAATGCCAATCGTTAATCATTTTGCTAGTTTTTCACAAGCATTTGCAGCCAATTCAATTTATGCTTCGATCACTGATGATGCTGATTTTAGGTTATGGTCATTTACGAATAAGTACATGTTTAATAAAGAAACAGACTTAATGACTTATAAAATTTTCTGCGGAAATAGCCAAAGTCATTTAGACCGTACATCCGTTAAACCAATTGGTGCCAATCGTGAATTTGATTTTATATCGCCGCAATTTGATCCACCAAGATTGCTACGCCCCTCTGCTGAACTTAATGAATACTGCAGTCAGTGGAGAAAAACACGTGAACTTAAAATATTTAATGAAAATCTTTACGGCCAAAATATTGCTGGCTTATCTATGCGAGACTTTTTTATCAAGAATTTTGATTACAGCATAATTGGCGACTTTACTAAAAAAGAAAATGCACGTCAGTTTGATAAGTGGTGGCTTGAAAATGGACGCAAGCCGATGGATGAAGAATTTAAAAAATTTGATAAAATATTTAAAAACTTAGTCGAGACAACAAAGCAAAACATTTTTGATCAGAAAACTTATTTTAACTGGTTTGTTGATCATCTGAATCAAAGTAAATATTTGCAAAACAGTTTAAAAGCTAATTTACAATTTGAGTCTCAGTTTTATTTACAAATTATTTCTGATGCTCTCAGCAAAGATAATGTTAAGCCCTTAGAAGATAAATACTCTTTTTTAGAAAAAATTGTGACTGCTTCTAAAAATGAAAAATTTGTTTCAATTACAAATAAACCCGCAAAACTAGAAATTATTAAAGTTCAAGATTTATTAAACTCTTATTATCTATTTATTTTACAAGACAAGGTGAACTTCGATCAGTACATAGCTCACTCAAAAAAAATAGATTCTGCAATTAACGATTTGCTGGTTTCTGCAGGTCTTAAGACAAAAGGAGCAGAAGATTTAGCACCACTTGATATATCTAGTGATGATAAGCAACCAGCTTCATCAACAGGTACAGAAAGTAGTTCTTCTACTTATGAAGATGTTGAAGTTAAGAATCCAAGCTTACGTCAACAAGCTATTCTAGCGTCCGTGAAGGGATTACGCTTGGTTGAATCTGAAATCAGACGCTTTATTCGAATGAAAGTGGCTTTATCGCAAGGTCTTGAACTCGATACAAAAGAATTTATGGATGACTGGAAAAAAACGAACTCAAATCAACCACATATGTCAGTACCCGTAAATGCGAATCCTTACGGACAAAGACAGGGCGGATAGTGTTGATATTTTAGACATCGGATACAAGATTGAGCTTTTAGAATTTAATTAAGAATTTAAATGAATTTAAAACGATTTAAACAGGTACAGACTTTGAAATATAATTAGATGAGGTAATTATGAAAAAAATGATTTTAGTAGCAGCTGTTTTTTTGATTTCGCAAATAACTTTAGCAGCAGGCTTTACGGCTGAAAGAATTGAAGCTCGAATTAAACCTTATGCTGAGCGTATAGAAAAAGCTAAACTCGAAAAAAGTGGAGACTTTACAAAAGACGCTAAAGTTATGAAGCTCATTACAGATTCTTTAGATAAAATAGTCAGTGAAGCCGATGTTGGAAATACTTCTTATTTAATCAAATTAATAAACAACGATTCTGGTCGAGCTGTGTTAACTGAAGTTGCTCGTCTGTCTTCAATTATTGGTGATAAAAGTGCTACAGCTTCGGAAGTGTCTACTTCAAAAAAAGCTCTAGAACTTTTGTCATTATCAGGCAAAAGTCTTGAGCTTTTATCAAAAGACGCCGTACAAGCGAAAGAACAACAAGCAAAGATTGATTTAGCCCTAAAGGTTTCAGGAAAGATTGCTACTTTTGCAACATACAAATCTGAAAGAGCCAAAAAATATGTTGAGATTTACGAAAGAACTTTAGAAAATGGAATGTCTCCGCATGATGCAATGGTTGAAGCAAATATCAAATCTAAAGAAGCTGTCGCAGATAAAAAAGATATCACTGAAGAAGACATTCTTGCTTGTGAAAAAGCCTAGTTTACCGATCTTGAGATTTTTCATCTAAAATTAAATAGATTTCGATACGACGATTCCGAGAGCGCCCCTCTTCGGAATCGTTTTTTTGTAATGGGCGCGTATCCGCATAAGAAATCGCTGAAATTCTTTTTGGATCGATTTGATGATACTTAATTAAATATCTTACGATGCTTGTAGCGCGAAGCGAGGCCAGTTCCCAGTTTGATTCGTAAGGTGCATCTTTAGAAACGCTTGTGTCATCTGTATGACCTTCAATAACGATTTTTCGATCAGATTCTTTTAAAATTTCAGCAAGTTTATCAAGGGCTTGTAAGGCGCCAACTTTAATTTTAGTTCCGCCGAGATTAAAAAATTGAGACGAAGCTAAGGCTATACGAACACCTAAAGCATCATGCCTGAGTTCTTGAATTTTATCTTTCTCGTTAGAATCTAATTTTTTTTCAATGAACCGATTTAAATAGTCATGAGCTTCGCCAGGCCCACCCCGAGCCGGAAAACCATCCAAAGGAATAATCACGTCAGCCGCATTTTCTCCGCCGACTTCGCCTTTATTGGCTCCGCTGCCATAATCAAGCCCACTACCGGTGAGTCTTAAATTAACCCGCACTGATTTTTCAAACTCTTTTTGTTTTTCTTGGTTATTATTTGAAGTTGCGTACATCACAACAAAAAAAGCAAATAACAGCGTGATAAAATCAGCATAAGAAACGAGCCAGCGGTCATGATTATCGGGCTCGTCATGCTGATTATTTTTTTTATTTTGTGAGCCGTTTGAATTTTCTGCCATTATTTTCCGATGTAGGAAATGAGTTTTTGCTCTATTAACTGAGAATTAAGACCTGTTCCGATCATCAAAGCCCCGTCTAAAATCATGTACTTGTGTTTAGAAATTTCAAAAATATTTTTTTTAATTTTATTACCAATGGGAATAAAAATAAGATTCGCAAAACCAACTCCATAGACCGTCGCAACGAAAGCGACCGCGATTCCGGCTCCAAGCTTTGAAGTGTCTGACAAATTTCCCATGACGTGAATCAATCCTAAAACGGCTCCGATAATTCCAATTGTTGGCGAAAAACCCCCGGCATCGTTCCAGATCTTTCCGGCTCCAAGCAGTCGTTGCTCTTCTTTGTCGATGATATTTTCAAAAATTTGACGAGTTAAATTGGGATCAACGCCGTCGATGACATTTTTTAGAATATCCTTCAACATCGGCGATCTAATGTTTTCTAATTTGGGTTCGATGGATAAAATAGTTTCTTTTTTTGCAAGTCGCGAGAAATCAACGATTTCTTGAATTGGCAATTGATAATCAAGTCTTTGCTCTTTGAACGCTTGAGTAAATAAACTGTAGCCAACTTTTAAATCTTGGCTGCGATTCGAAATTAAGACAGCACCTGCCGTACCCGCCGCAACAATCAGAAAAGCTGTGCCTTGAATCAAAGATGCAATATGCCCACCTTCAATAAAGTTACCAGCTAAAATTCCACCCACGCCAATTAAAAGTCCAAAAAATGTAGCTTTATCCATAACTTCATGTTGCCACATTTAAAGAAAGCTTTCACGATGATCTATATCGAGCTAGACTAAAGATTATAAACAATTTGGATTTTAGATAACTTATGGAAAATATCTTATTAAATTTAGATAGCTGGCTTTTTGATTTAATTAATCAAAAAGGTTCTTTTGAATGGGGCGATCAGTTATTTCCGTGGATTACAGATTTGCACCTCAATAAATATTTTTTGATCTGCGTGGTTCTTATTTTACTTTTCTTTTTTTTAAAAAAGTTCAAAAGACAAGGTTCAAGTTTATTCTTTATTTTGCTTTTAGCACTTTCAGTCAGTGATTTCTTTGGAGCACAAGTCAAAAATTATTTTGAAAGACCACGCCCCTTCGAAAATCCTGAAATTGTGGCAACACAAAAATCTCCGGCGGGATCTAAAAGTTTTTATTCGAATCATGCTTCAAATATTTTTACATTTGCCACCTACACAAGTTGTTTTTTTCCGGCGGCCAAGGTTCCACTTTATGTTTTTGCGTCGACGATCGGCTACAGTCGCGTTTATAACGGAGTTCATTACCCGTCCGATGTTTTGGCTGGCAGTACGATGGGACTTATCTGGGGAATTTTATTTTCATTCTTAGGTAACAAAGTTTTGCTTCGTCTTAAGTCAACGGAAGAAAAAAAATGAAAGCATTGATCACTGGAGCGAATGGTTTTTTAGGATCTTGGCTGACAAAACGCCTGCTTGAAGAAGGTTACGAAGTTCACGCGCTTGTTAGAAAAAAAAGCGACTTATCAGATTTAGAAAGTCTAAAGCCAAATTTAGTCTACGGCGATGTTACAGATAAATCTTCATTAATAGATTCTTTTAAAAATAAAGATGTGATTTTTCATTTGGCTGGCGTGGTTTCTTATAAAAAATCAGAGCGTGGACTGATGGATCAAGTTAACGTCTATGGCACTGAAAATGTGGTTGAAGTCTGTCAAAAACTTCAAATCCCGAATCTTCTTTATGTTTCTTCTGTCGTCGCTATTGGGTCGTCTTTTAAACCCGTTGTTCGTAATGAAGAATCAAAATTTGATATTCACAATCTTAATTTGGGTTATTTTGAAACAAAAAAAAAGGCTGAAGACCTTGTTATAGCGGCTGCGAAAAAAAATCTTATTCATGCCATATGCGTGAACCCCAGCACAATTTATGGTGCTGGCGATGCAAAAAAGGGCAGTCGAAAAACCCAAATTAAAGTCGCCAAGGGTGATTTTAAATTTTATACTGGCGGCGGTGTCAATGTTGTTGCCGTTGAAGATGTCATCGATGGAATTTTATTAGCCTTAAAAAAGGGAAAAAATGCAGAACGCTATATTCTTTCATCTGAAAATATGACGATTAAAAAATTATTTGAAACAATCGCAGATTGCGGTCGGGTTAAAGCTCCTGATTTTTTAATGCCGACATGGGCTCTGCATGTTTTGGGTGTAACGGGTGATCTTTTAACTCAAATAGGACTAAATGCAAATTTAAGCCAAGAAAACGCTTACACAGCTTCAATGTTTCACTGGTTTGATTCAGCTAAGGCGCAGAATCAAATTGGCTTTAAACCAAGGCCTTCTTACGAAGCGATTGAAAATAGTGTTCGCTGGATGCATGATCACGGCTTGCTTAAATGAAAAAAAATAGCCGTCTTAATTTTAAATCTCCGTTTTTTCTATTTTCAATTATATTTTTGATTTCAGTTATTGCTTTTTTTATTTGGTTTCCATCTGATTCAGAAATCAAAGGTTGTATTAAAACAAAAATGTTCTCTGTTGATTTATGTCCAGGCTCTAAGGCCTACGTACCGTTAAATAGTATTTCAAAATACTTACAAAATGCGATTTTGCTTTCAGAAGATTCAGGGTTTTATCAACACAATGGCTTCGATCAAGAGGGAATTGAACGCTGTATTGAAAAAATGAAAGAAAAGAAAAGAATCGTGTGCGGTGGCTCAACTATTTCTCAGCAGTTAGCTAAAAACTTATTTTTAACACGTGAAAAAAACTTTTTGCGAAAGGGTCTAGAAGCTTTAATTACGATTAAAATCGAAAAAACTTTATCCAAAAAAGAAATACTCGAGCGTTATTTAAATGTTATTCAGTTCGGCAAAGATATTTTTGGAGTTAAACAAGCCGCTCAATTTTATTTTAAAAAAAGTCCCGCGCAACTCAATGTCACCGAATCAGCATTTTTGGCCATGGTTTTACCTAACCCCGAAAAGTATTCTCAGTCTTATTTTAGAAAAGATTTAACAAGGTTTGCGCGCAAACGACTTTCAAAAATCATTGGCGATTTATTTAAATATAAAAGAATCAGCGACAACGATTACCTTTTAGCAGAAGACAGTTTGGATTTTTTTCTGAAAGCGGGTCTAGATTCTGAACAAGCAAAGTCTTCGTCAGAAGAGCTCAGTTTAGACGATCTAACCGAGATGTCAGAGGATTAATTTTTTAGAGAAAAATTTACGAGCTAAGTAAGTCAAAATAACAAAATAGACCAAAAGCACAAATAGACTAATCAAGTTTGAATACTCAAATCTTTTGTAAAGCAAAGCCCGAGTCAACGACACTGCGTGGGTTAAAGGAAGCATTTGCGCCACGCCTTTAACCAAAGTAGGTACATTCTGAATTGAAAAATAAGTTCCACTGATTAAAGACATCGGAATTATAATTCCTGATGTCGAAAAAATGAATGAGTCGTAGTTTTTTGCAGTGGCTGTCATAATCATTCCAAACGCCGAAAAAACTAAGCACAATAAAAAAAGAATCGGCAGAGTATAAAAAATTTCAGTCTTAAATAATCCAAAAACAAATGAAACAGCGATCACTCCGCAAACTCCCAAAAATCCCTTTGTGGCTGCCCAAAGAATCTCGCCGTATAAAATTTGATCGGGATTAAGGGGCGTCAGAAGCATTGTTGCAAAAGTTTTTTGATAAGTTAGCTTTGTGTAATTCGGATACGTACTTTCAAAGTATGAAACCATCATCGCCGTTGAAGCCAAAAGACCTGGGTAATAAAATTCAATAAAAGTAAGACCTTCAATTTGTTCAACAAATCGTCCCAATCCAAAACCAATAGCCGCTAAATACATCAGAGGTTCTAAAACGGTCCAAAACAAAGAAACTAAAAAAGTTTTTCTAAAAAATAAAAAATTGCGAAGCCACACTTGAATCATGCTTCGCCTCTCATGCTGTAGCCGGCTAATTTTAAAAACACATCGTTTAAATTAGCTTGTCGACTGACGTAATGAATATTCTGAATTTGTGAAATAAATTGCTGGCGTTTATTTTGATCCGAAAAAAAAGCATAAAGTTTTTGATCATGATCTTGAAAGGAAATACTTAACGAATTAAGTTTTGACTTCCAGTAACTTGACTCGCTTCCAACATTAATTTCAACAACTTCACGGCCGATGTGTTTTTCAACTAAGCTCTCAGGAGAACCCGAATCAAGCACGATGCCCTGATCGACAATCGCCACGCGATCACATAGACGTTCGGCCTCTTCCATGTAATGAGTGGTCATGATCATGGTTTTTTTTTGAGCTTTTAAATTTTCAAAGTAATTCCAAATCCACAAGCGCGCTTGAGGATCTAAACCCGTCGTTGGTTCATCAAGCACAAGCAGATCAGGCTGGTGAATCAAGCTTCTCGCTATGGCAAGGCGTCGTTTCATTCCGCCACTGAGCGTTTCTACATGACGTAATTTGTGATCGCTTAATTTCATTTCAGCCAATAAATGGTCGGCGCGGGCTTCAGCAACATCAGAGGGAATTTTATGATAACTTGCAAAAATTTTTAAATTTTCTAATGAATTAAAATCGACATCTAAACCGTCTTCTTGAGGCACAACGCCGATTTTTGATCTGATTTGTTTGATGTCTGTTTTTGTATTAAGTCCCAGCACAAAAAGATTTCCAGACGTCGGAAGAATATGCCCGTAAAGCATTTTCATCGTTGTGGATTTTCCGGCCCCATTGGGACCTAGAATTCCAAAACATTCTCCAGATTCGATTTCAAACGAAATACTTTTAACAGCTGGCACTCCTTTAAAGTCTTTTGCAAGATCTTGAGCGACAACTGCTTTCGTCATTTAGTTATCTTTACTTTTTTGTTGTTTAGGTCGTTTGTGCGGATCTAATTCTTTCACGCGCATACGAATTGTTTTAGGAGTGATCTCGATCAGTTCTGTTTCTTTAATCCACTCCATCGCTTTTTCAAGAGTCATTGGTCTTACAGGAATCACTCGAATAGCTTCATCTGATCCAGAAGCGCGAACATTCGACATTCTTTTAGCTTCGATAATGTTCACAACTAAGTCGTTATCTTTTGCGTGTTCGCCGACAATCATACCTTCGTAAACTTGATCACCGTGATTCACATACATGATACCGCGCTCTTGTTTATTCCAAATAGAATACGCATTCGCTTCACCTTGTCGGTCAGCAATCATCGCACCGTTAATACGTGAATTGATGTCTCCACGGTAATCATCCCAACCGTCAAAGTTTGTATTCAATAAACCTGTTCCGCGGGTGTCTGTTAAAAACTCAGACCGATAACCGATCAAACCTCGCGATGGAATTCTAAATTCTAAACGAGTACGACCCGTTCCTTTTTGAACCATGTTCGTCATGACACCTTTTCGTAAACCTAATTTTTCCGTCACAGCCCCGACGTAAGGATCTTCAATGTCGATCACGGCGTGTTCGAAAGGTTCTAATTTACGATTGCCTTCAGCTTTAAATATAACTTGAGGCTTAGAAACTAATAATTCAAAACCTTCGCGGCGCATTTGTTCAATCAGAACTCCCAATTGCAACTCTCCGCGACCAACAACTTTAAAAGCATCTGTGGCATCTGTTTTTTCAACACGAATTGAAACGTTATAAAGTAATTCACGCTCAAGACGTTCTAAGATTTTACGAGACGTAACGTTTTTACCCTCTTGGCCAGCAAAAGGACCATTATTCACAGAGAAAATCATTCCCACTGTCGGTTCATCAACTTTAATTCGAGGTAGTGGGCGGGGATCAGTCGCTGAAGTAATGGTGTCGCCAATTGTGAAATCTTCGATACCCGCAATAATCGCCATGTCACCGGCTCCAATTTCTTGGACAGGTACTTGTGAGTTTACAAAATATTGAAACAACGCAGATACTTTAACTTTTTTTTGTGCGTTTTCTTGAATACAAAGAATATCATCACCCACTTTTACGCTTCCGGCGCGCATACGGCCCATAGCAAGTCGGCCCACGTAATCGTTGTAACCAATGTTTGAAACCATTAATTGCAAAGGTTCGTTTTCTTTAATTGTGGGAGCCGGAACTAAATCAACAATAGCATCGTAAAGAACTGTCAAATTATCTGTTTTAACGTTGGGATCTAAAGTCGCCATACCTTCGCGCGCAATCGCGTAGATTGTGTGGAAGCTGCATTGCTCTTCAGTGGCTTCAAGATCGATGAATAAATCAAAAAGTTCGTTGTGGACGTCTTGAATGCGCGCATCAGAGCGATCGATTTTATTAATCACCACGATCACTTTAATATTTTGTTCCAATGCTTTTTTTAAAACGAAACGCGTTTGCGGAAGCGGACCTTCTGAGGCGTCACATAGTAAAATTGCACCATCAACCATATTCAAAACGCGTTCAACTTCTCCGCCGAAGTCACTGTGTCCCGGAGTATCGACGATATTAATTTTAATGTCTTTATAGGTAAAAGAGGCGTTCTTTGCCGCGATTGTAATTCCACGCTCTTTTTCAAGATCCATTGAATCCATTAATCTTTCTTCAACAGCTTGATTCTCGCGAAATGTTCCAGCTTGTCGGATAAGATGATCAACCAGCGTTGTTTTGCCGTGATCGACGTGAGCAATGATGGCAATGTTTCTAATTTTTTTTGGATCCTGAACCATATTTTTTCCTTCTAGCAGTCTGTATAACTAGCCATGTCCACCCATAAGAAATTTCTCGTGACTGGTATCTTCTTGTACTATTGTTCCGATTGAACTGAAGAAGTCTAACGCATGCGATAGCACTTCGTCATTAGTCTTGATTTGAAATATCGATTTTCGAAAGGCCGATGCACCCGGATAACCCGTTGAAAACCACGAAGCAAATTTTTTAAGCTGAATATTCACGATTGTCTCTGAATTATGAGCCTGAATAGCCTGACTCAGGTCAGAAAAAATTCCCGCGTAATTTCTTTTGAGATCGTCTCGTAAGTTTTGCCCTTTCCACAGGCTAAGAGCGTCGGCAAAAATCAGCGGATTTTTAAGGGCTCCCCGCCCTATTAAAACGCCGTCACACCCAGACTCTTTTAATCGCGAAACTGCTTTTTGTGGATTCAAAATATCGCCGTTTCCAAGAATAGGAATTGGTGAAGAAGCTTTTACATCAGTAATAAAATCCCAATCTGCTTCGCCCGAATAACCGGCGGCGCGCGTTCGGCCATGAATCGCAACCCATGTAATACCTTCATCGTAAGCTAGACGGCAGACATCTTTTGCGTTGCGCGTGTTTTCATCCCAGCCTGTTCTGATCTTAATCGTGACCGGAATCTTAACGGCCTTCACTGTCGAAGAAAGAACTTTTTTCATCAGATCTAGATCTTTCAACATCGCAGATCCCGCGCCTTTTTTAACAACTTTAGGAACTGGACAGCCAAAATTAAGATCAATAAAATCTGCACCGTGGGCTTCAGCAACCTGAGCCGCACGCGCAATAACTTCAGGATCTTCTCCAAAAAGTTGAATCCCAACAGGTCTTTGAGTTTCGTCATAGCTCATCAAAGCCATCGTTCTTTCAGACTTGTACTCGATACCAATGGCTGAAATCAGCTCGGTGACAACAACGCTGGCGTCTAATTTTTTCATAAATGAGCGAAAGGCATGATCTGTGATGCCTGCCATCGGAGCTAACACAAAGGGATTTTTTTTAAGAGCATCCAGAGGGTGAATTCGCATCACGCATGTATGGCAAAACAAGTTCAAAAGGTCAAACTTTGAGTGAGCTTAAAAAAGTAATTCGGCCTTCTGTTTGTCGAGCCGCTTTGGGTGGTTGATGGTCAGGATAACCCAAAACAACGGCGCAAAGTAATTCAAGCTCACCGTTTTTATTATCTGCGAGGTCTTTCACGTTTAGAAACTCATCGACTTCGTTTTTGATTTCTAGCGGAGCACCCATTGTGCAACATCCAAGGCCTTCAACTTGGCAGGCTAAATTGATATTTTGTACGGCCATATAAACACTGCCAATGCTTGTGTGATAACGCTCGTCTTTGGAATTTTGCGAGTACGCAAAAATAATGACTGGTGCGCCACCTAAAGTGTAAAAAAATCTTTCCGTGAAATCATAAAGAGACGGCTTTAATCTTTGCTTGAGTAAATCTTTGATTCCTAACCAAGACTTTTGCGAATACTGAAGGTAGTCCACTTTTTTTTGCCCCTGAACAACAAAAAATCTCCAGTTTTGGCGATTTTTTCCTGAGGGAGCATGTAAAGCTGCATTTAAAATTCGTTTCAGTACATCTGAAGGTATTTCTTGATTTTTAAACTGCCGGATCGACTGTCGTGACTCTACTAATTTATAAAAATCGTCGCGGTTTATTTGACCCATGCTGGTGATTATAACAAGATATAGATTGATGAATACAAATAAAAAATGGGTTTATGTTTTTTTAGTCTTGGGCCTACTTGTTGCCATTCTGTCAACTTTGCCTTCAGTCCAAAAAACACTCAGACCTTTTTTAGAAAAACCATCGCGTGTTGTCTTAGCCAAAGTGACTGCCTTTTACGGAGACGACCAAAATCAATTCCTTATTCTAAAAGTAAAAGATGCGATGGGAATTCAAATTGAAATTTATCAAATTCATACGAAGACCGACTCGCAAGAGTTCAAACAAAAGTTTGATCTTTCGCAAGATTCGGATGCTTATGTCACAATTGATCGCAACTCGACAAATTTAGCTTTGTCGGATGTAGATAAAGACGGACAACTTGATATTTTAGCACCTTCAGTTGATCGCAACGGAAATTTAAGACTGAACGCATTTAGATACAATAACGATTTGAAAGCTTTTGAACCTTATACTTCATCGGATTTAAGACCTTGACGAACATAGTCGACTAACAAGCTTTGATATTTTTTTTTCTTGGCTTGAGCTTTGAATTTTAACGCCGTTAGTATATTTTTGGGTATGCGCAGACTAATCGCGATTGTTTTTTCGTCTTGATCAGCTAACATTTTTTGAAAACTTTCAATAAACTGCAAGCCTTCTTCAATTTCTTTTTCTTGTTTTTTTTTTGAATTACTTTTTTTCATATTTTATTTCAACTAATTTTTTTTGAATTGACTGGATATCGACCAAATCTTGGGGTCGGCCAGATTTTTTTTTCATCTCAAGCAAATCTTTCAAGGATGCGATCGGAATTTTATAGCCGCCCACTGAGATATTTTCGATTTTTATTTTTTTTATATCCATCGTGATAAGAATATCAACTTGACGAAGTGGATTTTTAAAATCAACAAAAGACCACGCTATCAAGTTTCGATTTTCAATATATTCTTTGCGAAAACGAATAATGTCTTGAGCGCGTACAGGAATACGAGATTTCAAATTAATTGAATTTAAAGCAAGCTCTGCTTTTTGAAAAGTTTCAATATCAAGTTTAATCACGAGATCAATATCCACAGTGGCACGCACAATTTGATGAAAGGCCAAAGCATAGCCGCCAATAACAACAAAGGAGACTTGAGCTTTTTCAAAGGCTTTATGGATTTCGTAAATCAGCATAATTTATTGTATATACATGTATATACAAAATCAACAGAAAGCCAGGTCTTTCTTATTTTGAGGCTTTTGGCTTTTCGAGATCTTTCCAAGACTTGCCTTCGCGGGCTTGGGTATTCATTTGAAACGTTTTAACTGCAGAATTGTGCTTTTCAAGAGTTTCGGAAAAAACAGTTGTACCGTTATTACGACTGACAAAATAAAGATATTTTGTTGGCGCAGGCTTCAACGCGGCCATTAAAGCATCTTTACCTGGATTCGAAATCGGCGTGGGCGGAATACCAAAGTTTGTGTAAGTGTTGTAAGCAGTTGGCGTTAACAAATCATTTTTAGTGATGTTGTTGGGCATTTCGCCTTTTTGAATAGCCAGGCCGTACAAAACAGTTGGATCTGTCTGTAATCTCATTTTTTTAGCTAGGCGATTGTGAAAAACAGATGAAACAATAGGGCGATCTGCACCCAAACCTGTTTCTTTTTCAACAATACTAGCGAATGTTACAACTTGTCGTCTTGTCCAGTTCATTTTTTTTGCTTCTGGCTCAATTTCATTCCACACGATTAAAAATCTTTTAACCATCTGAGTGACAATGGTCTTCATGCTTTCAAACTTTGTGAATTTATAAGTTTCAGGAAATAGATATCCTTCAAGACTATCAAGGTCTTCGCCTAGCAAAGATTTAATAAATTCTTTATCGCGAGCAAGTTCAAAAAAATCTTGTCGCGTTCCCATTCCCATTTTTTCGAGAATCGCGGCGATATCAAAAAGATTAAGACCTTCGGCAATTGTTAAATTGCGCGTAATGCTTTTTCCCGAGACTAACACAGCTAAGATTTCATCTGGAGTCATCGCTTGATTTAAAGAATATTCTCCAACTTTAATTTTTGAATTTTGATTTGTAAATCGCGAGTAGATTAAAAAAACCTTGGCATTTCGAATTAAATTATTTTTTTGAAGTAAGTTTGCCGTCTGTGTGACGCTTGAGCCTGGGGCCACTTCAAAAATAATTTCGGTCGTATCTTGGCTGACTGATTTTTTTAGCAATTGATAGCCAAAAAACGCTGCGGCTAATGTCAACGCTGTGATGAATACAGCGAAACTTAAAAAAATAACTTTTATTTTTTTAGTCAAGAATGACCCCTGGAAGTAATTTTGATTTATCTAATGCTGTTGAATCTTCAAGGCTAGCCACAGGCACTGTGCAATACTGAATTGCGAAGTGAGCCGAAGGTCGATCGTTACCTGATTTTCCCATTCCACCAAAAGGCAATCTTGAACTGGCTCCGTTTGTTGTGCGATTCCAATTAAGCAAACCGACTCGCGCTTTTAATAAAGCTGTTTCATAAAGTTCTTTGTTTTTAGTAAATAAAGCCATGACAAGCCCGTAGCCAGTTGAATTAACCATTTCGATTGTTTTATCAAAATCACTAGATCTATAAATAGCAACATTTGGACCAAATATTTCTGTTTTTTGATAGACCGAATTTTCATCATAGCTTTTCACAAGATGTATACTTGGGGTGACATAAAAACCTTTGTGTTCAAGTTCTAAAGATTTTCCGCGCATTAGACTTTCGCAGTTTTCACGATTGGCCATCTCTTGAAAGCGAATATATTTTTCAACAGCGGGTCCATTAATTAACGGCCCCATAAATGGATTTTTAGACCAGTGCCCAATCGAAAGTTTTTTTGCAGCGGTATAAAAACGATCTGTGAATTGATCCGCAATTTTATCGTGCAAAATAACTCGTGATGTTCCGGAACATCTTTGCCCCGTTGACATATAAGCGCCCACTAAGGTTTCGTAAATGGCTTTATCAATATCAGCATCTTCCCAAACAACAGTGGCATTTTTTCCACCCATTTCTAAAGCTAAGATTTTCCAGTAATGGTTTAGAGTCTCTTGTTTAATTTTCAATCCAACTTCGTATGATCCTGTAAATAAAATTCCGTCTACAAGTTCATGGGCAACAAGTTTACGACCTGTTTCAGATTCTCCGTGGACTAGATTAAAAACTCCCACAGGTAATTCGGCTTTTTCAAACATTTGCGCGTAAAGTTGTCCAACAGCAGGAGTTTGTTCGGATGGTTTAAAAACAACTGTGTTTCCTGCAATCAATGCCGGAATGATATGTCCATTCGGTAAGTGAGCTGGAAAATTAAAAGGCCCAACAACGGCCATGACTCCGCGTGAGCGATAACGAATCACACCATCAACTTGCGGAAGAGCGTTTGTGATTCTTTCGTCTTGAATCAACTTCACAGATTCATTCAGCGTAATATCAATTTTTGCAGCAAGCGCTTTTGCTTCGGTGGTTGCGTCCCATAAGGCTTTACCAGTATCGCGAGAGATGAGTTCGGCCATCTGAGATTCATGAGCTACGAAAACTTCTTTTAATTTAAGTAAATATTTTTTTCGTTCATCGATTTTTAATTGAGCCCATTTTATATAAGCGCCTTTGGCCGCATGGCAGGCCTGATCGACGTGATCAAGTTTGTATTGAACGCTCATCACCACATCACTTAAATCAGCGGGGCTTATATCTTTAAATTGTCCGTCTGGTTTTTCGGGTTGAACAAAACGACCATTGATAAAATCACCGACAAATAAAAATGGTTTTAAACTCATTAAGCTTTCCTTCCATATTCAAATGGTGAAACAAAGACGTCTTGATCTAAATCAGCTTTTAAAAGATCTCGTGTTTTTGAAGGAACAGCAACGACTCCGTCGCGAATTTCGTAGCCTGTCATAACGCAACGATAATCTTCGTCGCCTACGCCAACAAGACCTTGAGTTTTAAAAGTCGAGTCCTTCATTTCAACAAGTCGCAATTTTTTTCCTTCTTTAATTGGTAAAATATCTTTTGTTGCAGCTCCGTAATGAGGGCCCCCATCAAAAGGGTCCACTTCATCTAAATAAGAAAATCCAATACTTTCAAGTAAATGTTGCGCAGGCTTTGTGGCTTCGCCGACGCGGCCCAAAACTAAGCGCGCTTTTGAATCTAACAATGACATATAAATATCTTCTTCGGGAAATAAAGATTCAATAAATTCTTTATTCGTTTGCGAAAGCATGTCAGCCTCTTGGTAAGGAAGCCCTGTAAATCGGCGGCCCAGAGCCTCCCAAAATTCACTTCGCCCCTCTTCAGTTAACGGCGGAGTCAATTCACACAGAACTCGCTTTTCGAATTTGTCAGGGTGTAAACCCATAAAAACAAAACGGCTTAAAGAAATTTGTTTACCTAATCTTTCAGGACGACGACGATATAATTTATCAACCAGCAAACCGCCAATTTCAGTTGGCCCATCTGTGTCGAGTTGAAAACGTAAAACTTGATGAATAAATCCAATGCCCAAATCTTGCGAGAAATGATCTCGTTTTAAAATTTTAAAATAACAGTGAGGCGCTTCTTCGCTTCCATGTTTCGCAATAATTAACGAACTTCCCACGACAAGGTTTTCTTCAGTGTCTTCAACAACAAAAATATATTCGGCTTTATCTTTCGGAAGTTCCCCCGAAAAAGAAGCTTCGCTGCGTGCGATTTTTTCGGTTAATATTTTTCGATCACCAGGCAAATTAAGCAAATTAAACTGCTTAGCTAAATCAGTTAATTGAATGAGGTCTTCACGTTGTACACTACGAATTATAAAACTCATAAACAAAACCTTTCAATCATTTCTTGATAGAATGCGGTTGCTTTTTCTAGATCAGTAATTTTAACATGTTCCATCGGCGTATGCACATTTCCTTCACGTACACCTGCGCCAAGACAGATGCATTCGATATGAACTCTTGAAAACAGGCTGGCTTCATTTGTTGACGCAAGCGATATGCACTTCGAGTCAAGATTCATTTTGCTGAGTATGCTTTGCGCTGTTTTAACCAGAATCGAATTTTCGGAAGTGCGAAAGGGTTTTTTATAATCTGTGACTCTAAACTGGGCTGAACATTCCTGACAAACGTTTTGAATCTTAGCCATCCATTTTTCGTACTGCTCTTGGCTGACGTTGGGTAAAATACGACAAGATCCACCCAACAACAGACTGTCTTCGGTTGTGCGCACAATGCCCATGCTGAGCGTTGAATAATTCGGTTCAAAATCAGAGTCTTGAATTTCGGCCATGTCATTTTCGACTTCAAGTAAAGCGCGATATATTTTATTTAATTTAGACAATGTCGTTGCTTTAACATGAGAAACTAAATCAACTTCGACCATCGCTTGATTTGGAATCATATTAAAACGAGTTCCCCCGTCGGCTTCGATAAGCACCATGCTTTCAGGTATTTTTTGAAGGTAATCGAACATTTTTTTTATCGCATTATCACCCAAATGTGGCGTCGAAGAATGTGCAGCCTGTCCAGAGAAAAGTTTTGTCTGTGTTGAAGTGGATTCAGATTGATTACGTCGTTGTTTGTATTGCATTTCTTCAGGCTCGATTGGAAGACGAATTTCAACGACTGCAAAACCTTTTGAAGCTTGAATTATTTTTAAATCACTGGTTTCGCCAATCAAAGCATATTTAGCGTTAATTTTATTTTTTCGTATAAGTCGAAGCGCGCCTTGCATGCCGGTCTCTTCACCGTAAGTGCCAACTAGAACAGGCTTCAGTTTTGAAAACTTTTTATCTTTTAAAGCTAATAAAGCGTTGAGCTTACATAAAAAATCAAGCTTGACCTCGGCGGCGCCTAAACCGTAGATTTTTCCTTCTTCGATTGTCGCATCAAAAGGATTTGCCCCATTTTTTTTCCAAAGCGAAAAGTTTCCAGGATCTACCGTATCAAGATGCGCTTCTAACAAAAATTCTAAATCTCCGGGTTGAAACTTTTCAAGTCGAACAATAAGGTTCGCCTGAGTAATTCCATTTTGGATTTCGTGAATTATTTCCGTATCGCAGCCCGCCTGTTCAGCTATCTCAGCTAAATAGGCGACAACTTCGACCGTCGAACTTGTCGGCGAACTATCAAAGGCAATCAACTTTCGACAAGCTTCGATTAAATTCAATTTATAAACCTTTTAGAATTGTTGCTTCAACGATTTGCAGAGCAATATCAATTTCAAGATCTTGAATAATCGCTGGAACTAAAAATCGAATTCTTACAGGATCTTTTCCACAACTAAAAGCGATCAATCCATTGTTGAAAAGTTTTTTAATGAAAGCTTCAACCTGTTCTTTTTTTCCATCAAAAGGTGTAAAAGCGATCATCAGACCCATTCCGCCCGCATCTGTAACTAAACCTTTGCATGTGGTCGTGTTTAAATGATTCAAACCTTCGATAAATCTTTGATGTATTTTTAATATTCGACCGTTCGGCCCCAGGTAGCCCTCTTCAAGCATTTCTAAAATTTCAAAACCTGCAGTCATTGACGAAGTTCCGCCCGAAAATGTACCAGCGATGAGGCCTGGTTTAGGATTGTACTCGTCGGTGTAAAGTGTGGCGCCCAACTGAACTGTTTTTGCAATCGTCACGATGTCGACATATTGACCCAGATCCATTGTTTCAAAAGCAAAAAATTC
Organism: Bdellovibrio sp.; assembly: GCA_043747435.1. Lineage (GTDB taxonomy): Bacteria > Bdellovibrionota > Bdellovibrionia > Bdellovibrionales > Bdellovibrionaceae > Pseudobdellovibrio. The sequence continues at coordinate 4,246 of JAYTPD010000011.1, read as the reverse complement.
CCCGGTGCGAGCAAATGTCTGAACTTCATCAGCCCAAATCGCGATGTGATTTTGTTTGCAAAACTCAAGCATTGGTAAATAAAATTCGCGCGGCGTTTGAATAAATCCACCTTCGCCCAACATGGGTTCAAAAACAAAACACGAAAATTCTTTTGGATGTTTCGCGAATTCTTCTTTCATTTTAGCCAAAGCTTTTTCGGCACTTTGTGGATCTTTTTTATCGTAATTAGGAATGTGCACGACTTCATTGTAGGTTGGTAAACCCTGTTTGTAAGCAGGGTTATCAGTTACTTCGGCCATCATCGTTGAGCGGCCTGCGAATGCATTTTTCATCGCAAATAAATATTTGGCCGGAGAGTTTTTTTGCCGAGCCATTTTTAAAGCGTTTTCATTGGCCATCGTGCCGCAAGTCGAAAACCAAGCGTGTTTGATGCGACTTTTTCTTCCTGCGATTTTAACTAATTTTTCAGTCAACTTCCAGTAATCGTTATTGGGCTGCAAGTTTCCTTGCATGATCACGTCAGATAAAGCTCCGCGCACAGCCGCTTTCATCACCCGAGGGTTGCTATGCCCCATAATATGAATTCCGATTCCGTTGATCAGATCTAACTTCACACTACCATCTTCAAGTTCAACAAAAGGTCCCCGCCCCGCGCCAGTTCCGATGTAATTGTGGTACAAAGGACGTCCGCGCAGTTTTCCGATGTCTTCAATTTTTGCTTTAGCTTTTTCAACGAAAGCGGCTTGTGGTCCACGAACAGAATTAATTTCGCTATTGATCACCATCACTTCATCAACGAGATCACTGACCAGACCCTCAACAACTGGATCCGTATCAATTTTATGACCTTGCAAAGTTTCATCCGCACTTTCAAGTTGAGTCATCGCATTTTTAAAAACTGAGAGCATAAATTTGCCTTTCATCTAAAATTAAAAGTAATCAATTTATTTTACATCGATGCACTAGTGCGTGACAACGACGAGTCTTTCTTTGTAGACTTTGGCTCTATGCCGCAAGAAAATGTGACTTTTCAACAGCTTTTTGAACAAGCCCTGACGACCCAACAACAGAAAAAGTGGGATGATGCGCTTGTTCTTTATCAAAATGCTCTAGACAAAGGTCAAAATTTAATAAGTTCAGAGCAAGCTTCTGTGATTTATTACAATATGTCGACAATTGCCTCTGAAAAACTAGATTTTTTAAAAGCCTATGTATGGTCCAAAAAAGCTTTGTCATTAGATTCTCATAATCATTTTGCATCAGAATCTTTGCAACAATTTACAAAAAAAGTTGAGCTGCCTCAAATTGCTCATCAAATTTCAACTTATCAAAATGTAGAAAAGCTGTCTTTGTTTGGCAGTTTAGATGCATGGCTTGGCCTGAGTTTAGTTTTTTTATTTTTAACACTCAGCTTAGGTTTTAAAAATTTATTACAACAACGGAAAAATCAATTGGCGTTAGTTGAAAATAAATCTTGGGCTTGGAAAACCTATTTGGCACTTTTATTTTTCTGTTTCACGATCGCGGGTACTGGTTTTAGATGGAATCATGATCGAAAAGTTTTTGCCATTATCACCATTGATAAAACTCAGATTCAAACGGCTTCGGGTGAAAACAAACCGGTTATTTATGATGCTCCCTCGGGTTTGGAAGTTGAAGTCTTGCAAATACAAACCGATTACGCGCAGGTTCGATATGCCGGAGCTTTCTCGGGCTGGGTTCTAAAGAAAAATATTGAAATTTTGTCTCTATAAATAGATCCGATAGCTTTTATTTTGGGCAGTTGTGTTTTTGAAATTTTATTTTTGCGAAAATTTTTGACATCATTGAGGGGATCAGGTTTGATCAATTCAGGATTATTTTATGATGACTAAGACCTTGAAATTATTATTTATTTTTGCAATTACGATTTTTTTTGTGGCCTGTGCCTCGGAAGAAAAAAATGCTGATACGCCTGAAGGCGCATTTAAAATTGCAAAAGAATTTGATGATGCCGAAAGATTTGAAATCGCCATTCAAAAATATTCTGACGTAAAAAATAAATTTCCTTACAGCTCTTTTGCATCAACATCTGAACTTGCGATCGCAGATGTTCAATACAAACGCGAATCTTATCCTGAAGCTCAGATCGCCTATCAAAATTTTAGAGATCTGCACCCAAAACATGTCAAAATTGATTATGTTATTTTTAGAACGGGTATGAGCTACTACATGCAGCTACCCGACACAATCGACCGAGATTTGTCTTTAGCAAATGATGCAATTTATAGTTTTAACGAAATTATCAAATCTTATCCTCAGTCTGAGTACTTGAAGGAATCACGCGAAAAAAGAGAAAAAGCTTTTACGATGTTGGCTGAAAAAGAAATTTACATCGCTGATTTTTATTTTCGGCAAAAAATATATGATTCTGCTTTGCTTCGATATGAATCAGCTTATAAAAAATACTCTGGCTTTGGTTTGGATCCGAAAGCCTTGCTAGGGGCAGTCAAATCAGCTTATCAAATAAAAAATATCGAAAAACAAAAAGAATATTCAAAAATTCTTTCATCGAAATTTCCTCAATCTGATGAATCTGAAAAACTAAAAAATTTAGTGAATTCTGAGGATATGAAATGAAATCCTTTTCTCAGCAATTGATTGATGAAGCTCGTACTGCATTTATTGATGGCGACTACCAAACCGCTGAGCCTTTATTAAATCAACCGACATTGATAAATTCGAAAAATACAGAAGTTTTTCAAATGCTCGCGACGATTTACTACGATCAAGGTAAGTTTAACAAAGCGATTAAAACTTTTAAAAAAGCTCTGCAGATAGACCCGACCTATACAGATGCAGCTGTTGGACTTTCGATTATCTTGAACGACATTGGCCGCTATGATGAGGCTAAAAAAGTTTTTGAAGAAGCCAAAGCACTTTTGGATTCTAAAAAACAGGCCAGCGAACCAAATATCAACGAGAAATTCGCATCAAAACATGCTGAATTGGGCGACCTTTATTTACAGCACAAGCGCTACAATGAATCCATCGAGCAATACCAAAAAGCTCAACAGCTTTCAGAAAAAAAAGTTGATTATGTCAATCGTATTGCTGAGTGCTATGTTCAATCAGGACAGAAAGATAAAGCGATTAAAGAACTTAAAGCACTTTTACAAGTTGACCAAAAACTTGTGGCGCCTCGACTGAAGCTGGGTTTAATACTTTATAATTCTCATCATATTGCAGAAGCCGTTGACCAGTGGGAGAATATTCTGCGGTACGACCCGAATAACCAAGAAGCATTGCGCTATTTAAAAATGGCTCAAGCGGCTGGCGTGACAACTTTATCGATTTAGTAAGGAATTAAAAAATGGGACTCATCAAAGATGAAATGACATCGTTTTTAAGCAAAGAAGAAATAGCAAAACTTGTTGAAAAAGTCGCAACGCAAATTGAAAACGACTACGAAGGTAAAGAGATTATTTTTATTTGTCCGCTGCGGGGCTCAATTCATTTTGCCGCTGACCTCATGAGAAAAGTTGGACTGATGCAACAGGTTGATTTTGTCTATGTTCAATCCACAGAAAAAGGTGGAGCTATTCGAATTACAAAAGACATCACAATTAATATTACAGGCAAAGATGTGATTATTATTGAAGAAGTTATTGATACAGCACGTACTCTCAGCTTTTTAAAGAACAGACTATTATCTGCAAACCCCGCGTCTTTAAAAATTGTGACTTTACTTGATAAACCCGCGCGTCGCGAATTACCTATTCGCGCTGATTATATTGGTAAAACAATTGAAGATCGATATGTCGTTGGCTACGGAATGGACTCTGAAGAAAAGGGCCGAAATTATTCGGACATCTACGTCTTACGTAATTAATCGACGAAATCAGCCCATCAATGCATTCACAACAAAAAGTGTGATCACACAGACAACGTAAAGTAAAATAAATTGTTTCGGTATCATAGGTGACCTTTCTTCTTTAGCACGAGTATTTACTTATCCAGAATAAATCACTTCCCGTGGGTCTACAATTTTTTGTCAAAAAGACCGACCTATGTCGAGATGATTGACACCGAAAAACAACTTTCAAGTCTTGATTTGAGATTCTTTGGATTTTGTATTCAATGTTAGCTCATTTATTTAAGTTTTTCTGCGATTACATAGCGACTTTGTCATTTAATTACAAAGGGACTTTGTCAGCTGATCGGCGTCAAAGATTTTGATCTGGAGTCTTGTTTCATATTTTTTCA
>JAYTPD010000010.1:0-6006 GCA_043747435.1 Bdellovibrio sp. | reverse complement strand
CTATGCTTGGTCATACTGGATTATGATTTTCTGTAACGTTGTTGTGCCTCAGGTTTTTTGGTTTAAAAAACTACGTCGATCGATTCCTGTGATGTTTGTGATTTCAATTTTCGTCAATATCGGAATGTGGTTCGAACGTTTCGTGATTACAGTGACTTCACTGCATCGTGATTTTCTGCCGTCAAATTGGGGGCAGTACGCCTGGTCTTATTTTGACACGGCCATTTTAGTTGGTTCCTTCGGAATGTTTTTTACAATTTTCTTACTTTATTTAAGGGTTTTTCCAGCGATCTCGATTGCTGAAGTTAAACCCGTTCTTCATGTCGGTAAAGACAACAACGAAGGAGCCCATCATGAGTAAAAAAAGAATCGGTGGAATGGCCGGAATTTTTCTTGAAGAAAAAAAAGTTGTCAAAGCCGCTCAGCAAACTCGCGAAGCGGGTTTTACAAAATTCGATGCCATTTCGCCTTATCCAATTCATGGTATGGAAGAAGCTTGTGGTATTAAGCGTTCAGCTATACCTTATGTGACTTTTGCAGCTGGTTGCTTAGGATTATTAGCCGCATTAGCTTTGGTGTATTACACTTCAGTCATCAACTGGCCCATTAATGTTGGCGGTAAGCCGATGTTTTCTTTGCCTGCGTTTATTCCAATTATGTTTGAGCTGACTGTTTTATTTGCTGCGCTTTGTTCGGTGGGGGCTTTGTTTTATTTATGTAATATGCCCCAAATCGACCCGCCGGTGATTGATAAAGATTTAACTTGTCATAAATTTGCCATCTTCATTCCAGAAAATGATGTGGGCTACAATGTCGAGCGTATCGAAAAAATGTTGAAAGATCTGGGCGCTGTTGAAATCAAGAAAGTATTGGAGTACTAAAATGAAAAATTCATCACTCCAATTAACAATTCCGTTTCTCATCACTTTTACTTTTACATCAATCGCAACGTCACTTTTAACAAGTTGTACAAAAGACCATTCAAGACCAAACATTGAATTGCTTCAAGATATGATGGAGTCTCCGGCGATTAAACCGCAAGAGTACGACGAAACATCTCCGAATCATTCGGGAATGCGCGTTCCACCCGAAGGAACTCAGCCCGTTGGTTTTGAACCATATCGTTATGCAAAAGATTTTGAAGCTTCAGTTAAAAATATAAACCCACTGGCTGGTGATTTTTCTGAAGAGACATTAAAAGTTGGAATTAAATTCTACACGACAAACTGTGCAATTTGCCACGGCGAACATGGACAGGGCGGCGATCAATTATCTGTCGGTGAAAAAATGGCTTTGAAACCACCCAGTCTACTTTCAGAAAAAGTCACCAATTGGAAAGACGGCCAGATCTATCATATTATCACCATGGGACAAGGTGTAATGGGTCCTTATGCGTCGCACATTCCACAAAAATACCGTTGGCAAGTTGTGAATTATATTCGAACACTTCAAAAAGAAAACAAGTAAGGTCATACAATGGCATCAAATCATTCTCATGAATTAAAATTATCAAAGTTCGAAGCTCCACAGTCTTTAAAAACAGCGATGTTTGGCTGTTTATTTATTGGCTTCATTACATTTATTTTGGGTTTTATTATGAACCCAGAAAGATTATGGACTTCGTATTTAACGTCCTTTTTTTATTTCGCATGTTTAGCTGCGGGGGCTATGTTTTTTATCGCTTTCAATTTTGCAGCTAAAGCCGGGTGGAGCGCAAGCATCCGAAGATTTGCAGAAGCCATGACGAACTATATGCCGGTGATGTTAATTACAACTTTTATTTTGATCTTAGGATTCAAAAAACTTTATATCTGGGCTGATCCAACTCAATTGCACGAACTGAGCGGTGGAAAATCACTTTACTTAGCTCCGTGGTTTGTCACGATTCGTTTGGTATTGTTTTCGGTTGGCTGTCTAGTGTTTCGTGCCCTCATCGTTGGGAATTCTTTAAAGCAAGATCAAACAGGCGATCACCAGCTGACTCATAAAAACTTATCTTACTCGATAGGTTTTATTGCGTTCTTTGCTATTTTTTTTACGCTGTTTTCTTTTGATCTGATGATGTCGCTTCTTCCAACTTGGTATTCAACTATTTTTGGAATCTACTGTTTTGCGGGATCTATTCAATCAACCATGGCCTTACTTGCAATTGTGATTGTGATGATGCGAAAATCAAAAATGGTCACAGGTTATGTGACTGAAGAACACCAACATGACATTGCTAAATTTTTGAAAGGATTTACTGTTTTTTGGGCTTATATTGCGTTTTCTCAGTTCATGTTAATCTGGTACGCAAACATTCCAGAAGAGACTGAATTTTACATTGTCCGATCTTTAAATGGTTGGATGGTTGTTTCTTTTGCATTATTAATTTTTAGATTTATTGTCCCATTTTTAGTTTTATTACCTCGCGGAGCTAAACGAAACGACACGATTTTAGTTTCTGTTTCAGTTCTGGTGCTCGTGATGCAATACGTAGATTTATACTGGCTCGTCTACCCAAATTTTTTCGACGGCATTCCACAATTTGGTTTTTGGGAGATCGGTATTTTCTTAGGTTTTGCAGGGCTATTTATTATGACAATGATCCAGTTCTTTAAGAAGAATAGCCTGGTCGCAATCAAAGACCCAAGATTGCACGAAGCTTTAAATCACCATGTGACTTACTAAGTGGTGTTTATAAACCTAGCTCAAGCTGGCCAGATTTTCGTGAATGTTTCTTCAAACTGCTTAATTTTTGGTTATTGCCTCTTGAAAAAGAGGCCTTTATCTGCGACACTTAAATTTATGTTACTAGCTAATTTAAATAAATTTTTTCAAACTCTTCTCACAGAAAATAAAAAAAATTCTGTGACCACGACATTTTAATGTCGATCTCATAATCTATGCCTGAAATTCAAATCCACTTACCCGATAACTCGGTCCGCACTTTTGATCATGAACCCACAGCCCTCGAGGTCGCAAATTCGATCGGACCTCGCTTAGCTAAAGATACTCTTGGCGCAAAAATCAATGGCGCGAACGAAGTAATCGATTTTCGCATTCCACTGAAAACTGGAACAAAACTTCAACTGATCACAACAAAATCTCCTGAAGCGATTGAAGTGATCAGACATTCGGCTGCGCATCTTATGGCTCACGCGATTCAAGAAATTTGGCCCGAAGTGAAAGTTACAATCGGTCCCGTCATAGAAAATGGATTTTTTTACGATTTTGATTCTCCTTTTAACTTCACAGAAGAGCATTTCGAAAAAATCGAAAAAAAGATGGAAGAGATTGTCAAAAAAGATCTTCCACTTGTCCGTGAAAATTGGCCTATCAAAAAAGCTATCGACACTTTCAAAGAAATGAAAGAACGTTTTAAAGTTGAACTGATCGAAGATCTCGCTACAAAAGGTGAAACTGTTGTTGGCATTTATCATCAAGGCCCATGGTTTGATTTATGTCGTGGTCCACATGTGCAAAGCACAGGTCAGATTAAAGCGTTTAAGTTGATGTCCGTCGCAGGCGCTTACTGGCGTGGTGACGAAAAAAATCCCATGCTTCAAAGAATTTATGCGACAGCTTTTCAAGATAAAAAAGAACTTGATGCATACATGCTTCAACTTGAAGAGGCCAAAAAACGCGATCACCGTAAACTAGGAAAAGAACTCGGTCTGTTCATGTTTCATGATCTAGCGCCAGCGTCGCCGTTTTTCACAGGACGAGGGACTGTCGTCTATAATGAATTGACTCGATACATTCGCGAGCTTTACCAAAAGTACGATTACCAAGAAGTGATCACTCCGCAAATTTTTGATATCGAACTTTTTAAAACTTCAGGTCATTACATGAACTACAAAGAAAATATGTATTTCACAAATCCTGACGAGCGCGAATTCGGCCTGAAGCCTATGAATTGTCCTAGCCATTGTTTGCTCTTTGGCTCCGAAAAACATTCTTACCGCGAGCTTCCATTGCGCATGGCAGATTTCGGAAGACTTCATCGCTACGAAAAATCAGGCTCTTTGCATGGACTTTCGCGTGTCAGAACTTTTTGCCAAGATGACGCTCATATTTTTTGCTCGCTGGATCAATTAAAATCTGAAATTGCTAAGTTTATCGAAATGCTGAACATTATTTATCAAACTTTAGGTATGCCCAACTACAAACTATTGCTTGCGACTCGTCCTGAAAAAAGAATGGGAACCGACCAGTACTGGGATTTTTCAGAAAAAGCCTTAGCTGACGCTATTACTGAAATGGGTCTTCCCTTCGAATATTCTGCTGGCGAAGGGGCTTTCTACGGACCCAAGCTTGAAATGCATTTTGTCGATGCCATCGGAAGATCTTGGCAAACAGGAACTATTCAAGTTGATCCCAATTTACCTGAAGCTTTTGATCTTAAATACACAGGAGAAGACAATAAAGAGCATCGTCCTGTGATGCTCCACCGTGCTGTCCTAGGATCACTCGAAAGATTTATCAGCGTTTATCTTGAACACACAGCGGGGCACTTGCCGCCTTGGCTTTCGCCCAATCAAGTGACCATTTTAAATGTCACGGATCGTGTGAATACATTTTGCGAAAAAATTCAAAGTGAGCTGAAAGAAAAAGGAGTTCGTGTTGAGTTCGATCGCCGCAGTGAAAAACTTAATTTTAAAATTCGCGAAGCTCAATTGATGAAAACGCCATTTATGCTGATCGTCGGTGACAAAGAAGCCGAACAGCAGTCTGTTTCAATCCGTCTTCGTGACGGTTCAATGCATAATTTTATTTCCTGGGATATCGCCCGCGAAATTATTTTTAAAAACATCACCCAACGAAAACTTACGCCGGAGGTAAGCCATTAATACATTCGTACCAAGACCCCCATCAAAAGGTCCCGTTAATAAATTCGACCGTGAAAAAAAACGTGAAAAAGATGGCCTCAGGGTCAATCGTGAAATACGCGCTCAACAAGTTCGTCTTATTGATGAAAACGGACAAATGCTAGGAGTCATGAGCGTTCCCGAAGCGCTTCGAATGGCCGAAGACCGTGGTCTTGATCTATTAGAAATTGCTCCGACGGCGCAGCCCCCAACATGTAAAATCATGGATTATGGTAAATATAAATACGAAGAAAAAAAGAAAGCTGCGGCTTCTCGTAAAAATCAAGTTGTCGTCACAATTAAAGAAATTCAAATGCGTCCACGCACCGATCAACATGATTTTGAAACAAAAATGAAACACGCTCGTCGATTTTTGCTTGATGGTGATAAGGTCAAAGTAAATCTACGTTTTATGGGACGAGAAATGGCTCATCAAGAGGCCGGTCTTGTTGTCGTCAACAAAGCAATTGATTACGTTAAAGACCTTGCATTAGTTGAAGCTCCTCCGAAAACCGAAGGTAAAAATATGTTCACGATTCTGGCGCCAGATCCAGTCAAAGTGAAAGAATATCTTAAAGCTAATCCAAATAAAAAAGATGAAGTTCTTGAACCCATGAAAGAAGAGAACGATCACGATGAATAAAATCATCGTCGCGTTTTTATTAGCAGGTATGATGTCGTGTCAAACGATCGACATCAAGCCAGGTTCAGAGCGAGTTCGCGTGTTTGAAGCCGAGCCCAAGGGTTGCGTATTCGTCGGAGAAATTCCCAGTGTTCAAGAAAACACAATTACCGGAATGCCGCCCACTGAAGTCGACATGGGTCTTCCAACTCGTGTTGAGCTTCGCAATAAAGCCCATGATTTAGGTGGAAATGTCATCGTCTTTATGAATAAGAATAAAAATAAAACAGCAGCTGATCTTAAAAAGCCAACGGCAGGTGCTGAAGAAGATAAATCTGAAAAGAAAATTTCAACAGTTTTTTTAGCGACAGTTTTTCGCTGTCCATCAGCAATTGTGAATCAATAGACCTTTGCAGAATAAAAAAAGGGAGCATCATGATCTGTACCCCTAAATGTAGACAGAATAATAAAAAGACCAGTTAGATATTTAGGGTTATCCTTCCAAAAGAAGGAGCAGATCATGAAAGCCTGGAT
>JAYTPD010000009.1:0-28071 GCA_043747435.1 Bdellovibrio sp. | reverse complement strand
CTCAGTGGGGCTTAAAACAAAAAACCCCTGCAGAATACAGGGGTTTAGTAGAAGGTAGCCCTTTTATTTAACCTGTCCTAATTATAGGGTACAGATCATCAAGCTCCCTTTTTTTATAAAATTTAAAACAAAAAATTACTTTGTTTCAGTTTTTACAGCTTCAGCTTTTTTGTCTAAAGCTTTAGTTGCAGTTGCTGCATCAGCTTGTGCGCCTTCTACTTTTTTCTTGAATTTCTTTTTAGCAGCTGTTCCAGCTGTTGCGACGTCTTCTTTTTTCTCTTCAACTTTTTTAGTTGTAGTTGTTACAGTTGTTGTAACAGCAGCTTTAGTTGTTGTTGCAGTTGCTTCAACTTTTTTTGCTGCGTCAGTTGCCGCAGTTGCTGCTGGAGCAGTTGGGTTAGCGAATGCAGAAACAGCTACTAGAGATACGATGATTGATACGATTTTCATATGATCCTCCTAAGTTTAGATCGGGTTATCGTTTGTCTTCAGTGATTAATATAGACTATTTCATTTAAACTGAGATTAAATGGACATTAATCATTTTTAATCTTTTGATCTAAAAATGTTCAATTTATTCATCTATTTAGCAGACTTTTCAAAAAAACTTCATGAGCCCTCCGTAAGCCCTTAAAAGGCTTGCTTTTTTGAGCTAAAAATCTTAATTCTATAAGACTGAAAAATTAAGGCTGACAGCTGAGCCACAAAGAAAAACTCAATTCTTGAGTTTTCGCCCTGTCGGAGGAAGGTAACCATGAAAACGCACTCGGGTGCAAAGAAGCGCATGCGCGTTCTTAAAAGCGGCAAAGTGAAACGCAAACAAGTTGGAATGCGCCACTTGAACTCACACATGAGTTCAAAACGTAAACGTCATCTCGGACAAGTGATTCTTGTTGACGATGCTAACATGCTTCAAGTGAAGCGCCAATTTGGCTTTTAAGGAGAGACGATGGCACGTGTAAAATCGGGGATGACAAATCGTCGTCGCCACAAAAAAGTATTAAAAAGAGCAAAAGGTTATTATTCAGCGGGTTCGCGTTCATACACTCATGCGGTTGAAAAAAATGACCGTGGTATGGCATTCGCGTACAAGCATAGAAAAATGAAGAAGCGTAATTTCCGTATGCTTTGGAATCAACGTATCAACGCAGCCGCTCGTTTAAATGGAACGACTTACTCGCGTTTAATTGGTGGTCTGATTAAAGCTGGCATAACTTTGGATAGAAAAGTTTTAGCAGACTTAGCGATCACAGATGGAACTGCATTTACGTCTCTTTGCCAACACGCTATTAAATAAATTCATTTGTTTAAATTTTAAAAAAGGCGAGCTCTTTGAACTCGCCTTTTTTATTTTAAAGAGTATAAAGTACTGATGAATTCACCGACCGAAGACTTTGAAAATCGAAAAAAAGATCACATCCGTTTAGCGAATGATCCGATCAGCCAAAGGCTTGTTAACCCTGGATTTGATCGTATTAAACTTCAGCATCAAGCCCTTCCCGAAATAAATTTTGATGAAGTGCATATCAACACTCATATTTTAGGACATGAATTTGCGTCTCCGCATTTTGTTTCTTCGATGACTGCGGGGCATGAACAAAGCTTGCAAATTAATTTAAATTTAGCGACAGCTGCAGAAAAAATGAATTGGATGATGGCCGTGGGTTCTCAAAGACGCGAACTGACGGATATCAATGCGATTAAAGAGTGGGATCAAATTAAAAAACAAGTTCCCAAACTTAAATTTATTTCAAATATTGGCTTAGTTGAACTCATACAACATCCCGTTGAACAAATTTTACAAGTCACAAAATCTTTGGATGCGATCGCTTTGTTTGTTCACTTAAATCCTTTGCAAGAAGTTTTTCAAGATGAAACCAAAGCTCAGTTTAAAGGTGGACTTAAAGCCATTGAAAAACTTGTTCGCGCTTCTGAAATTCCAATTCTTGTTAAAGAAGTGGGTTTTGGTTTAAATGAAGAAATTGTTAGAAAACTTTTTGAAGTTGGCGTGCGCGCTGTGGATTTATCAGGTCATGGCGGAACACACTGGGCTTTGATCGAAGCCGCTCGGCAAAAATCGAAGGGGCTTGGTCTTGATGAAGTCGAAGCTTTTAAAGACTGGGGCTCGTCAACTGTCGATTTACTTCTTGAGATGCAAGCATCAATTTTATTTCATCCGATCTGGGCCTCAGGCGGTGTACGATCTGGCGTGGATTCAGCGAAGTGCTTAGCTATGGGGGCTCGTGCCGTCGGTCTTGCGCAGCCTTTAATGAAAGCCGCTGTCTCAAACCAAGAAGAAGTGTTGAAAGTCATGAAAAAATTTGATGATCAATTAAAAGTAGCTCTCTTTTGCACAGGTATGAGAAAATGTGATGAGTTCCTTATCAAAAAGGTGTGGACATGCCTCAAGTAAAAAATAAAAAATTATCTGAAATATTCCAAGGCTTTTCAAAACTTAATTTAAACGAAAGATTAAGATCTCTTTTAGAAGTTGGATTGATCTCTGAATCAGACCAAAATTATTTAAAGACGGGTGGTTTGCAAGACACGGCTTTGGCTGAAAAATTTGTTGAAAATGTGATCGGCTATTTTCAGCTGCCTTTGGGTGTAGCTACGAATTTTAAAATTGATCAAAAAGATTTTTTAATTCCGATGGCCGTTGAAGAGACTTCAATTATTGCAGCAGCTAGTAAAACAGCGAAATGGGTTCGAGAAAACGGTTCAATCACAACCGAAGTGATTGGCGAAAATATCATCGGACAAATTCAGTTTGCAAAAGTGAAAGATTTTAAAACTTTTGAAGCTGCAATTTTGCGACAAAAAGATTTCCTGATAGATTTGGTCAACCGAGAAGTTGCTTTTGGGCTGGTGGCTCGTGGTGGCGGTGTAACTGAAATTCAAATCAGAAGACTCGATCGCGGCGATGGATTTGATATGGCCATCGTGCATGTTTTGATGAATCCTTGTGATGCGATGGGCGCAAACATGATTAATCAAGTTTGTGAGTACCTTAAAGAGCCATTGCAAAATTTTACATCTGAAAAAGTAACGATGTGTATTCTTTCGAATCTTGTTGATTCAAAACTAACTCAAGCAACAGTTGTGATGAATCATATTGAGGCCGAACTTGCTGAAAAAATTGAAGAGGCTTCTCGGTTTGCGGAACTTGATTCTTATCGAGCTGCGACGAACAACAAAGGCGTTCTTAACGGAATTGATCCGATCCTGATTGCGACAGGAAATGACTGGCGCGCTGTTGAAGCCGGGCTGCACGCCTATGCCTGCGCAAACGGAAAATATCGTTCGATCACAAAATGGCGTAAATCAGGAACTCAACTGATTGGAACATTAAAAGCTCCGCTGATCGTCGGCACCGTCGGAGGAGTCACAACTCTTCATCCAACGGCTAAATTAGCGATGAAGATTTTAAATATTAATTCAGCAAATGAACTTTCAAAAATTCTTGCAGCCGTCGGCCTGGTTCAAAACTTAGGCGCGTTGCGCGCTTTAACCACTGTGGGCATTATTGAAGGTCATATGAAGCTCCACATAAAGAATCTTTCGCTAGGAGCTGGTGCAACTGAAAAAGAAATGCCTTTTGTAGTTAAAAAACTTGAAGAAATTTTAGCTCTTCGAAAGCGTATTTCACTTTCGAATGCGGTTGAAGTTTTGAATGATATGCGTAAGCAAACTCAAGCCTAAATGAACTATTTTGTCCCTAGTAAAACATTTTTAGTCGGCGAATACTCGGTTTTAGTCGGCGGAGAAGCCCTTGGTCTTGCAACAAATCCATGCTTTAGAATCAGTTACGATGCAGATCAAACACAAAAAATGGAACTCCATCATCATAGCCCAGCTTCGCGGTATCTGACGAAGCATCAGTTGGATTTCAACATTTATTTTGAAGATCCTTACAAGACTCAAAACATTAAAGGTGGGTTTGGAAAATCAACGGCCGAATATTTCGCTGTGATTCTTCCTGACTTGCTCAAGGAAAAAAAAACAATTCAGCAAATTCGTGATGAGTATCTTGATTTTTTTTCAAATGAAAAAATAAAACCAAGTGGGATTGATCTTATTTTTCAATATTTGGGTGGTATCGCTTGGGCTGATTCTAAAAATCAAATTTACAAAAATTTTGATTGGCCTTTTCCAGATCTTGATTTTTTTATTATTTCAACGGGGATTAAAATCGCAACCCATGATCATTTGAAAAACTTAAACTTAGAGTTAATTAAAGATTTGCCTCGTTTTTCAAATAAGGTCATAGAGTCCTTTAAAAAAAACGATCAACAAAACTTTTTAAATTCTTTGAAAGAATGGTCAAATATTTTGAATAAAAACAACCTAACCCATGAAAACGCTTTAAATATTCAAGCAGATTTGCAGGAAATTAAAAATGTTTTAACTGTCAAACCATGTGGTGCACTTGGTGCTGATGTGATGATTGTCTTTTTTTACAGAGCTCACAAAAATGACATCTTGAATGAACTCAAAATAAAAAAAATAAATATTCAAGCGTCAGTAGATGATTTAGCAGAAGGATTAGTTCGTTATGTGGGTTGAATCCTCGGCACCTTCGAATATTGCTTTGATCAAGTATATGGGTAAGCTTGATTCTCAGGCGAATCGTCCCACGAACTCGTCATTTTCGTTTACACTTGAAAAACTAAGAACTTATGTGCGTATTCAGCCCAATCCCAACTTAAAAACAGACCAGTGGTCGATGTACGTACGCTCAGACTTAAGACCCCTTGTTCTTTCTGAAAAAGGACTTCAAAAATATTTATCTCACTTTAGTTTTTTAAAAAAAGAATTTAAAATAAATTATTTTTTTGAAATTCAATCAGCGAATAACTTTCCCTCTGATTGCGGCTTAGCAAGCTCGGCTTCAAGCTTTGCGGCTTTGACGATGGCTTTGCACGAATGGGCTGTTCAAAATGCGGTTGTGTCCAAGGGCACATATCAGATGAAAGATCTTGCGAGCTTATCGCAAAAAGGTTCAGGATCTTCTTGTCGCTCGTTCTTTAGCCCATGGGCTCTGTGGAGCGAAGCCGGTTGTGAAAAAATACAACTTCCTTATGAAAGCTTAAAACACCAAGTGATTTTATGCGATGAAAAAATTAAAACGGTGACCTCAAGTGAAGCTCATCTTCGGGTGTTAAGTTCGGATTTATTTAATGGACGTCCAAAGCGCGCTGATGAGCATTTAAAAAAATTAATCCACGCTTTAAAAAGCGAAAATTGGCCCGAGGCGTTTGAAATTTGCTGGAATGAGTTTTGGGACATGCATCTTTTGTTTCACACTTCAAAGCCTGCTTTTATGTACATGAATCAAATCACATTCAAAGTGCTTACCGAGCTTCATCAAATGTGGATGATCAAAAAAGATGGTCCTTTAATCACGATGGATGCCGGCAGCAATATTCATCTACTTTACAGACTGGATCAAAAAGCCCACTATTTTGATGTCATTGCAAAATTCAGAAACGTGACGTCCATTTGGACAGACGAAGGTGTTCTTGAAAAACTTAACGACTAACCAAAAAATTCAGGTCTGCGGAAAGTGGATCTTAGCCGGAGAACACTCTGTACTGCGAGGCGGGGAAGCCATCGTTTTTCCTTTGCGCTCACGTTATTTGAACTTAAATTACACCTACGAAGACTCTGAATTAATCATTTCATTTAAAGATTCAAGTCATCTTAAATTAGATCAAATTATCTGGTCTGTGATTGATCGTGTTTTGGAGAAGCTCAGTCTGCAAAGGCAGGATTTAAAAGGGCGACTCGAGTTCGAATCTCATATTTTATTTGGTGCAGGGATGGGTGCTTCGGCGACTTTGTGTGTAGCATTGACGCGGCTTTTTTCAACTTGGGGGTATATCAAAGATTCCGATCAATACAGTTTTGCAACAGATTTAGAAAATTTGTTTCATGGCGAAAGCAGTGGTGTGGATGTCGCTGTGACTTTAAATAATCAAGCTTTGCTGTTTAGTCGCGAAAAATCTTTTCAGGTCTTGCATATCCAAGCGCGACCAAAACTTTATTTATCTCATACGGGCGCAATTGGTGTAACCAAAGATTGCGTTGAACAAGTTAAAAATCTGTTTCTAGAAAATCCGGTTTTGGCGCAATCAATTGACCAGAAAATGAAACAATCCGTTGAGATTTTTAAAATACTGCTGGGCCAAAAAGATGAAAACAGTCAAACCAATCAGAACTGGATCCAAGCACTTAATAAGTCCCATGAATGTTTTGTTCAATGGGGCCTTGTCAACGACGCTGTAAAAAGCCATCAAAAGATATTGATGAAGGCCGGAGCTCAAGCTGTGAAGTTAACAGGCTCGGGTGGTGGCGGTTTTATGCTAAGCTATTGGACCGAGCCTCCCCAAAACGTGACTTTCGATTTAATTCCATGTTTTAATTAATATATGGATCCTCATTCAATGCGAAAACTTGTGATTATTCCCACTTACAATGAAATTGATAACATTCAATTATTATTACCTGAACTTATGAAGCTCGAGCATGCTTTCGAAGTTTTGGTTGTGGATGATTCTTCTCCGGATGGAACAGCTGATTTTGTGAAGAGTTACAGCGAAAAAAATCAACGGGTTCATTTACTTGTGCGGAAACAAAAAAATGGTCTGGGCCAAGCTTATTTAGCTGGATTTAAATGGGGACTCGAAAATAACTTCAAGGCTTTAGTCGAAATGGACGCTGATTTTTCGCACCGTCCTTTAGATTTGATGGTTTTATTAAACGAGCTGGATACACAGGATGTTGTCTGTGGATCTCGTTATGTTCCCGGTGGAGAAACAGTGAATTGGGGCCTCATCAGAAAAATAATTTCTCGTGGTGGCAGTCTTTATTCGCGCTTTGTGCTAGGTTATCCTGTTCAAGACTGGACAGGTGGTTTTAACGGTTGGCGCTCGGAAGTTTTAGAAAAAATTGGTCTCGACCAGATTCAATCAAATGGCTATAGTTTTCAGATTGAACTTAAATACAAAGCCCAAAAGAATGGATATAAAATTAAAGAAGTACCGATTCGATTTGAAGACCGACGTGTTGGCGAAAGTAAGATGACTTTTAAAATTGTCATCGAAGCTTTTTATAAAGTTTGGATGATTAAATAAGATGGCTGTAGATATTGTTGAATTTTTAAATGAACTGCCTGAGAGTGAATCTGTATTAGCTATTCAACATGCATTCAGTAAAAAAGCGCTTTTGGTTTTTAAAGTTGAAACTTATCCTAATCCAATCAAAGCACAAATTGATCTTATTCTTGATAAGAAAGCCTTTTTAAATAAAGAGCTTTTCGATCTTAAAGCTGATCTTGAAAAAGAAGTGTCGATCAAATTTAATTTAGGCACCGATGTCTACTTTATCAAAACAAATCTGAAGAAAACTCAGAATAAATATTACTTCGATATGAATTCGAAAGTAATTCAACTTAAAAGAAGAAAAGAATCGCGACATTTAGTCCCTAAAAAATGGACCCAGTCATCAAGTATTATGGGGGACATTAAAAGTCTTCACATGATCAAATGCAATGTGATTGATATTTCATTTTCTGGAATACGATTAGAAATTATCGATAAAGGAAACTTTCTTTTTTTAAGAAATGATCTAGTTAAAATTCAATTCCAAATATACAAACGTGCTGAAATTACAGTTGAAGCCATTGTGCGATTTTTTATGAATCGAAATGAAGCGACATCATTATTGGGGCTCGAGTTTATGAACCTTAATGATGCTCAAAAAGATAAAGTAAAAAGTATTATCGAAGATATTATTTTATTTCAGTCTTCGAAGAAGATTTAAAATACTCCCATAAAGCCAAACTTGCAGAAACGGTTGCATTCAAAGATTCAATATTTTGAGTCGGTATATGAATAAAGTGCATCGTTTTTTTTTGCAGTTCACTCAGACCAAGCCCAGAGCCCTCTTCGCCCAGCCAAAGTCTTAAATGAAGTGGCCATTTAACTTTTGCCAAATCTGTACCATGCAACTCAAGTGCATAATTCGATGCCGTTAAGGGTAAATCGCAAAGCTTTTGTTGAGTGATAAAAAATTGGATCTTTAAACAAGCGCCCGACGAAGCTTTGATCGCTTGGGGTAAAAACGGATGAGCCGCTTCTTGTGTTAAGATAAACTGATTCACTTGAAAGCCTAAAGCTGTGCGCGCCAGTGCGCCTAAATTACGTGGGTCGCCCAGTGGGCAAATAATTTCAAGACCATTCGGTAAATCATTTAAGTTTTTTTCTTTAAAGCTTGAATAAGATAAAACCAACATCGCAGAGTGAGTTCCCATTACATCGAGTTCTTTAAAGAGTTCTTTTTTTAAGAGAGTTACTTTTTCGTCAGTCTTAAAAGCAAGGCTTTCAAAAGTAACAATAAACTCAATTTTAAAATCAGCTAAGGGATTTTTTAAGAATTCTGAAACAAGCTTTTCACCCATCAGAAAAAACTGCTGATGCTCTTTAATTCCTTTTGAACTTAATAAAGATTTAAATATTTTAAATTGTGGATTAACAGCAGAGGTTATTTCTGTGATTTTCATTCAACTTCTTCTTCGAGATCTTCGGGTAAAGGGGCATTTTTGATTTTTCGATAGACGACAAGTCTTCGATGGTTTTGTGTGTGTTTTAAATCATACGCGATATCTTTTTCAAGCCGATAATAGCTAGACATCTTTGATTTTGCCATATCAATTTCAGGATCAACTCCAGGGCCTTTCATAAAATACACAAAACCGCCTTCTTGCAAGCAGCTCAGTACATTTGTTAAAGTGTTCGGAATATCTTCAACCGCGCGCGTGATCACACTTTGAACGGGGTAGACAAAGTAGGGGTTGATGTTACGACCGATAATATCTAAATTTTTAAGTTGCAGATCATGACGAACTGTTTTTAAAAACTCGACACGTTTTTGAACACCTTCTGCAAGTAAAATTTTTTGTTCAGGATAGCGAATTTTCAATGGAATTCCTGGAAAGCCAGGGCCTGTTCCCACATCTAGCAGCGGAAATTGAATATCAATGAGTTCGGTGATCATCATGGAATCAATAAAATGTTTGATTGCGATATCTTTTATTTTAAGCAGTCGGGTGAAGTTTTGATGCTCTTGATTTTTCATCAATAAAAAATAAAATTCAGCCAGTTTTTTTCGCTCTGTGTGCGAGCATGAAAAATCATGATTGCGAAATAAATCCTCAAGGCGGTCATTGGCCTCTTCAACTGAAAAAACTTTTTCAGGCTTGAAGTCGCGTTTGGCTCGAAGTGTACCCTCTGCAGCACTTGAGTCTGGCGACGTATTAAGGCTGTGGCCGACTTTTTCTTTGCGAGCTTTGTAGGGACTGTAATTTTGCTTATTTTTATGCGCCACAATGCACACTATCACAGTGCTAAACCCTTGAAAAGACTAAAAATACTTCACATAATAAGATCCATGTCGCAATCAAAATTAGATCTTATTAAATTCGATGCTATCAAAGCCTTTCAATCGGCTCAAAATTCACAAGACCTTTATGGTTTCAAGGTTCAGTTTCTTGGAAAAACCGGAGCGCTCACTGAGGCCATGAAGCTGATGGCCACTTTACCCAAAGAAGAAAAACCACTTTTTGGAAAATTAGTGAATGAAGTGAAATCAGAACTTGAAGCCGCTTATGAGAGGGCGGAATTAAATTTAAAAAATCAAGAGATCTCAGCTCAAATGCTGAATGAAAAGCTGGATTTAACTTTACCCACAACAGATGACGAGATTGGTAAAGAGCATCCTGTTTCGCGTGTGACGAATGAAATTTTTTCGATCATGGCACGCTTGGGGTACAGTTTGCGAACAGGTCAGCTGATTGAAAAAGATTACTATAATTTTGAAGCCTTAAATATTCCGCCAAATCATCCCGCGCGCGATATGCAAGATACATTTTTTATTGATGAAACTCATGTGCTTCGCACACATACGTCTCCGATTCAAATTCACTGTCTTGAAAACGAAAAACCTCCGCTTCGTGTTATAGGAACGGGTTCTGTTTTTCGAGTCGATAGCGATATTTCGCATTTGCCAAATTTTCATCAAATTGAAGGTATGTGTGTCGACGAAAAAGTTTCGATGTCTGATCTTAAAGGCACGATTTCTTTTTTTGTGAAAGAGTTTTTTGGGCCTGGACTTAAAACAAGATTTCGCCCCAGTTTTTTTCCGTTCACAGAGCCTTCGGCCGAAGTCGATTGCTCGTGCCCGATTTGTAAAGGCAAAGGCTGTTCTTTGTGTAAACAATCTGGTTGGATTGAGATTGGTGGATGTGGCTTAATAAATCCAAAAGTTTTTGAATTTGCAAAAATTGAATATCCAAAGTGGCAAGGCTTTGCCTTTGGATTTGGTGTTGAGCGTATGGCCATTATTAAGTACGGCGTTGATGATATTCGGTTGTTTCCTGCTAATGACGTCAGATTTTTAAAACAGTTTTAATAAAGGTTAGTGACGATGAAAATTTCTTTAAAATGGATCAATGATTTTGTCGATGTTCAAAGCTATTTAAAAAATCCGCAAGAGCTTGCCGATGTCTTAACGAAAGCGGGTCTTGAAGTTGAAGAGATTCAAAATCGTGCGTCTGATTTTCTATATGTGGTTGTGGGACATATTCAGATTAAAGATAAACATCCTAATGCAGATAAATTATCGCTTTGCCAAGTTGAAATTGGGAATGGAAAAATCGAACAAATCGTTTGTGGCGCACAAAATCACAAAGCAGGTGATAAAGTCGTCGTGGCTTTACCGGGGGCTGTCTTGCCGGGAAATTTTGCGATAAAAAAATCTAAAATTCGTGATGTTGAAAGTAACGGAATGCTTTGTTCATTAAAAGAATTAGGCTTAGCCGATACTTCTGAGGGCATTTTAATTTTAGATTCTTCTGCGACTGTCGGCCAAAATTACGCTGAATTTGCTGGTTATGATGATGTGACTTTTGAACTGAAAGTAACTCCAAACCGCGCAGACTGTTTAAGTCATTTTGGCTTAGCCCGCGAATTGGGTTGCTTGCTGAATAAACCTGTTCGACCTCCTGAAGTTTTAACAAAATTCAGTTCGACTTCGACACAAAGTAAAATCAAGCTTGAAGTTCTGGATCAAGAACTGTGTCCACGTTACACAGGACGCTACTTTGCAAACATCACTGTGGGCGCAAGCCCACAGTGGCTTAAAAAACGTTTAGAATCAGTCGGTCAAAATTCGATTAATAATATCGTTGATGTAACAAACTACGTGATGCTTGAAATGGGACAACCGCTTCACGCTTTCGATGCCGATCTCATTAAAGGCGCTAAAATCCAAGTGCGTCGTGCCGAAAAAAACGAAAAATTTAAAACTCTTAAAGAAGTCGATTTAACCATGAAGGGCGAAGAGCTTTTAATTTGTGATTCGACTTCGGCTGTGGCTTTAGCGGGTGTTATCGGTGGAATGAATTCTGGAGTTTCTGAAAAAACAAAAAATATTTTTTTAGAAAGTGCATCGTTTAATTCGATGTCGGTTCGAAAATCATCTCGGCTGCATGGGATTGATACGGATTCAGCTTATCGATTTTCAAGAGGCGTTGATCAAAGTGCGGCTTTGGCTTTAAGCGATCGAGCAGCTTTATTAATTTTGCAAGTTGCTGGGGGCGAAGCTTTTGCAGAAGCTTACAACATTGAATCAAAGCCCGTTATTCGAAAACCCATTTCGATCAATATTCAAAAAGTGAGCGATCGATTAGGTTACGCAGCTGATCCCCAGTTATTCCTTAAATATATGAAAGGTTTGCAAATCAAAGTTGAAGAAAAATCAGCGGGCGACTATTTAATGACGCCTCCGTTGTTTCGTTTCGATCTTGAACAAGATATGGATTTGGTTGAAGAGTACGCGCGGCTTCATGGCTACGAACATATTCAAGAATCAATTCCTGCACTTCGCTCTGAACCTTTAGCTCATGACGCAAATTATATGATGAACCAAAAAGTTTCAGCGATCATTCGATCATCTTCCTTTCATCAAGCTATTAATTATGCTTTTACCAGCCAGACGTTAGAAACAAAAATGCTCACAGACGTTCAAGTTTGGAATTCTTTAGGTTTAAAAACAGACGCGAAAGCCATTCAACTTAAGAATCCGTTAAATGAAGAATTAAATATCATGCGACGCGAACTTTCTTTAGGACTTTGGAAAAATGCCCTGGATAATATTCGCTCAGGAAATCAAGTGGGCTCTTTATTTGAAGTGGGTCCGGTGTTTTTTAAAAATGAATCAGGTTATCAAGAAAATCGAAGACTTGCGTTGATAGGTTGGGGCGACAAGCAAAGTGTTTTTACAACAAAGACGCCGCAGATTTATCAAATCAAAACAGTGATTGAAAAATTATTTCAAGCTTTGCAAATTTCGGCCTACTCGTTTGTTTCAAACAAAGCTTGTCCCATCTTTATTCATCAAGGCCAATGGGCTGAAGTGATTGTTGAAGGTTGCAGTGTGGGCTTCATTGGATCATTACACCCCGGAGTACTTGCCGAAGAAAAAGTGCGTGTGCCGATGGCGATCGCTGAACTTGATCTTGATCAAATTTTAAAAGGTCAGCCTCGTCCACTTAAGTTCAAAGCTCTTTCTAAATTTCAGCCCGTTGAGCGCGATTTTGCCTTTGTGATGGAATCAAAACAAGGCGTCGGCGATTTAATAAAAGAAGCCAAGAAAGCCTGCGGAAACGCTTTAAAAGAACTAACTGTTTTTGATATTTATGAAGGGGATAAACTTCCTCAAGGTCAAAAATCTGTGGCCTTAAGAGCCTCTTTTCAAAATCTTGAAAGCGCTTTAACCGAAGTGGAATTAACAAGTTTAAGTCAAAAAATAGTGGATGCTGCGCAAAAGTCTGTAAAAGCAACGTTGCGCTAAGCGCTATTTCAAAATATAAGTTTCAAAAACTTGATTCATTTCAAAGACTTGCTAGGCTTTTTATGTGGTCTAAATGATTCTTAAGGAGAAAAACTCTCATGGCAGGACAGAACGTCGGACATTCAACTGTAACTAAAGCGGATATTGTTGAAAAGGTCTATGAGAAGATTGGTTTTTCAAAAAAAGAAGCCAGTGAGCTTGTCGAGATGGTTTTTAATTCTTTGAAATCAACTTTACAAAATGGTGAAAAAGTTAAAATTTCTGGTTTTGGAAATTTTCTAGTGCGTGGAAAAAACGAGCGCATCGGACGCAATCCTCAGACCGGTGAACAAATTAAAATTTCGGCTCGACGAGTTCTGACTTTTAGACCCAGCCAAGTTCTTAAAGCGATGTTAAACGGTGAAGAGTACGCTCACTTAAAGGACGA
This sequence comes from Bdellovibrio sp., assembly GCA_043747435.1. Classification (GTDB taxonomy): domain Bacteria; phylum Bdellovibrionota; class Bdellovibrionia; order Bdellovibrionales; family Bdellovibrionaceae; genus Pseudobdellovibrio. The sequence continues at coordinate 14,732 of JAYTPD010000009.1, read as the reverse complement.
TGAAGATGACGACGAATAATACGACTGAAGTTGAACTTTCACTTGAAGATAAATTTTTACTTCCTGCTCAAGTTGAAGTGCAGTCTTCGGGTGAAGTCAAAGCGGAATCTAACAACTTACCAAATGTTTTGATCGATCAAATGTTGATGGATGAAATTGCTTCGATTCCAGATCGCTTTGGATTTAAAATCGGAGACGTCGCTGATTTATTGGATATCAAACAGTATGTGCTTCGTTACTGGGAGCAAGAGTTCGATTTATTAAAACCCAAAAAAGCATCAAACAATCAAAGACTTTACACTAAAAAAGATGTCGAAAATGCTTTTTTAATTCGAAAACTACTTTACAGAGACAAGTTTTCAATTGAAGGCGCTCGACAGGCTTTAAAAGATGTGAAGTATGCCTTAAAAAAAGAAAAAGATTTTAATTCAGTGATTCAGCGAATGGATTATATTCAAGAGCAGATCAAAGGCTTTGTTGTTGAAATTCGAAAAACAAAAAGTTTATTTTGAAGGCTGCGGACTCAGTCGTTGCAGTAATAATTTATTTTGTTCAGTTAATGTTTCGATTTGGTTGTGAAGTCTAAGCTGATCCATCCGTATATCTTTCAGCAGTTGTGAAAGCTCATTCGCGTCTTGATTAGTGATTGAGATTTTTTGTGAATTCGATTGAGAATTTTTTTCGTTTGCTTCAGCTTCAGAATTTTTCAATTTTTCAGCGGTTTTTTTGAGAAGTAAAGAATAGTTTTGTTTAAGTTCTTTCAGGTTATCGATCTGAGTTTTAATCGAACTGAACCGCGGTGGGAATTCTCCGGTCATTGCGCTAAATGAAATCAGTAACATGATGAATAAAAAAACCACGTAACTTAAAATTTTGATCAGAAGCTGTTTAAAAAAATCTTCCACAGCCTCTGATCTTAAACATTTATCTACATGGACGCCAGCTTAATTTAAATGTCGAGTTTACGCCTGTGTCGACTGAATCTAAATTAATTTGAGCTTTTGTGCGATCTTTTGTGTTCGGCAAGTAGCTCACCATCAACTGAGAAAATAAATCAATTGTTTGTTGTCTTTGATTACAAGTTGAATACGTCATGCGACCGGGCTTTTGTAATACGGTCACAGAATAGTTGTCTGCCAGTGGTCCCTTGAGCTGAGCTTCTCGGGTTGAAGCAATCGGAGCTCCTGGAATAATATGCGTAAAACGGTGGTATCCAAATGCCGTTGCAGGTAACGCTGCAAAACCGTTGTAATCCGTTTGCGCTATCGCGTATTGCAAGCCCGCTGGAACATCAACATCGATTAAAACATGACAATCTTTTTGTGAAACGCGAGCGTTTGGATTGGCTGAACCTGTTCCAATTTCTGCGATATAATTATCAAATAAAACAGACAGTATTTGGCCATCTGAAGTGATCGAAGCCGTTGCAGTTGTAGGGCCACAACCAGATCCCGCAACGCGAACTCCGCGGATCTCAACATTTTGTGCAAACACTTCATGGCTAGTTAAAACCATTGCGAACAAAACAATCAGATTCTTTAACATAATATCCCCCTAGTTTGGTTATAAACGAAGCATTTCAAGTCATTAGGACTCTTATCAGTGCCTATTTGACTCTTTATTTCTACTCAAACTATCTTAAAGCAATCTTAAAGCCAAAATTCTTGCGACCTCCTGTGAAAAAAGGCAACTTAAACCTATGAAAATAATTCCTGTTATTTTGAGTGGTGGCAGTGGCACAAGGCTTTGGCCCCTTTCAAGAACTCAGTTTCCAAAACAGTTTTGTGAGCTTCTTGAAAAGCCATTGCAAACTTTAACAATCGAGCGCCTACAAAAATTTGGTCGAGGACTTCTGATCACGTCTGAAAAACTAAAAGACATGACAGAACGAGACATCATACAAAATAAATTACAAATCGAAAAAGTTCTTTATGAACCTTTCAGTCGAAACACAGCAGCAGCTGTGGCCTTAAGTTGTCGTTATTTAGAAATCACCGGGCGCAGTGATCAAATTGTTGGAGTTTTTCCATCAGACAGTTTGATTTTGAAAAATGAAGAATTTGAAAAAGCACTTGAAGCCGCTGTTGATTCGGCGAATGCAGGTTATGTGGTGACTCTTGGAATTCAACCGCGCGGCCCCGAGACGGGCTTTGGTTATATTCAAGTGAAAGAGCGTGCGTTGAATACCCAAAAAGCGACAGAAGTCCTTAGGTTTCACGAAAAACCAACTTATGAAAAAGCCCAGGCTTTTGTGGCCGATGGTCATTATTTTTGGAATGCGGGTATTTTTGTTTTTAAAGTTTCTCAGATGATTGAGTTGTTTAAAAAACACGAGCCGGATATTTGGAATTTGATCTCGCAGTTATCAACTGATTTAAAAAATCTTTCACAGATTTATTCAAGCATCAAAAATATTTCAGTTGATTATGCGATTCTTGAAAAGCTGACTTCAAAAGAGCTTCGCTGCGTGCCTTGTGATATTGGTTGGAGCGATGTGGGATCTTGGGACGCTTTGGATGAAGTGACCGAGGGCTATTCGTTTGGTGCTGCTGGTTTAAAGAAAAGACCCGTTCAGATTTCTGCAAAAGGAAATTCAGTTTTTTCAAAAGAGAAAAAGAAATATGGCATTGTTGGCAGTGATGATCTGATTGTTGTGGATACAGCGGATGCATTGCTGATTTGTAAAAAAGGCGAGTCGCAAAAAATTAAAGAGCTGGTGGAAGCTTTAAAAGTTGAAGATCAAAAAATTGTGTCCGAGCATGTTTTTGAAAATCGTCCATGGGGTCGCTTTGAAATTTTGCGAGACGAAAGTTATTTTAAATCTAAAATTATTCGGGTTGAACCAAATCAAAAGTTGTCTTATCAATCTCATGCCAAGCGTGCTGAGCATTGGGTGATGATTAAAGGTGAAGCGCTTGTTGTCCTTGATGATAAAGAAATTATATTGAAGCAAGGCGAGCATATTTTTATTCCGCAAAACAGCAAACATCGTTTGTTCAATCGAACAAATTCAGTTGTTGAATTTATCGAAGTTCAAGTGGGTCAATACTTCGGCGAAGATGATATTACCAGATACCAAGATGACTATGGTCGCCATTAAATCTGAATTTTCAACCCCTCAGAGTTTTAAAAGACGTTTTCGTGATTTTAAAGAATCATTGATTCGTTGGCTATTACTGATCTGCGCGATGAGTTCGGTGTTGATTACGTTTGGGGTTATTTGGACTTTGCTTTCTGAAGCGCTGCCTTTTTTTAAAGAAGTTTCGATGAGTCATTTTTTATTAGACCATGAATGGACTCCACTTTTTGAAGACGCACAGTATGGAATCATGAATCTGGTCAGTGGAACTTTATTGACCACACTGATTGCTTTGCTAGTGGCCATTCCCTTTGGAACAATCACGGCTGTATATTTAAGCGAGTACGCTTCGAATCGATCACGGGAGTTTTTTAAACCATTGCTTGAACTTTTAGCCGCGGTTCCAACGGTGGTTTACGGCTATTTTGCCTTGTTATTTGTGACGCCGCTTTTACAAAAAATATTTGATGATATTGAAAATTTTAATGCTCTGAGTGCGGGTTTAGTCATGGGGATTATGATTATTCCCTACATCAGCAGTTTGTCGGAAGATGCCATGCGGGCTGTGCCACTTTATTTGCGTGAAGGAAGTCTTGCAATGGGGGCTTCTCAGTTTCAAACATCCTTCGGTGTGATATTTCCTTCGGCTTTTTCGGGAATCGCTTCGGCTTATGTGCTTGGAATTTCTCGAGCGCTAGGGGAAACCATGGTGGTAGCGATAGCCGCAGGACTGCAGCCAAAAATTTCTTTTAATCCGCTGCATTCGACTCAAACTTTAACTGCTTACATCGTGCAAGTTAGTCAAGGTGACCTTCCTCAAGGTTCAGTTGGATACAGAACGATCTATGTGGCAGGTTTAGTTTTATTGATTTTTACTTTGTTTTTTAATTTAGTTGGTCAGCGAATTAGATCTCGTATGGAACAAAAATATAAATGACTCTAGAAAATCAAAAAGTAAATTTAAAACAACAAGTGATCCGGCTGAAGCGTCAAGATTCTATTTTTCGGATGATCGGGATTTTTACGCTTTTTTTTGCGCTTGTGACCTTACTTAGTTTAATGGTGGATATGGCCATCACGGGCTGGCCCCGTATTTCGCCGCAATTTTTTATTTCTTTTGCTTCAAGATTTCCTGAAAAAGCCGGTATCTATGCGGCTTGGGTGGGAAGTTTATTCGTTGTTTTTGTGACAACTTTTTTAGCGATTCCCTTAGGAGTTGCCACAGGTATTTTTTTAGAAGAGTACGCAAAAAAGAATTTTTGGACTCAGCTGATTGAAATTAATATTTTGAATTTGGCCGGTATTCCGTCAATAACTTACGGTTTAATGGCTTTAGGTTTTTTTGTGTACCGAATGCATCTAGGGCAAAGTATTTTAACGGCTGGACTGACTTTAGGTTTGTTGATTTTACCAATTATAATTGTCACGACTCGTGAAGCGATTCGAACAATTCCTTCTCATATTCGTGAGGCTTCTTATTCTTTAGGAGCAACAAAATGGCAGACGATTTGGAATCATATTTTGCCTTACTCATCGGGCGGTATCATGACGGGTATTGTCATCGCTTTGTCTCGAGCGATTGGCGAGACCGCTCCGCTGATCACTGTGGGTGCGCTGACGTTTATCGCTTTTTTACCTCATAGTTTATTGGACCCTTACACCGTGATGCCGATCCAAATGTTCAGTTGGGTGTCTAGACCTCAGGAAGAATTTCATGTGAATGCAGCGGCGGCAGGTTTAGTCTTGTTAACGATGACGTTATTTTTAAATGCGACGGCCATTATTATTCGCTACCGTTTTAGAAAGAGATTTAAATGGTAAAAAAAGCAGAAGTGATTAATTTAGATTTTAGCTACACGGATAAAAAAGTTTTAAAATCTGTGAACCTGCCTATTTATGAGAATCGTATCACTGCCTTGATCGGACCCTCTGGTTGTGGCAAAACCACTTTGCTTCGTTGCTTTAACCGGATGCATGATCTGTATGGAACTGTCCAGTATCAGGGTGAAATTAAACTTTATCCTGACCAATTAAATATTTTATCAAATGACATTGATCCGATCGAAGTGCGAATGAAAATTGGAATGGTTTTTCAAAAACCAAATCCTTTTCCTAAAAACATTTATGAAAATATAGCCTATGGACTTCGTGTGCGCGGAATCAAAAAAAAATCCTACATCGATGAAAAAGTTGAAGACTCATTAAAAAAAGCAGGGCTTTGGAGTGAAGTTTCAGACCGTTTATATTCCAGTGCAACGGCTCTTTCGGGCGGACAACAACAAAGACTTTGCATCGCGCGCGCGCTGGCCACTGAACCTGATATTTTGCTTCTGGATGAACCCACGTCAGCTTTAGATCCGATCTCGACGGCTCATATTGAAGAGCTTGTTGCCGAGCTGAAACAATCTGTGACGATTGTGATGGTGACGCATAATTTGCATCAAGCGGCGCGCACAGCGGACTTTACTTCATTTATGTACTTAGGAGAAATGATTGAGTTTGGTGAAAGCAATCAGATTTTTACGAATCCTAAACAACAAAGAACAGAAAATTATATTACAGGCCGATTTGGATAACAGAATCGATTTACATCAAGAGGTTAGGAAATGAAAAAAGTAAGAAAAGCCGTTATTCCCGCGGCTGGTTTAGGAACAAGATTTTTTCCGGCGACTAAAACAATTCCTAAAGAAATGCTGCCGATTGTCGACAAGCCGACAATTTTGTATGTGGTTGAAGAAGCAATGCAAGCTGGGATCGAAGATATTATTTTAATTTCAGGTCGAGGCAAGCACTCGATTGAAGATTTTTTTGATATTTCTTTTGAACTTGAAGAAAAACTGATCAAAGACGGTAAAGAAAAAATTCTGAAATCTCTGCATGATATTCGTCAAAATATGAATATTATTTCAATTCGGCAAAAAAATGCTTTGGGGTTAGGCCATGCAATTCAGTGTTCAAAATCTGTGATTGGTGAAGAGCCTTTCGCCGTTTTACTTGGAGACGAGATTACCATCAGTTCGGAAAAATCAACGAATGTGACAAATTATCTGATTCAAAAACAAAATGAAACACAAGCAAGCTGTGTTTGGGTTCTACCTGTTGAGCTGCAAGATGTTTCAAAATATGGGATTATTGATTTGGGGCCTTCGGCTGGTCAGGATTTATCAAAAGGCCAGAAAGTTTTAGCAGTTGTCGAAAAACCAGCGATGGAAAAGGCTCCGTCTTTGTGGGCCTTGCCAGGGCGTTATGTTTTTAACTCAGAGATATTTAAACACTTAGAACAAATCAAGCCAGGTGCAAACGGTGAGCTTCAGCTGAGCGATGCAATGAATATTCTTGCCTCGAAGTCTAATTTAAATGCTTATAGCTTTGAAACAAAAAGATTCGATGCGGGTGATAAAATAGGTTTTTTGATCGCCAATATTGAAGTGGCCTTGTCAAGATCCGATCTTAAAGAGCCTTTATTAAAATATTTAGCTTCGAAAGTTTAATGAACAGTAATATGATTTGTTTGAGGTTTAAATGATTGTGGTTACGGGTGGCTGCGGATTTATTGGCTCTAATTTTATTTTAAATTGGTTTAAAAAATACCAAGAGCCTATTCTTAATATTGATAAATTAACTTACGCGGGAAATATTCATAATTTAGTTTCACTGAATGAAGATTCGCGATATCAGTTGCTTCAAGAAGATATTCGATCTGAAAAAAAAATTTTTGAAGTTTTTCAAAAAATAAAACCTCGGGCAGTGATTCATTTTGCAGCCGAAAGTCATGTCGATCGTTCGATCTTAGGCCCTGGTGAGTTTGTGCAGACCAATGTTGTAGGAACATTTAGTTTACTTCAAGCAAGTCTATCGTATTTTAAACTTTTAAGCCCAGAACAACAAAAAGATTTTCGCTTTTTGCACGTTTCAACAGATGAAGTTTTTGGTAGTTTAGATCTTAAAGACCCTGCGTTTCATGAAAAAACACCCTACGCTCCGAACAGTCCTTACGCCGCCTCAAAAGCCGCCAGCGATCACTTTGTGCGAGCTTATTATCACACGTATGGTCTTCCCGTTGTAACGACAAATTGTTCAAATAACTATGGTCCATTTCAGTTTCCTGAAAAACTAATTCCACTTGTGATTCGCAATGCTTTAGCCGATTTACCCTTACCAATTTACGGAACCGGTGAAAATATCCGCGACTGGCTTTATGTCATCGATCACGTTAAGGCGATTGAACTGGTTTTAGAAAAAGGCAAAATCGGCGAGACTTATAATATCGGCGGCCAAGAAGAGCATCAAAATATCCAGATCGTCCAAAAAATCTGTCAAATACTTGATGAACTGAAACCACGCAAAGATCATAAAAAATACCAAGAACAAATTCAATTTGTTAAAGATCGACTTGGGCACGATAAACGCTATGCAATTAATTCGGATAAAATGAAGTCAGAGCTTAAATGGAAACCTCAAGAATCTTTTGAAACCGGTTTACGTCTAACAATTCAGTGGTATTTAGAAAATCAAAAATGGATTTCTCAAGTTATTGATGGCTCATATCAAAATTGGGTGGAAAAAAATTACGGAGAACGAAAATGAAGGGAATTATTTTAGCAGGAGGATCGGGAACTCGTTTATTTCCAGCTACAAATGTTGTGAGTAAGCAGCTTTTACCGATTTATGATAAACCGATGATCTATTATCCTTTATCAACCTTGATGTTAGCTGGTTTAAAAGAAATACTTATTATTTCGACACCCGAAGATACGCCCAGGTTTCAGCAGCTGCTTGGTGATGGGTCAAATTGGGGAATTAAATTGTCTTATGCCGTACAGCCTAAACCTGATGGTTTGGCTCAAGCTTTTTTGATTGCCGAAAATTTTTTACAAGGTCAGCCCAGCTGTTTGATTTTAGGAGACAACGTTTTTTACGGAGCCGGATTAGCAGCGCTGGTCGAGCAAGCGGCCACCCTTAAAGAGGGAGCGACTGTCTTTGCGTATCGTGTGCAAGATCCTGAAAGATACGGTGTTGTCGAGTTCGATCAAAATGGAAAAGCAAAAAGTCTTGAAGAAAAACCAGTTAAACCAAAATCATCTTTTGCCGTCACGGGACTTTATTTTTACGATTCGCATGTTGTCGAATACGCAAAACAGATCAAGCCATCTGCAAGGGGAGAACTTGAGATCACTGACTTGAATCAAATTTATTTGGAAAAACAAAAGCTGAATGTTGTACAAATGGGGCGTGGTTTTGCTTGGTTGGATACGGGCACTCATGACAGTCTTGTTGAAGCCAGCACTTTTATTCAAACTCTTGAAAAAAGAACAGCTTTAAAAATTGCTTGTCTTGAGGAAATTGCTTATCGAAAAAAATATATTTCAAGAAGCGAGCTTCAGAAGCACGCGCATAAGCTTTCAAAAAGCCAGTACGGTCAGTATCTGTTGAACTTGTTGAGTGAAGAGTCTTAAGTCATGAAAGAAGAAGAGATCAGACCTCAAAAATTATTGGATCGTTATCTAGAGCTCAGTGCGATTGATGGCAAAGCATTGGATTCGTCACAATTTGTTGAAATTCCGTGCCCGGCCTGTGGTTCAGCTTCAGTTCACAATCACATCCTGAAGAACTCTTATAACTACAAAAAATGTAGCGATTGCCAAAGTTTATTTTGCTCGCCTCGACCAACGCAAAAACAGCTTGATCAACTTTATTTTGGCAGTGAGTCTTCAAAATATTGGTCTCATATTTTTTTCCCGAGTGTCGCTGAAGCCCGTAAAGAAAAGCTTTTTAAACCGAAAGCAAAAAAAATTGCAGATTTGATAAAGAATAAAAATATTATCGTCAAAACGATTTGCGACGTGGGCGCAGGACATGGTTTATTTTTACACGAAATTGGTCAAGCTATGGCTGGAACACAATTGTTTGCAATAGAACCCGATTCGAATAGCGCTGTTGAATGCCGTAAAAAAGGGATTGAGACTTTAGTTTCCACAGCCGAAAATTCAAATGAGTGGAAAAAACGTTTTGATTTAGTGATGAGTTCGGAAGTGATCGAACATGTCTTTGATCTAAAATCTTTTATTAATTCAGTTGCTCACTTAATTAAACCAAATGGCTATTGTCTGTTCACAGGGCTTGGTTATGAAGGCTTTGATATTTTGACTTTACAAGAAAAATCAAAAGCTGTTTCACCACCTCATCATCTTAATTTTATTAGTGTTGATGGGTTTCACAAACTTCTAATAAGTGCCGGTTTTCATAAAATTGATATTTGGACGCCGGGTGAACTAGATGTTGATATCGTTTTAAACAGTGGGATTGATTCCGAATTTATGAGAGTTTTAAAATCACGTGGACCCCAAGCGATTCAATCTTTTCAAAAATTTTTAAGTGAAAATAATCTGAGTTCTCACACTTGGATTTTAGCCCAGAAAGCTTAACTATGAAAACAGTAGCGATTATACCAGCTCGAATGGCGGCCACTCGATTTCCAAACAAACCACTCGCTAAAATCAGCGGAATACCCATGATCGGGCACATACTCAAGCGTGTTCAACTCAGTAAAATGTTTGATCAAGTTTATGTTGCAACTCCTGATCATGAGATTTTTAGTTACGTAGAATCCATTGGTGGCCAAGCCGTTATGACCGCACATGAGCACGAGCGTTGCACGGATCGCACGGCTGAAGCTTTATTTAAGATTGAAGAAATAAATCAGACAAAATTTGACATTGTCGCCATGATTCAAGGCGATGAGCCCCTTGTCGTGCCTGAAGTTTTTAAACAGGCTTTGGATGCCTTGGGGAGCAACAGCGATCTTCCTTTAGTGAATATTATTGGTGAAATTCACAACGATGAAGAGTTTGAATCGCCCAATACTGTGAAAGTGGTCATGGATGATACTCAGCATGCACTCTATTTTTCAAGAGAGCCAATTCCAAGTCGAAAAAAATTTTTAGGCTCTTTTAAAAAATTCAAACAGACAGGAATGATTTTTTTTAGACGCCATTTTTTGATTGAATTTAATCAGATGACTCCGACATTGCTTGAGAAAATTGAATCAGTCGATATGATGCGTGTTCTTGAGCACGGGAAAAAAATTAAATTGGTTTTAACAGCCAATCAATGTTTGGGCGTAGATGTTCCAAGTGATGTACAAAAAGTTGAAAAGTATATGACTGAAGATTTGTTTTATCAGAACTATAAAAAAGATTTTCATATTTAAAAAGGAATTTGGATGAAAAAACTAAAAGTAGGAATTGCAGGCTACGGTGTCGTTGGTATTCGCCGACGCAAGTATATTGATCTTCATCCGGCTTTAGAAACTGTGGCTGTTTGTGATATTAAATTTAAAGAATCAAAAACAACTGAAGATCAAGGTGTTCGAGTTTTTTCAAATTACAAAGATTTACTGAAAGAAGACTTAGATATTTTATTTGTGTGTTTAACGAATGACATCGCCGCAGAAGTCACTAGGGCCGGTTTAGAAAAAGGTCTTCATGTGTTCTGTGAAAAGCCTCCAGGTCGTGACCTCAAAGATATCCATGATGTGATGCAAATCGAAAAAAAATTAAATCAAAAAAACCTGAAGCTGATGTACGGGTTTAACCATCGCTATCATGAGTCTGTAAAAAAAGCTTTTGAGATTGTACATACGAAAGAGCTTGGTCGAATAATTAATTTAAAAGGCGTCTACGGAAAATCAAAAATTATTTCATTCACCAGCGATTGGCGTACGAAGCGTTCGATTGCCGGGGGTGGAATTTTGCTGGATCAAGGTATTCACATGGTGGATCTGATTCGAATGTTTGTTGGTGATTTTGAAAAAATTCACAGTTTTGTTGATAACGGATTTTGGAATCATGACGTCGAAGACAATGCTTATGCGCTGATGAAAACCAAAAGTGGCGTAGTGGCCTTTTTGCATTCAACGGCCACGCAATGGAGACATCGCTTTAATTTAGAAATCTCTTTAGAAAAAGGCAGCATTACTCTCTCTGGAATATTATCTGGTTCTAAAAGTTATGGTGCAGAAACAATAACGATAGGTTATTCGAACAAAGGAGACGATGGTGGAGACCCCAAAGAAGTGACAATTCGCTATAATGAAGACAATTCTTGGGAAGAAGAGATTCAGTATTTTGCAGACTGTATTTTGAAAAATAAAAAAATTGAACAAGGTTCATCACTAGAGGCTTTTAAAACGATGGAATTAGTTTACCGCATTTATTGCTCAGACCCTGAATGGAAATCAAAATACAACTTAACAGATCACATCGGATAATTAAAAAAGTTTTCAGGTCTTGCGGTAAGGCCACCACTTTTTAAACCCTCAATTGCAGCAAGCCCCATAGCATGAATGGCTTCGATTGAAGATCCACCAATATGGCCTGTCGAGTAAAACTGCTTTAAAGAAAGAAGCGGATTTGAAATAGGTGGTTCAATTTCAAAAACATCAAAAGCCGCAGAAGTGATATGCTTTTTGAATAACAAATTATACAAAGCTGTTTCATCAACAAGACCACCACGGGCTGTGTTAATCAAAAAACTTTTTGGTTTCATTAAACTTAATTTTTCTGCATTTAAAATCATTTTCGTTTGAGAAGTAAAAGGCAAATGTACCGTGATCACATCCGACTTTGATAAGACTGAATCTAAGTCCGTTTGTTCGATCTGATGTAGTTTACAAAATTCATTTTTTGGATACAGATCATAGGCAAGTATTTTCACATTAAATGGTTTTAAAAATGGCACAAGTTCTTTTCCTACATGGCCTAAACCCAGAATACCCACTGTTTTTTGGCTCAGATTATGGCCCTTAAATTGGCTCCATTCGTTAAATTGAATTTCGTGATGAGACTGAAAACTACCACGTATGCAACCGATTATAAAACTCAGTGCTAATTCAGCAACGGCCAGGCGATTAACTCCGCCTTTCCAAGCAAGTTTAATATTGTTTTTTTCAAGGGCAGAAAAGTCTATATTGTCTAAACCTACTCCGTATTTGCTGACGAGTTTCAGTCGAGGTAAATTCTGCAATACAGAATCATTCACTTTTTCAAGAGCTATAATAGCCATGTCGGCCTCTTTTAAAAAATCAATCAACTCTTGATCTTTTAACGAACGACCCGATTCATTGAATTTCACATTGGAAAATACTTTTAAAAGTTCAGTTTTTAAAAAAGGATCTTGTGAAAAAGATCTTGAAGCCACAGCGACTTTTAGATTTTGATTAGAGGCTAACATGATAGCCTTCTTCATTAAAAAAATTCAGACAAAAACTTTGAAAATTTTCATCGGCTTCAACAGCATGCTTTTCAATTTTAAAGTCATCATTTTTGGGAATAATTAGGCTTATTTTAGAGCCTTCATTTTTTTTGTCTTTTAAAATTGCTTTGATAAAACTTTTAAAATCAATTTTTGCTTTTTTTTGGTCTGCAATATTTTTATTTAAAAGAAGGTAGGCCATTTTATATGTTTCAGCAGAAATCATATTGTGTTTTAAACTGTATGCACAGGCCATCGCTTGACCAATCGTGATTGCAATTCCGTGAGGAATTTGGTAATCTGATGCGGACTCAACGGCGTGACCAAAAGTGTGGCCGTAGTTCATCACAAGCCTTGGCCCCGTGTCGAATTCATCTTTTTCAATGATAGATTTTTTAATCATCAAAGACTGAAATAAGTAATTTTCAAACATTTGTGAATCTTTTAAAAGATGATCATAATTTTTTGAGAAATCATTGAGCTTATCGAAGCCTGCGATGCCATGAACTTTAATCATTTCGCCCAAACCTGATAACACGTCGACATGTTTTAAAGTTTTCAAAAAGCTAAGATCAATAAAAATTTTTTTGGGAGGAGTAAATGTTCCCATCAAATTTTTCATTCCACCAACATTGATCGAACTTTTTGAACCAATGCAAGAATCCGCTTGAGCCAACAAAGTAGTCGGGAAGAAAATCCAATTCAGACCTCGAAAAAGTGTGGCTGCTAAAAAGCAAGTGATGTCCTGAATAATCCCACCACCTAAAGCAACTAAGGTCACATTGCGTTTCACGCCAAGACTTGTAAGATCGAGGGCATATTGAGTAAATTGAGATAAATCTTTATTTTGCTCAGTGGCCTCAATCACTAAATAAGGAATTTCTTGGACTAGAAGTTTAAGCTGTTTTTCATAAAGTTTAAAAATATTTTCATCGATAATCAGACAAATGTTCTGGTTTTTAAGTTTTTCGATTTCTTTAAAGGCTTGATCAGTCATTTCAACCGAATAAAGTCCTTTATGAGATTTTATTTCGAATGATTTAGACACAAGTAAAACCGCCATCAGCAATCATATTTTGTCCTGTAATAAAAGTATTTTGCGCACTCGATAAAAATAAAACAAGTTCAGCGATTTCTTCGCCTGTTCCTAATCGTTTCATCGGAACTTGAGCGACAAGTTCTTGGATTTGCTGTTCGCTGAGAATTTTTCGTGTCAGTTCAGTATCGATAAAACCTGGAGAAACCACATTCACTAAAACGTTTTGAGCAGCATAATCTAAAGCTAAAGCTTTGCTCATTCCGACTAAAGCAAATTTTGAAGCCGAGTACGAAGCGCGCTTTTCTTTTGAAATACTTGAAAAGATCGAAGCAATATTAACAATACGTCCGAATTTTTTTTGCGCCATTTTAGAAACTAAATGTTTACACAAAATAAAAGGCCCCTCGAGATTTACTTTTTGAATTTTTTTAAAATCATCTAAAGATATTTGATCAAACAGGTCAATTTTATTGATACCGGCGTTGTTAATTAAAATATCGAAATGTTCAATTTGGATTTTTTGCAGAAACTGATTAATCGATTCGTCTTTGCTCAAGTCAAGACTAAGATATTTGGCGTTTTCGATTAGTTGTGGAGGCTTCTCGTTTTGGCCCGTGTAGGTGACTTCAGCTTTTGATTTGATAAAGGCTTTCACAATGGCGGCTCCGATTCCTCGAGAACCTCCTGTGACTAAAACTTTTCGGTTAGAAAAGTTAAAAGACATCTTAAACCTTAACGATGCGGTTAAGGTAAGAACCAATTAAGTGATCAACAAACATATGTACATCTTCAACTGGTCCGTATTCGCCTTTTTTAGTTTGCACATGTATTTTAATATCTGAAAGCTCACGTAGTTTTCCGCCATCAAATCCTGTGAGGCCAATCACTTTCAGCCCTTTTTGCTTCGCGTACTCGACAGTTTGAATCACATTCGGCGAGTTTCCTGAAGCTGAGATCGCAACTAAAACATCACCTTTATTGGCGAAATTTTGCAATTGTTTTGTAAAGACATATTCATAGCCGTCATCGTTTGCAACGGCTGTTAAAATTGCAACATTATCTGTTAAAGCCATCGCTTTAAATGGTTTATCAGTTACACGTGTTCCAATTGAAATATCATTAGCGAAGTGAGACGCCGTTGCGGCACTTCCACCGTTTCCGATAAAAAAGATGTGAGCTCCGCGATTTCTGGCGTCAATGACTGTTTCAATCATTTGTCCAATCGATGAGTAATCGAGCTTTGATAAAACTTCAGATAAATAGGCGCCGTAGTGTTTGGCGTAGTCAGAAGGGTTGCGGTGAGTTTGAAAAATTTCATCTAATTTATTTTGTGGTCCTGATGACATAAAATCTCCTTGTGAA
>JAYTPD010000008.1:0-18172 GCA_043747435.1 Bdellovibrio sp. | reverse complement strand
ACATGTCTTCTTGTTGGTTTTCTTTGTATCCACGCATGGAACAAATCTAACAAGTCTGAAAAACTCAGTCAATTATGAGTTTTTCAACACCCTGTTAGTATCGAACGCATACAGCCGGGCCATCCAGAGCAAAATGGTCGTCATGAGCGAATGCATTTAACTTTAAAAAAAGAAGCCACAAAGCCTGCAGGACTTAATTTTTTGCAGCAGCAAGCCAAGTTCGATTATTTTATAAATGAATTTAATAACGAGCGCCCTCACCAAGCGCTTGATATGAAATACCCAAATGAAATTTATAAAAAATCAGACAGAGTTTATAAAGGTTTACCTGATTTAGATTATCCACTTCATGATAAAACTATTTTTGTATCAAGCTGTGGTCGAGTCTGTGTGAGAAATAAAAAAATACATATTAGCCAGGTCTTTGCAGAACAAAGTGTTGGCATCAGCGAAGTAAATGATGGAATATGGTTAGTAAGTTTTATGGATTATGATTTAGGTTACTTCGATGAAGACAGCAGTCGTTTTGAACCTTTAGAAAATCCCTTTAGGGCGAAAGTGTTACCGATGTCTCCGGTATAATCTGTAACCTATGTCCCCGGAATGGACCTGGTAAGATTGGTGATTCCGGTACGACTTGAACGTACGACCCTCTCCTTAGAAGGGAGATGCTCTATCCAGCTGAGCTACGGAACCAGTTATTTTAAGTTTCAACAAATTATCAAAAGGTATGCAAAATGTTAAGAGCTTTTAAACTTAATTCGTTCATAAAAGCGTAAAAAAAGGGCTTATGAATTGGGGAATAATCGTTTCGCGACTTTGTAGGTGTTAGCGTAGGCTTGAACGCTTAATTCGATCGGCTGGGCGTATCCTCCACCCAAAGCCAATGAGACGGGGATTTCAAATTCTTTGGCGTAACTCAAGACCATTTCATCGCGCTTCATCAGGCCCGCAAAAGTTAAATTCATTTTTCCCAATTTGTCCTCTTTCAGCGGATCAACACCCATCTGATAAAAAATAAAATCAGGGCTGAATTTTTTTATTTCATTCAAACCTATCTCTAAATTTACTAAAAAAAGTTCGTCGCTGGCTCCATCAGGCAGTGCAATATCTAAGTGCGACGGCACTTTAATAAAAGGATAATTTTTTTCTCCGTGCATACTGAAAATAAAAACGTCTTCGTCATTTTTTAAGATGCTTGAGTTTCCATTTCCTTGATGAACATCTAAATCAATGATCGCAATTTTTTTTGTGAGATTATTTTTTTTAAGATACCTAGTTGCAACCGCGATGTCGTTAAACACACAGTAACCTTCACCGCGGTCGGCATGCGAGTGGTGAGTTCCTCCGGCTAAATTTCCTGAGATCTTGTTTTCTAAGGCTGATTTTGCAGCGGCGACAGCGCCGCCCACAGTTGCGCAGCTTCGATCGTAAAGGGCCGGGCTCCAAGGAAAGCCGATGCGCTTGATGATATCTTGGCTGACCGAGCCCGTCTGCATGGCTTCGACATAGAATTCTGTGTGCGCCAGTTTTAAAAGTTCAGGTGTGGCCAATGGGCTTTCGCGTAGCTCTGAAGTTTTAATGATGTGGTGGGTGATCAGATAATCGCGCAGCATGCGGTATTTCGACATCGGAAAGCGGTGATCTTCAGGTAAAGGCAATGTGTAATGATCCGAATAAAAAATTTGCATCTTATTTTTTAACGATTCGATTTTGTAAAAATGCGGATAATGAAACACCCGTTAAAACGACATACCATACGACTAAAAGCCAAACTAAAAAAATTGGAACTGAAGCCAACGAACCATAGATTTTATTTTGCTTAAATACCCGCAATGAAAACCACAAAAAAGTATTCTGCACAAATGCTAAAGCCAGACTGGCCAAAATCGCAGGGCTTGCGGCCGCTAACAAATTGACTTTCGTATTTGGAATTATTTTATACATAACAAAAAGAAATAAAGTGGCGACGATCGAAAATAAAAATTGATGCTCAAAGTTCTGGTTCAAGGCATTTAAAAACGCAATTGATTTAAGCCCCGTAAAAAGTGCAAGTACAATTGGAATCGTGACTAAAATAATCCAGTAAAGCCAAACACGTCGGTAAATGGGTACGATAATTTTAATTTTCCAGATTCGATGAAAGGCGATATCAATATTACGAATCAAACCAAGGGAAGTCCACAGAAGTAAAACTCCGCCCGTAACACCCAAAGCTTTTGGTTGAAAGTGTGTCAAAGAACTTCGAATATACTGACTGACTGTGGATCCCGTCGCTTCTTTTAAATAATCAATCATTAAGCTTTCAATCTGAGGATAATATGATTCTAAAATTCCAATCGATTGTAAAACAGCCAAGACAATAATTAAAAATGGAATCAGCGACAACAAAGTCGAAAAAGCTAGGCTTGCTGCCGCAAAACGGATTTCAGAAAACTCATCATTTAATTTGATAAAAAATTTTTTGATCAAAGGATAAATTTTTCCTTCACTTGAAAATCTTGATTGTTTCTTTCGACCGTCGCCAAATCGCAATAGGGGTCGTGCTCGAAATACAAATAAGTTTTTTTAACTAAAGCTCTTTCAAGAAGATTTTTTTTCTCTTCAATCAGCAACAAAGGATTCAGATCGTAACCCATAATCCAAGCTAAACGCACATGGCTGCTTGTGGGGACGACATCTCCGCAGTAAAATAAAGCTGTTTCAGAATCTTCGATCATCACAACTTGGTGGCCTTCCGTGTGGCCGTTCGAAACTTTTAGCGAAATGCCAGGCAGGTAATTTGTTTGATCTCCATCCACTAATTTTAATTGCTGGGCTTGTAAAAGCGGTTCGAAATTGGCCGGGTAGTAGCTGGCTTTTTCGCGAATGTTGGGATATTGAGCAATTTCTAAATTTCTTTTTTGAACATGATACCGAGCTTTCGGAAAAGTTGGTACGATTTTTTGGTTTCGTTCGGTCGTTGCGCCGCCCGCGTGGTCGAAATGTAAATGAGTCAAAATAACATCCGTGATGTCATCGACTTGAAGTCCGCAGGCCGCTAAAGATTTTGTAAGGCTTGGACCTGATTGATCAACAGCATAAATTTCAGCGAATTTGGATCCTAGTTTTTCACCGTATTTAGCCATAAAATTTCCGCCGTTACCTGTGTCGATTAAGATATTTTTAGTTTTTGATTTTAAAAGTAAAGCGCGGGCTTCCATCTGAATGCGATTTTGTTCGTCGGGCGGGTTAGATTTTTGCCACAGCACTTTAGGAACTGTTCCAAACATCGCGCCGCCATCAAGGCCAAATATTCCGGTGGGAATTGCAAAAATTTCGTAATCACCAATTTTTAAATTAATTTTTTGAAATGGATTAATTGTTGTCATCTGGAGCCTGCCATTCTTGCAATGAAGCGATTTCAAGTTCTTCTTCGTTTTCATCGGTCATATCATCCGGAAGTACCGATGGATCAATGGTTTTGACCCAAGCTAAATAATTTTGATAAACTTCTTTGATGGGGCCTGGTTTTTGAATAGGACCTATATGCACAGTCAATTTACCGGGCTTTGCAAAAAAGGCCCCTTTCGGCCAAAGTCTTAAGTTTCCATCAATATATAAAAATAAAATCGGCGTCTGTGTTTTTTCAGCAAAAATACTGATCCCGCGTTTAAAATCCTGTATCTTTCCATCGCGCGATCTTGTTCCCTCAGGAAAAATAATCAGCCACATACGATCCAATTGATTTAGCAGAGCTAAAATCAGCTGCACGGCTTCGCCTTTTCGATCTTTTCGATCAATCGGAATCGCACCTAAACAATGTTGCGAAAAAAAAGTAAAAAGCGGATTCGAAAAAAAATAATCTTTCGCAGCGGCCATGTACAAATCCATCCAGTGTTTGCGTGGAATCGATGCCGCAATCGAAGTCGCATCCAAATGTGAAGCATGATTTGAAATAATAATCAGCTTTTTATGAGTTTTATAAAGCTCTGAAAAACTTCCGCCTTTTACTTCAAGCCGAATATACCAAGTGTAAAACCAATTTTTTAAAAGCAAAGACCACATAAATCGAATCAGACGGCTGGTTAAATCATAGTGCTGAGTAAAAATCGGCAAATGCTTAATGTGGCCAGGTAATTTTGTCCATTGGTCGTTGTTGTAAGTCCACGAGCGCATTTAATTTAAACCTAACATCACAAAATAATAAATCGGCGCCACAAAAATTAAGCGGTCGACTCGCTGTAAAAAATCGCCACGACCTAAAATAAATGTTCCAACTATTTTAACACCCGCATCGCGACGAACCACCGACATCACTAAGTCGCCGATAATTCCACCAAACGAAGCAATCAACCCCGAAGCCAGCCAGTATTTTTCGCTGCTGTCGGGAAGCAAGTGTCGCATGCCGTAAGCAAATAAAAGAGTTAAACAAATCGAAAATAAAGTGCTCAGCCAAGTTCGTCGCCCATTAATTTCACTCAATATTTTAGGCCCTTTAAAATATCGGCTCACGGCCAAATTGGTGTTGTCGCAGAATTCCGTTAAAATAATCAAATACATCACTTGGTAAATTCCGTTTTCAAAATTCAAAATCAGTCCTAAGTGCATAAAAGACCAACCCAAGAAAATAAAACCAAGCAAAGTTAATGAGATATATTGAATCATATCTTTGTAATCGCGTTTGATCAGCGGCACTAAGCAAGAAAGCCCTAGCACCATCATCGGCATTTCATTGTAGATCGTCAGATTGTTGAGTTGACTAAAAATTCCTAAGCCGCAAATTCCAATATAACAAATGTAGACAAAATAACTTTGGTGAAACATCCCTAAGATTTGAAAATAAACTTTTGCGCCATACAGGGCGAATAAAGTCAGAACTAAAATTGGAAACGGTGCCCGAAGCCCCATCAAACCAAACATCAGCGGAGCCAAAATCAACCAGCTTTTAATCGAAGCCCAAGCCACCATCGAGTACTGATTTTTTTTTCGTAAAAAGAAGTTAACAGTCGCTCCAAAAAAAATCACCAAAAGAACAATCAGGGCTGTTTGTCGGTAGACCGGGCTTTCCCAAGCGGCCGTGCTTGTAAAGAGTAAATTCAGCGAGTTAATCATATTTAATTCCTAAGTCTTTTATTTTTTTATAAAGATTTGATTTTGAAATTTTTAAAACTTCACATGTGCGATCTAAATCTTTTGTTTGCTGCAGGCAAAAATCGACAAAATTTTTCTCTTGGTGAGTTAAAAATTCATCAAGACTTGTTTGTAAATTCATTAACTCAGAAGACGGGTCTTTAAATGCTGTTAAAAATAATTTTCCAAAATCAGATTCACGAATAACAGGCAGCGGAGACGTCAAAACCAATTGCTCGCAAACACGTTTTAGTTCACGCACATTTCCGGGCCAAGTGTAATTTTTTAAAGCCTCTAAAACTTCGGTTGAAAATTCTTTATTACGCTTTGGTTTTTCAAGATCGATAAAATACTGCGCAAGCTCTTCGATATCTTCTTTACGATTTTTAAGCTCGCTGATTTGAATACGATGAGAACTTAAACGAAAATAAAGATCTTCACGAAATTTTTTTTCAACAATTAATTGCTTCAGTGGAATATTACTTGCTGTTAAAATACGAACATCCACTTGAATTGAATCTTTCGCTCCAACACGACGAATTTCTCCGGATTCTAAAAATCTTAAAAGTTTTGCTTGCTGAGATAATGGTAAAGCTTCAATTTCATCTAAAAAAAGATCTCCGCCATGTGCCGCTTCTGCAAAACCAATTTTATTTTGGTCTGCGCCAGTAAAGGCCCCTTTGACATAGCCAAAAAATTCGCTCTCAAAAAGATTTTCAGAAATGGCCGAGCAATTCACTGCTATAAACGGGCGCGGGCCTTCTTGTGAATTTAAAAGTGCAGCCACAACTTCTTTTCCAACTCCGGTGGCGCCTTCGATCAGGATGGGTGTTTTTTCGGACTTCAATAAAGCGATTTGTTTTCTTAAGTTTTCAGTTTGTTCTGATCGGCCAATTAATTTTTTTTGCGAAAGACTTTGGCTGAAGGAAATTAATCTGAGGTTCCAATAAGCTTCAATTTTGTGAAGCACAGATTTAACTTCTTCTGCAGATAAAGGTTTCGCTAAAAATCTTGAAGCTCCTGCAAAAATAGATTTTTCCATTAAGGCGCGGTCCAGATGGCCCGACATCGCGACCACTTCAATTTGTGGATTTTTCTTAACAAGTTTTTGAATCACTTTTGGACCATCAGCCTCTTCGCCGACTTCGACCTCTAAATGCATATCTACTAAAGCTGCATGAAAAAAAACATGCTCTGGCAACAGACTTGGTTTTTGCGCCACATAAACTTTAAATCCATCCGGAACTAAAAGTTTTAAAGAGCTGGCCAGATTTTGATCATCTTCAACAATCAAAAGATTAAGATTCTTATTTGACATAGACATATATCTTGTCTGATTCCAATAGAGCTTGTTACCATTATCGCAATGCGCATATTACTGACTGAAAATATTCATGAAATCGCAAAAAAAAAACTCATCGAAGAGGGTTTTCAAGTTGATTTATTGACTCATGCTCCTTCTGAATCTGAGTACCTTCAACTTTTAAAAAATTATGATTTGTTAGGGATTCGATCAAAATCTGAAATCACTGAAAAAATTTTAAAACAGAATCAACATTTATTCGCGATCGGTGCATTTTGCATTGGTACAAATCAAATTCATTTGGAAGTCGCAAACCAAGTTGGTATTCCTGTTTTTAATGCTCCTCACAGTAATACGCGATCGGTTGCAGAAT
The DNA here is from genome assembly GCA_043747435.1 of Bdellovibrio sp. Taxonomy (GTDB): domain Bacteria; phylum Bdellovibrionota; class Bdellovibrionia; order Bdellovibrionales; family Bdellovibrionaceae; genus Pseudobdellovibrio. The sequence goes on along the minus strand of JAYTPD010000008.1, from coordinate 11,384 downwards.
TAGTGATCGCCGAAATGATTGCGCTGTCTCGTCAATTAGCCGATCGAAGTTCTTTGGCACATCAGGGTGAGTGGATGAAGTCAGCCGAAGGTTCAAAAGAAGTGCGTGGAAAAACTTTGGGTATTGTGGGCTACGGCCACATCGGAAGCCAAGTCAGCGTTCTGTCTGAAGCTTTAGGTATGAAAGTTATTTTTTATGATATTGTCAAAAAACTTCCGCTTGGAAATGCGCAAGCGAAAACTCAGTTAAATGATCTATTGAAAGAAGCCGATTTCGTCAGTCTGCATGTTCCTGAAACTCCTGAAACAAAAAATATGATGACAGCAGCGCAATTTCAAAAAATGAAAAAAGGCAGTCACCTGATCAATGCCTCACGCGGAACTGTCGTTCAAATCGAAGATTTAGTTGTGGCTTTAAAAGAAAATCACTTAGCTGGTTGCGCAATTGATGTATTTCCCGAAGAGCCCGCTTCAAATAAAGAAAAATTTAAATCACCCCTGCAGGGAATTAAAAATGTCATCTTGACCCCGCACATTGGCGGAAGCACTGAAGAAGCCCAGTACGCCATCGGGCTTGAAGTGGCCGAAAGTTTTCGTAAATTTTTAAAGTTTGGAACAACAGCCGGAGCCGTCAACTTTCCGAATGTAGAACTGAATTCAAAAAAAGATGTCACGCGCATTATGAACATTCACCGCAATGAGCCTGGCGTTTTGGGCGAACTGAATGGATATATTTCCGAAGCCAAAGCCAATATCCAAGCCCAGTATCTTTCAACAGATCAAAGCATTGGTTATCTGGTGACGGATCTTGAATTGGATCACGCTAATAAAAACGTCGAGTTGCTAACAAGTAAATTTAATCAATCAAAACGCAGCATCAAAACGCGGGTTATTTTTTAGACATCAAGATATCAGTTTTCCACTCCAAAGAAGTTCAACAAATTGGTTTAGCGGCAATACTTCAATAGTTTTTCGAGTCAATCGTTTGTCACCAGTGTAAATCCCAATAGATTTAATCCACTGTTTTTTACGTTCTGATTGAATTTTGTTAAGAACTTTTTCGAATTCAGGCTTCCATACTTTCGAATACTTAACTTCTATTCCAATCAATTGCGCAGGAGTTGACATCGTTTTCTTTTTGATCTCGATAACAAAATCCAAATCACCCCAAGATGAAACACTATAATAAAATATTTTGTAGGACTTTTTTTTAACTTCAAAATAGGTTTTGAGCTCATTTAATATGAGAGTCTCAAAATAAAATCCTCTTCGCTCTGGAATTTCAGATATAGAACTGATTCCCTCTGCGGCGCGAGCTACGCCACAGTCAAAAAAATAAAATCGAGAGTGCTTACTTTCTTTTGGCATTAAATTCAACGGATAAGGATCAATGATGTAACCCACTAATGTGTCTTTCAAAATCTGAAACCAAGATTTAACGGTGTCTCCAGATTTTCCAACTTCTCTGGCCAAACTTTCAAGGTTAAGAATCTGTCCGTGATAACGAGCTGCCAATTCAATAAACTTTGAAAAGTCATTCAGATTCCGGGTCAATCCTTCTTGAAAAATTTCTTCTTTCAAATAAGTTTCTACATAGCTAAATAGAAAATCCTGTAAAATTTCGGGATCTTTTTCAGTTACGGCACGAGGAAGGCATCCCGAATTGAGTAGTTGGTCCAGCGAATGAGATTTGCCAATTTCATGAAGTGTTAAAGGGTACATCTTCTTAGAAAGCGCGCGCCCAGCTAATAAATTTGCCGAACTTTTTTTAAGTTTACGAGCGCTCGAGCCCGTTAGAATAAAATGAAGTTGGCGGTCTTCAATAAGATGATGAACTTCATCCAAAAGAGCAGGAATTTTTTGAATTTCGTCGATTAAAATAGTTTGCCCTGGCTTAAGATGAGTTACCCATTCTTCTAAAAGACTGGGATTTAGTGACAGTGGGCGAAAATTAGAATTTTTTAAAAGATCTAAAACGAAGTCAGGCTTCACTTCATTTTTAATAAAAGTACTTTTGCCAGTCCCTCGTGGACCCAGCAATAAAATTGAATTTTTAGGAATTTCATAAGCTCTCTTAAACTTCAAAAGCCCTCCGGTTCATTAAAGCGATTCTCCGACTTCAACTAGGATATTTCAAGCTTTTTTCCTAGTTGTACTAGGAAATTAGTAGAAACCGGTTGATTCTGTGTCAGTCGAGCTATTTAAATCACTTTGCCTGGGTTCATAATATTCTCTGGGTCAAAAACTTTTTTAATCCCGCGCATAATTTCAATTTCTTCTTTTGAGCGCGTATAGGTCAAAAAAGATTTCTTAGTCAGGCCCACGCCATGTTCAGCCGAAATACTGCCAGATTGTTTTTGCACAGCTTTAAAAACCAGTTCATCAACTTTGCGGCACTCTTTAATGAAATCTTCTTTAGACATGCCCGCGGGGCGTAAAATATTAATATGTAAATTGCCGTCTCCGATGTGACCAAACCAGACGACTTCCCAAGTGGGGTAAGCTTGCGTCAGGACAAGGTCTAGATCCGTCATAAAGTCAGGTACTTTAGATATTGAAACAGCAACGTCGTTTTTATAAGGAGAATATTTTGATAGTGATTCGCTGATATCTTCGCGGTAGCGCCAAAAAGTTTTGGCTTGGACCTCAGACTGTGAGACGATTCCGTCAGTGATCCAGCCTTTTTCAAGGCAAGATTCAAAGGTTGCCATCAATTTTTCTTCAGCCGATTCAGTTGCGCATTCGGCTTCACACACAACGTAAAAATCTGAAACAGTTTCGACAGGTCTTGCTAAGACTGTTGAATCTAAAACATGTTTTAAAGCTTTTTCAGAAAACATTTCGTAGGCTTGCAAAGAAGAATTATTTTTAAATTCTGAAAAAACTTTCATCACACTTGAAAGTTGATCTAAAGCAAAAATAAAAACTTTAAATGCAGGAGGATTGGATGCCAGTTTGATTGTCGCCTTTGTAATAAAACCTAAAATGCCTTCGCTACCGATAAAAAGATGGCGCAGATCAAGACCCGTAGCATTTTTCACAAGGCCATTATTCAAATGTAAAACGTCTCCGTTACCTGTGACAACTTCAAGACCCACCACCCAATCACGAGTTAATCCGTAACGCACAACTTTAATACCACCCGCATTTGTCGCAATATTTCCACCCATTTGCGAAGATCCACGAGCCGCAAAATCAACGGGATAAAGTAAATTTTTTGATTTGGCGTAGTCTTGCAAAGCTTCAGTAATGACTCCGGGTTCAATATCGACGCTTGAATCCGTTTCGTTAAATTGCAAAATACGATTCATTTTTTCAAACGAAACAACAACTTCACCTTTTGTTGCGCAAGCGGCACCGCTTAGGCCCGTTCGTCCACCTGAAGGTACAAGTGCGATTTTATTTTTTTTTGCCCACTGAACAATTTCGACTACGTCTGAAGTGCTTTCGGGAAATAAAATGGCAGAGGCTTTGATATCAAAATAAGTTGTCCAATCTTTGCCATAGTATTTCAAAGAATCTGAATCAGTCTTGATCTGCGATGATTGAATTCGTAAAGACGAAAGTTCTTCCATGACGTGATTACCTCAATGTTCGAATACGAAAAAAAGAATAGATCGGACAAAGACCCCAGCCTGATGTCATGAGGCCGTAAGTCCCCAGAAACCAAAACCAAAAAGGCCCACCCGCTGTAGCATAAGATAAAATCAAGACAGCTAAAATAAATCTTAAAGATCTGTCCCAGAAAGCTAGATTACAAAGCATTAATTTTTGATCAAAGCTTGCAGCTCGCCAGCTTGGTACATTTCCATCATGATATCGCTACCACCCACAAGTTTTTTATTGATGTAAAGTTGTGGAATTGTCGGCCAATTTCCATACTCTTTAATTCCGGTGCGAATTTCTTCGTCTTCAAGAACATTGATGTCTTTAAAACTCACGCCGATGTCTTGCAGAATCGCAGTGGCCCGCGCCGAAAAACCACACTGTGGAAATTGCTGAGTTCCCTTCATAAAAAGGACGATTTTATTTTCGTTGAGTAAATTTTCAATTTTTGTTTTAACGTCTGACATTTGAATCTCCTGTTGAGTTATTTTAAAAAAGTTTTAATTGATAAGGCATGCACTTCGCCTGTTTTGAGTTCAGGCGCAAAAGCTTTCATCACATGTTGATGTTGCTCAACGCGGCTCAGGCCGGCGAAGCTTTTACTTTTAACTGAAACCTCCCAGTGATCGGAAGTTCCCGTTAAATCAAAGACCTCGATATCAGTCACCGGGTTACTATCAGGGTAAGCTTGAATGAGGCGTTGTTTCATTTCTTCAATTTTCATACATATTGTCTACCAAAATGCAGCATTATCGGCAACTCTTGAGTACATAAAATGATGTGGTTTTTAACTTATTTTGCTCTTCATGTGTTTATTTATCTGGTTTTTCGACTGCAGTTTTTAATTTGGAACTGGCCAGCGTTAAAAACATTAACAACTTCTGAGATCTTTCAAGCCTTTCTATCGGGTCTTCGTTTTGATCTATCGGCCATTGCCCTTCCGAGTTTGCTTTTTGCTTTGGGCTGGGTTTGGCTGGGGCACCGCTCGGACTTGAAGAAAATCTGGATCTGGCTTTTGGCTTTAATAAATGTGTTTTTTATTTTACTTAATTTTTCTGATAGCGAACTCTTGAATTTTACCGCCCGAAGATTTACAAAATCTTCTTTTTTTCTATTTTCAGAAGCAAAAACTTCAAATCTGATCACGCCTTATTTAGGCATGGCTATTTTCACTTTATTTTTTATCATCATCTATTTGTGGATCATTTTAAAAATAGAAAAAAAATCAATTCCTTCGATGAATTTAAAAAAGAAAATCATAACCAGTTTGGGTTTTACGATGATGGCTGTTTTGCTTTCAAGAGGCGGGCTACAAGTTAAACCTTTGACTTATGTGGATGCTAAAATTTTTAATCAGTCCTATGCAAATAATTTAGTTTTAAATTCAACTTTCACTTTGTTTAAAAGTTTTGGAAAGCCAGCGGTCGAAAGAATCCATTTTTTTGAAAACGAAAAAATGCTTTCTTTGCTCAATCCACAAGATATTCCTTCTCGTTTTACAAAAAACGATACAGCAAACAAAAAAATGAATGTTGTGTACATATTTTTAGAGAGCTTTTCGAAAGAGTATTTAGAACTTCAAAACCCTGAAGCAACGCCGTTTTTAAATTCTTTCAGAAAAAAAGCGGTTGATTTTAAAAAAGCCTACGCCAATGGAAGACGCTCTGTCGAAGGAGCGGCCTCTTTATTATCGGGAATTCCTGCGCTCATGGAAGAGCCTTTTATTAACTCAGAATTTTCAGCCAACCAAGTCATTGGTCTGGGAACATTGCTCACTGAAAATAATTATCACACCAGCTTCTTTCACGGAGCTAAAAACGGCAGTATGCACTTCGATCAATTTACTAAAAGTGTCGGCATTCAAAACTATTTTGGCGAATCAGAGTACCCGAATAATGATCACAATGATGGCACATGGGGCGTTTTTGATGAGCCTTTTTTAAAATGGACTTGTGAAAAATTAACGACTTTTCCGCAGCCTTTTTTTACTTCGATTTTTACATTAACTTCACACCAGCCTTTTAAAATCGAAGCCATTTACGCCGATCGATTTAAAGATGAACGACATCCGATTTTAAAAGCGATTCGATACACTGATTTTGCACTTGAACAATTTATGAAGTGTGCCGAACAGCAAAGTTGGTATAAAAATACTTTATTTATTTTTACAGCTGATCACACAGGGCCCGAACTGCAAGCGAACTCAAGCTTTGAAAGTCGCTTTAAAGTACCACTTGTATTTTTTCATTCTGATCCAAATGTTCTTAAAAATTTAGATTCAAATCAAGTGGCACAGCATATTGATGTGCTGCCAACATTGCTTGAAACTTTGGAAATTCCTTTAAAAAATAAAAATTACTTAGCGCGCTCATTATGGCAGCCAGGGCCCAAAGTTGTGGCCCTTTATACCGACGGCCAATATCAATTGGTCGGTGACATCCAAGACGAATCACTGCAGTTAAAAGCGGTACAGCAGTACTTCAGCGAAGGCCTATTCGATAATCGACTTTACTATCCTGCAAAATAAGATTAGAAATTACTTTCTATGTCAGACATTTATTTTACTCCGGCCAGTGATGCTCATAAAAAAAAAGAAAAAGAAAAAGCTCGTGAACTGCGTCAAGGCCAATGGTGGAAGCAAGTCTTAGGTCAGGGCCAATGTTATCACTGCCAAAAAAAAATTAAACCAGCTGAGCTCACAATGGATCATTTAATTCCCATCGCTCGGGGTGGGAAGTCAGACAAAAAAAATTGTGTACCTTCGTGTAAAGAGTGCAATACTCAAAAAGGTTCAAAAACCCGTGCCGAAATGGCAATAGACGAACTGACTAAAGCCAACGAACAAAAACACAAAACAGGAGAAAAAAATGAATAAACAGCACCTTACACAGTTTATCAAAATGTTAGGAAATTTAGATGGCCTTTTGGCCAAAGCTGCAGCCTATGCAGATCATAAAAAATTTGATGTGAACAACTTCACGTCAGAAAGAATTATTGCGGATATGTTACCTTTCACAAAACAAATTCAAATTACTTGTGATGCGGCCAAATTTTGTGTGGCCCACGCTTCACAAACAATAGCTCCTAAGTTTGAAGACAATGAAACCACTTGGACTGAGCTTCGCGCGCGAGTAACAAAAACAGTCGACTATTTAAAAACAATGCAAGAAGCTGATTTTTCAAAATTCAAAGATCCAAAAATTCCAATGGCTTGGGCCGGCGGACAATGGGTGACGGGCGAAGAGTACTTTTATCAATTAGCACTGCCTAATTTTTATTTTCATATGACAACGGCTTACTTGTTATTAAGAAAAGCTGGAGTTGAAATCGGTAAGGCCGATTTCACTGGTCCGATTCCTTTTAAGAAGCCTTAGTCTAGCCTTAGACTAATATTGAAACCATCCACTTGTCTTAAAAGCGGCCAGTGGATGAGTCCTTCTTAAGAAGCAAAAATTCGACATAAACTATAAAAAAACTTAATCGCTAAGCATTTCCAAGCATTAACGCGCCGCAAATTACATGAGGGCTTGATTTCTGAGCCTCGTTACCCCTTCAATAAAAGAGTTATTAACTTTTTTTAGCACAAAAAAGCTAGCTGTTTTCCCTGTTTTTTGCAGAAAAAACATCTAAATTTAACGTGTTTTAAGCACTTTTGTTTGAATATTGAAGGGACTTCTCATGAGCAAAATCACCAAAAGTAGTACAGCTGAGTACTTCGCAAAAAATCTGCAACAAGTAGGATTCTCTTCACCCTTGAAGGCTGTTTTAACCACTTTGAAAGAAGCTGTGGATAATTCTTTAGATGCTTGCGAGCAGCAGGGAATTTTACCTGATTTAGATATTGAAGTGATTAAAGTTGGAAATGGTTCAACAAAAAATACAGATCTAATCAAAATCGTCGTTGAAGATAATGGTCCTGGAATTGATCCTGACGATATTGCAAAAGTTTTCGGAGAGTACTTAGCCTCTTCAAAATTCGGCAAAGGTCAGTGTTCGCGCGGCCAACAAGGTATTGGTATTTCTGCCGCCACCACTTGGGCGCAAATGACCAATGCGAAGGGCGTTCAAGTTATTTCAAAAACAAAAAGTATGCGCAAAGCTTTGCAAGCTCAAGTTGACGTCGATATTAAAACCAACACGGGTATTGTTAAAAATAAAGAAATGATCGATTGGAAAAATAAAGTCAGTGGAGTCCGTGTTGAATTTTTAATGGATGGACGTATTCAGCTCAATGGTGATGGTGGATTGCAAACTTACATCGAAGGAACGGCGCTTTTAAATCCCCATGTGACAATGAAATTTAAATTGGGCGATATGGATTGGCAAAAAACCGATCGCGTCAGTAACGAGTCTCCTGAAATTCCAGGAGCAACTTTACCTCATCCTCACACTTTTAAATTAGGCGAGTTTATAACACACGCCACTTTGTACGGAAAAGTGAGTGTTGCTAAATTTTTACAGACTGGATTTTCACGAGTTTCTGATCAGTCGATCAAAGATTTTGTAAAAGCGGGTATGCCTAAAAACTTAGTGGATAAGCCCGTTACGTCTTTAAGCGAAGAAGATTTTAAAAAAGTTTTCCAAGCTGTTCAAGCGACACAGTTGATGGCGCCTTCAACAAAATCAGTTTTAACTGTTGGTGAAGATTCACTTTCAAAATCAATTAATCGCTTAGGCCAAGTGGATTTCTTTTCTGTCGTTACAAGAAAACCAACTATTTGTGATTTTAAACCCGTCGTTGTGGAAGTTGCACTTGCGCGCTTTATTAGTCGTGGTGAAGAGGGATCTCCGGTTCAACTTTTACGATTTGCGAACCGCGTGCCTTTGCAATTTGATAAATCAGGTTGTGCGATCACTTGGGCCATTGAAAGCGTCAATTGGAAATCCTACGGATTAGCTCAACCAAAAGAATCTTTACCTCAAGGACCTTATGTTTTTGCGGTTTCGGTGGTGTCGCCATTTATTAAATTTAAAAATGCGTCCAAAGAAACGATCGATGCCTCTGAAGAACTTGTTGAAGAAATTCGTCGCGCTTTAATGCAAGCTGGGCAAAAGTTATCTCGGCATATTAAGCATGAAGTTAAAGAAGCCGATCTTGAAAGAAAACTTGCTCACATTGAACAGTTTGGTCCAATCTTAGTTGAAAAATTAGTTCTTTTGGCCGGAGCAAACGAAGCCCGCAAGAAAAAAGCCGAAGAAGGTCTTAAAAAAATCTTAGGCCGCGATTCAGAAGATGCCGTCAGCCAGCTTGAAGAAGCGCAAACGAAATTAGCCATTCAAAAGAAAAAAGAAGCAATAAAATTCGGGATCGAAGACGAATCACAGGCTGAATCTTCAGATGAAGATCAAGTCGAAGTTAAAACCAAACAAAAAAAATCTGAAAAAAGACCAGCTAAGAAAAAGAAATAGGTGATATATGGCTGAACTGACAAGAATTCGCGAACTGCGAATAGATATTCCTAAAGAAGCAAAAAATTTAGCTGAACGAATGCTAAAAGATTTAGAAAATTCAAAGCGGCCTTATTTAGAAGCGGTCAAAACTTCGCTGGATAATTCTGAGTACAATCCCAAATTAGGTTACTTAACTCCGGGTGATAAAGTCGTTCGCACTGAGCTGAATGTATCTTCTGTTCAAAAACTGGCTCGAGTTTTATTTATTTTAGAAATTCTTTTAAGAAATTTAGATATTGGCGCAGTTAATACAAAGCGTGAATTGTACTATATGTGCAAAGGTACAATTAAAAAAGGCGACTCAAAATACAAGTCCCTTGATTTTGAAGACCAAGACGAGTCCGACAGTATTATCGATTTTATCGGAGACATGCTTGAAGTCTATCGTGAAGAATTAAATTGTTACGCCAACGATCGAGGTGGGCAAACATATTCGCAGCAGCTCGTTGTTACTGAAACTTTGAATGATGGTGAAAAAGCTGTTGTTGATTTATCGACATTAGGAACTTCGCCCTTTCAGCCAAAGAACAGACCACAGTCTTTAAAATTAAAAGCTAAAAAGAAAATTGATTTTTGCCTTGTTGTTGAATCAGAAGGTACAGCGGGAACTTTGCAATCCATGGGTTTTACAAAGCGTAATAATTGTATTTTAATGGGTGCTCAAGGGGTTCCATCAAACGGTGTGCGCGGTTGGTGTAAATTGATCGAAAACCAATTAGATGTTCCCATGTATTTTTTTGGAGATCTGGATGCGTACACAATTCAAAATATTTACAGGACTTTAAAAGCTGGTTCTGCGGCCTCGTTGATTCGTAATAGTGACTTTAGTGCACCGAACGTTCGCTTTTTAGGAGTACTTCCTGGCGATGTTAAAAAATACGATCTTGAATGTTACAAAGTCAAAGAGTCAGATCCCGCTGAAGCGCGCGCTTTAAAGAAAGCTAAGGATGCTCTTGAAAATGATCCGTTTTTTCGCGATAAAAAAAATAAAAATATCTCAGATATTTTAAGATGGTTGATTCAAGAAAAAATCCGTTGCGAGCAACAAAGTTATTTCTCGGTCGACCCAAAAGATCCAATTAAAACCGAAAAAATCATTCTAGAAAAAATCAAAAAAGGCGATTACGTCTAAAAAATAAATAATTTTGTAAAATGTACCACAATTCACTTCGCTTGTTTGGGCTTTTTAATTTTAAAATAGTCCGGAAGCTCAAGTTAAGCTAAAGAACCTCATTCAAAAAATGAGGTTTCTATGAAGACTTGGTTTCAGTTTATTCTTTCGATTTCACTGATCGCCGTTTCAGTTTCAACTTTTGCAGAAACAGCTTTGCCGACAATTTCATTTAAACGACTGATTTCTTTTGGGGACTCGTTGTCGGATATAGGAACCTACAGCCAAGTTGCAAGCGCTCAGGGCGGCGGTAAATTCACAACCAACCCTGGAAAAATTTGGATTGAAATTATCGCTTCAAAATTGCATTTACCACTTGAAGTTAATCGCCAAGAAGGTTTTGGAAAACCCGTTCAAATTGTCGGTGGTTTTGATTATGCGCAGGGCGGGTCACGTATCGCTTTGGAAGCCTCTTCAGACAATACTTTTACAGCGCGTCCAATCGCGGCTCAAGTCGGTTATTTTTTAATCGAAAATAAATCTTTTGACCAAGATGATTTAGTTTTGATTCAAGGTGGTTCGAATGATTTGTTTGCTCAGCTTGAAGCTCTTAAGAATGGAGCAGTAAAGCCTGATGAAGCGATCCAAAATATGGCTCAAGCCGCAGAAGATTTTTCGACGATTGTGGCCAACCTGAAAAATAGCGGAGCTCGTCAAATCATTGTGATCAATCTGCCGGTCATCGAGCAAACGCCACTTATTTTAAAGTTAGACCCTGAAATTCAAAAGCTTGTGACGGTCATGGTTTCAACATTCAATCAAACTTTAATGACAAAAATAAAAACCATGAACATTAATTTAATCGATTTTTATTCTTTTGATTTAAGGTTTAATCAAAATTACCAACAACTTGGATTTAAAAATATCACCGAGCCGGCTTGCCGAATTGAAACTTTACCCGCAGGCTCTTCACTTTTTTGCAGTGATCAAACTTTAGTGAACCCGACAGCAAATCAAGATTATAAATTCGCCGATCTGCTTCATCCAACTTCAGCTTATTCAAAAGTTGTCGCCGATTTTATTTTCTCTAAAATTTTTGAATAAAAAAAGGGAGCTAAATGATCTGTACCCTATAATTAGGACAGGTTAAATAAAAGGGCTACCTTCTACTAAACCCCTGTATTCTGCAGGGGTTTTTTGTTTTAAGCCCCACTGAG
>JAYTPD010000007.1:0-92744 GCA_043747435.1 Bdellovibrio sp. | reverse complement strand
GCAGTTTGAGTTAAATTAAAATCACATTTGAAAATGGAAACAGAGCTGGTTATGGGCTTTGTTTGGATCCCCCAAGTGCAATGTAGGGGATCAGTTTCTTGAAGGTAAACCTTTTTCTGACCAGTTATTCAAATCTTTCTGCACTAAAAACCAGACCGCCGGCGAAAAGAAAAACCACAAAATAAAAATGATCCATTTGTTGAGTTTCTCGGTTCCGACTTTTTCATAAAGTTCGGCTTGCTTATAATAAGAGTAAAAAACACCAAACGGAACAAACATTAAAATCGTCCAAAGGGTGGGCGAAGCTTCCGTGTCTTTGGCCACAGCCTTCAGTTCGCAAGTCGTTTGGTAAAACCAATAAATCACGTACAAACCAAAAGTGATGATCACCAAAAAAACTTGCGCAATCATATTTCTTCTTTTTATCAGGTTCATTTTTTTTTCTCCGTTTCACTTGTTTGAATCACAGGCCGATCCAAAAGCCATCCCTTTTTAAGTACATAAACGCTGAGCAAAATGCAAATCAACATCATTGCGCCCAACGAAATCCAAAAACCATACGGGTGCCTTAACAAAGGAATAGCTTCAAAATTCATCCCAAAAACTCCCGCTAAAAAATTCAAAGGTAAAAAGAAAATAGACAAAACGGTCAGAACACGCATGATTTCATTCGTACGAAAAGAAGCTTCATTGGTTTTTTGAGATTCAATCGACATGTGAAGATTAAGTAAAGATTGAATATTATCAAAAACGTCTTCGGCATAAAAATAATTTCGTTCTAAGCGATCTTTAGTCTCTTGCATAAGCCCCATCGGACACTCTGCTTTTTGCATGAGTTTTGCGATCGCTTCCAAAGTAAGTTTCATTACTTTTTTGTAAGCTGAAGCTTTTCGTTTAATGTAATAGCCTTCTAAAAGTAAAGATTTCGTTCTTTGTCTCTGAAACATGCGCTCTTCGAAATGTTCAAGTTTATGTTCAAGCTCATTTAAAGGCTGATTAAAGCCCAAAGCAACTTGTTCAAAAAAAAGGCTCAGCAAGTGACTCTTCGAAACCTCTTCTTTGTGAAGCAGACTGATTTTTTTATTAATTTCACCCACTTCGTTAAGAGCTAAGCGATGAATAGATACAACTTTGTTATGACTTAAAAAAAGCGCTACTTTAGTCGTTAACTCTTGGACGGTGTCTGCCGTTGAACTGACTGTGGGTTCCATCAGTCTTAGAACAACAAACTGCGTGGCTCCATAAGTTTCCACGTGAGGCAAATAGTCTGGATCCAAACAATTGAACAAAAGTTTTTTTGGAAGCCTGAGCTCAGTTGCAATTTGTTCAAGCATATCTTTGGTTGGATTCGTTAAATCAAGCCATTTAAAAGTATCTAAAGCCAATTCAATTTGTTCCATACCAAGATAAAACACGAACTTTTGTCAGAACGCAAACAGAGGTCTTGGATGTCATTTTTATTACAAATCACGTCATCGATTTTTACGATGAGAATTTGCATTTTTATAGACAATACAACAAACTGGGTTCGCAAATAAAAACAATCAATCAAAGGAGATCAAATGTTAGGTATTGGGCAAAAATTCCCCACTTTTTCAATGCAAGCCTGTGTTTCATTAGAAAAGGGAAAAGAATTCAAAACAGTTTCAAACGCAGACATGAAAGGTTCTTGGGCTGTTGTCTTTTTTTGGCCTTTAGACTTTACATTCGTTTGCCCGACTGAGTTAGCTGAATTCAACAAAGAAATGAAAAATTTTAAATCGCGCGACACAAAAGTATTCGGAGTTTCTTGCGATTCACACTTCGTTCACCATGCTTGGAGAACTCATCACGCAGATCTGAAAACTTTAGACTACCCGATGCTTGCAGACGTCAAAAAAGAACTCACAGGAGCCTTAGGTGTTTTACACCCAACTGAACAAATTCCTTTACGCGCAACTTACGTGATCGATCCCGACGGAATCGTTCAATGGGTTTCTGTAAACGGTTTAAACGTGGGCCGTAACGTGAAAGAGATTTTACGCACGATTGATGCTTTACAAACCGACGAGCTTTGCCCGTGTAACTGGGAAAAAGGTCAGCAGACGATCAACACTTAGTTTTTATTTTTTAAAAACTTAAAAAGGCTTCTGCAGTAACATAAGTTAAAGCCGAAGCCTTTTTTTTTGGAGCAAATTTGGAATAACAGAAGGAGCCCTTATGGTACTTAGTGATCAAATTGATCTATTTTTGGAAAAATATTATCCAGGCAAAGAAAGTTCTGTTTTTAAAGATCTCTCTTTAAACCTTAAAAAAGTTTTAGACGATTCTTCGCCCCTGGATGTCAAAGAGCGCGCGATGAATTTAGCTGCGATCTCAAGAGCTTTGCATTGGGACGAACTTGAAGAATTCTCAAAAATAATACTGACCGAATTCGGAATGCAACCACTTGAAATTGAAGAGTGCTTTGAAGCAGCTGCCATTATGGGAATGCTGAACACTTATTATAAATTCAAAGGCTACTTAAGCGCTGAAGTCTTAGCGGACTCTGCTTACCAACGCGCGGGGCTTCGTATGAATTCTTTAAGCCGACCTGTGAACGGAAAAGAAAAATTCGAGATGATGGCCTTTTCTGTGTCGGTTGTGAATGGCTGCCCGACTTGCGTTTCGTCTCATGAAAAAGCTTTAACTGATATTGGTATTGGTCGCGATAAAATTCATGAGCTCGCACGCCTAGCTTCAGTTTTAAAAGGGCTTAGCTGCTACTAACCAAGGACACTTATGAAAACAGATTCAGAATCTAATCAACCACAACGAATTTATTTAAAAGACTATCAGTCTCCAGCTTACAACATTTTACAAACACATCTTTATTTTAATTTATTTGAAACAAAGACCCTTGTTAAAAATAAAATGCAGTTTCGAAAAATAAAAAATGAAAATTTGGTTCTGAATGGTGAAAATTTAAAAATTGTTTCTGTGAAGCTGAATAACGAACCACTTGATTCAAGCGATTATGATCTGACATCTGAGTACTTAACTTTTAAAAAAGTACCTGATGAGTTTCAACTTGAAATCACAGTTGAAATCAATCCTGAAGCGAATAAATCTTGTGTGGGTCTTTATTTATCGAAAGGAATTTTTGCAACTCAATGTGAAGCTGAAGGTTTTCGAAATATCACTTATTTTCTAGACCGGCCTGACGTTATGACAAGCTACACGGTCGAGATCGAAGCAGATCAAAAAAAATACCCGGTACTTTTATCCAACGGTGATCTGCTCGAAAAAAAAGACATCGGAAACGGTCGTCATAAAACCACTTGGAGGGATCCTTTTAAAAAACCCAGTTATTTATTTGCGTTAGTCGCTGGTGACCTCGGTGTGATCACGGACACATTTACAACTCGGTCCGGAAAAAAAGTAAAGCTTGAAGTCTTTGCTTCGCATGGCAAACAAAGTCGCTGCTTTTTCGCGTTAGAATCTTTAAAAAAAGCCATGAAGTGGGACGAAGAGCGTTTCGGACTAGAGTACGATTTAAATCAATTTATGATCGTCTCAATTGACGACTTTAATATGGGCGCAATGGAAAATAAAGGACTTAATATTTTTAACTCGCGCTTGGTTTTAGCGGACCCATTGTCAGCTACAGATCTTGATTATGAAAGAATTGAATCCGTCGTCGGGCACGAGTACTTTCACAACTGGACAGGAAACCGTGTGACATGTCGAAACTGGTTTGAGCTCTCGTTAAAGGAAGGGTTGACTGTTTTTCGCGATCAAGAGTTCTCGGCTGATTTGAATTCTCGCTCTGTTCAAAGAGTCAAAGATGTGGACGTACTTCGAAATAATCAATTCGCCGAAGATGCTGGTCCCAATGCTCACCCCGTTCG
Source organism: Bdellovibrio sp. (assembly GCA_043747435.1). Classification (GTDB taxonomy): domain Bacteria; phylum Bdellovibrionota; class Bdellovibrionia; order Bdellovibrionales; family Bdellovibrionaceae; genus Pseudobdellovibrio. The sequence continues at coordinate 88,875 of JAYTPD010000007.1, read as the reverse complement.
ACCCGAAAGCTGTTTATCCGTCGATAACTTTTATACACCGACGATTTATGAAAAAGGTTCTGAAGTGATTCGCATGATTCAAACAATCGTTGGTCAAAAAGGATTTCGCCAAGGAATGGATGAATACTTTAGGCGCCATGACGGAGAAGCTGTCACGATTTTAGATTTTGTGAATGCGATCTCAGAGCCTAATGACGTAGATCTGACTCAATTTAAATTATGGTATTCACAATCAGGCACTCCACAAGTTGAAGTGATCGAAAAATATGATTCCGAAACCAAAAAATATTTTTTAACTTTAAAACAAACTTGCGAGCTCACTGAAAAACAACCTCACAAATTACCATTTCATATTCCACTGCGAATCGGTTTATTGGGCGCCTCAGGAAAAGATCTTAAATTGAATTGCACTGACTTGTTTTATAATTCAGATCAAAAACCACTACTCAATTTAAAACAAGCACAGCAAACTTTTATTTTTACAGAAGTCGTTGAAAGACCTGTTTTATCAATCAATCGCGAGTTCTCGGCCCCTATTCGTTTGCACTGGCAAGCTTCACAAACTGATCTTTTGCATTTGATCAAATTTGACAGCGACGATTTTAATCGTCGGGAAGCCATTTTCAAAATGACTTTGCAAGAGATTCAAAGACTGGTCGCACTTTCAAAAAATAAACAAAACTTAAATCCCGAAGATTCAATTATCGAAGCAATGGGTTATGTACTCAATGATGTGGCTATTGATGCCCAGGTCAAAGCTTTGATGCTGAAACTTCCCTCTGAAGATATGCTGGCTCAAGTCGAGCCCGTTTTGGATGCGGTGGCATTCAAAGAAGCTTATGACAGCTTAACAATTGCTTTCGTTAAAAAATTCGAAACAGCATTGCTGACCCATTATAAAAAGCATCACGCAGAAAATACGGCTCAAGATCGTGCTTTGAAAAATCAAATTCTGAAAATTTTAATTCAAGCCCTGCACGCTGATTCAATCACATTAGCGGCAAATCAGTTTAAGCAAGCAAAAAATCTAACCGATGAACTCGGCGCTTTATTTTGCCTTTGCCAAACAGACTCTGCAGAAAAACAACAAGCTTTGACAGTTTTTTTTGATAAGTGGAAAGACGATGCGGTTGTTTTTAATAAATGGCTGCAGGTTCAAGCTGCTTCATCACAAAAAAATACTTTTGAACAAGTTCAGAAGCTCACAGAGACTCAACCATTTAGTTTTGAAAACCCAAATAATATTTATTCGCTGATCAGTGTTTTTGGTGATAACAGTTTTGCGATGCATGATGAAACAGGGAAAACTTATGCTTGGTTTTGCGATCAAATAATTAAAGTAGATCAAAAAAATCCTCAAGTCGCAGCCAGACTTTGCACAAGTTTTAATTTTGTCAAAAAGCTGCCTAATCAATTAAAGTTAAAAGCTCAAAGTGAAATTCAGCGTGTTCTTGCAGATAAAATGCTGTCTAAAAACTCGCGTGAACTTTTAGAGGGCTGCCTTTAATCATTAAAACGCATGCGGCATTGTTTTAAAAATTCAGTTCTTGTCTCGGCTCTTGACTTAAAGACACCACGCAAATCTGACGTGGTTGTTGTGCTGTGCGAGTCTTGAATTCCACGCGAAATCACGCAGTAATGTTTCGCATTGATATGAACAGCAATATCCTCTGTATCTAGAATATACTGCAGACAATCAGCGACTTGCTTTGTTAATCGCTCTTGCACCTGTGGACGTTTTGCGAAGAATTCGACGATGCGATTTAATTTTGAAAGTCCGATTACTTTTTTGTTCGGAATGTAGGCCACCGTTGCAAAACCATCGATGGGCTGGAAATGGTGTTCACACACTGACATGACTTCAATGTCTTGCACACAGACCATCTGATCGTACTGCATTGAATTGTCGATCACAGTAATTTTAGGAAAATTTTTAACATTTAGTCCACCAAAAATTTCGTTCACATACATTTTGGCTACACGCTTAGGTGTATCTTTAAGACTGTCATCTGCTAAATCAAGCCCGAGCACTTTCATAATTTCTGTGAAATGAAGTTTAATTTTTTCAATTTTTTCTTCTGAACTTGTTTCAACTTGAACAACTGGTGAAGGCCGCACATGCGATAAAATTTCAAGCGCTGTTTCTTCATTTAATTGCGATTTATTTTTGTCCACGAAAACCCCTAGTTTGAAATCTAACTGAGCAAAAGTTTACAAAAATTTAACCTCAATATCTACAGCTATTCACTTATATTGACTAAAATTTGCTTGAAATTCACTAACAAGCACTAGACTGATTTAAATAAAATTTTCTATGTGTTTTATCAGTCAATTTTTACAGGATTGTTTCAGCCGTTTTTTGAGCCGACAAAAGTGCCCCTTCAATTGAATGGGGTGATACATTTGTTGCAAAATCCCCAATCACATAAAAATTTGGACTTTTTATATCGGGCCAAGCAACTGCTGACTTAAAATACGCGGCTTGAATAAGACTTGTACTGCGCCAATCGAAATAATTTTCAGTTTTTAGTTTATTGAAATTTATATTAATCGACATTTTGCGCTTAATAAAATCATTCAGCTTTTCAATTTCAGACGATGCAGAAGGCTGTTTAAAAATAAAATCGATCTCGGTCCACGTTTGAGATTTACTTTTTTTATTGATCTGACGAATGTTGAACTCTGGCTCTTCAAAAAAATTAACATTTTTATTCAGCCGATAAGGCCGATCAGAGTTCGGCAAACCAAAACTTGCCTTAACAATATTCTGGGGTTTCATAGCTGCTAACCACTGGCGAGCTTCTTTCATCTCTTCAAGATCGGCAAGGCCTGCGATACTTGACCACTGACTTGGAGGAAGAGCCAAGGCCACACGTCTTGACACAAAAGTACGTCGGCCTCGTGGTGTTTCGAAAACAAGTTCATAGTAGGCATTTACTTTTTGAATTGAAACAAGTTTCCATTGCAAACGAAGACTTCGATAAGGCATTAAACCCGAAATGCGCTCGACCAATTGATTTGTTAATGTTTGCATTCCTGACGGAATAAATAAATGATCTGAATCAATTTTTTCGAAAGGCAAAGATAATTCTTTCACTAAGCTACACATCAAATGATCTTGAGGCGAATAGATAGAGGCTCCAAAATCACCGTTTTGTGATGAGCGAATGCGCCCACCAAAACGATTTGATCCTTCGAAAAGTCTGAATTCGGTTTTGTTTTTTTTAAAATGATAAGCCAGGCTTAAACCGCTTAAGCCTCCGCCAATGATTAAAACTTGATCTTTTAAAAAGAAGTGATCTTCAAAAAGATACTCGTCCAAAGTCGAACAGCTTGCTAATAATGAAGAAGCCGCGAGACCACCCGCAGTATTTAAAACATGACGAATAAAAAAACGACGATTGATCTCAGAAGACATTTTAAACCTATACTTAAAATGCTACACTAGCCCTGTGTTGCAAACAATCAATCTTAGCCCTAAATTAGATCAGCTAGCGTCACAAAAATGGACTGCTTTAACGATTGATTTAAATTTTTGTAAGAAGCTTGCAAATAAGGCACACAAAAGACTCAAGCTCGATCAATTTAAGTTAGCCGGCCTCGCAGGACCTCAAAAAGTACTCACCCAAATTCGCAATGATCGCATTCTTTGGCTAGACGAAGAGCTTTTAGAATTCTCTATAGAAGAGAAAGAGTTGTTCAATTTCCTTGAACAACTTCAAAAAGAATTAAAAGCTTATTTCAGGCTTTCTTTGACTCATTTTGAATGCCACTATGCTTTTTACGAAAAAGATCATTTTTATCAAAGGCATGTTGATACGACTCAAATAGAGAACAAAAGAATTTATTCTTTTGTTCTCTATTTGAACGAAAATTGGCAAGCTTCTGATCAAGGTCACCTCATCGCTTACCAAAATGAGCAAAAATTATTAATGTTTCCACCCCAGATTGGACAATTAATTTTATTTAGAAGTGATCTTGAACACGAAGTTGAAATAACAAACCGCGATCGACTTTCAGTCGCGGGCTGGTTTAGACAATAAGGATAATTTGATGAGCCCAGGACATAAAAAAATCTTAAACATTATTTTTATACAACGCTTTCGCTTTCGTGTGTTAATCTTATTTCTATCTTTGATGGGGGCTTTTTTTGGTCTTGCAATTCCCTATTATCAAAAAAGCTTTTCAGAACACATGAACAATCAGTCTTTAGTTGTGTGCGTGGCATTATCGTTGGTGTATCTTATTTTTAATCAGCTCACTTTATTTTTTGGTCAAAATGAATCGATTCAGGCTCAAAAAAAATTAGCTGAAACGATTTATCGCCATCATTTATTATTGAAACCTTTGACACTTCAAAACAGGTCGGTCGGCGAAGTGGTTTCGCTTTACACGACGGATGTTCCCAGTCTTTCTGTTTGGCTTGAGCAATCTTTACCTTACGGCTTAACAACTCTTTTTCCTTTGGTCTTAACCCCGTTTTTTTTATTTCACTTTTATCATCTCAGTTTATTTTTTAGTTTCGGTTTAGTTTTGGTTCTCATTCTTCTGAACGGCTTGATGGCTTACCGCCAGTCTTTGTATTTCTTTAAATTTAAAAAATTAGCTGCAGATCGCATGGGGCTTGTAAACGAATGGATTCAAAATATCCGAGGCCTTAAAATATTAAACTGGGTCGAGGGCTTCGAAAATAAAATAATTCGTAAACGCCGCGAAGAAACCGTTAACCGAGTCGCCATGGTCACCAACGGACAAATTATGAATTCCGTTTCATCCAGTATTAATTTTTGGCTGAATTTAGCCGTACTTTCGTTTTTTATTTGGTCCAGCGAAGTTGATATAACAAAATCTGATATTATCGCATTGCTCTGGGTGACGACCGTCTTTTTGTCGCGACCACTTAGACAGCTTCCTTGGTTCTTTACTTTTGTGTTCGATGCTTGGACGTCTTTTAAAAGACTTTCTGAATTTTTAAATCTAGAAAATAAAAATTATTTAATCAAAGACAATACACAAACAAACTCATGCCATCTTTTAGAAGTGCAAAATTTAAATCTTTACATTGAAGACAAAAAAGTTTTGTCTCAGATTAACCTGAATGTGGGCCCATCTGAGCTGATTGCCATTATCGGCCCCGTTGGTTCCGGAAAATCTTTACTCATGAAATCTTTTATTTGCGAAACTCCCTTTACAGCCGATCACTTTTACAAATGCGCCACAAGTTACGTCCCGCAAGATCACTTTGTGATGAGCGCAACATTACGCGACAACTTGGCTTTTGAATATCAAGCTGATCGCGCACTGGATACTGAAATTATGTTGAACTTAAAAAAAGCTCAGTTCGATTTCGAACTTGACCGTGTTCAAGATGGACTTGACACAATGATTGGCGAACGTGGCGTCAATTTATCTGGCGGACAAAAACAAAGAGTCAGTCTAGCGCGTCAATTAAGATCTCCTCAAAAACTTCTTTTACTGGACGATCCTTTAAGTGCCGTTGATGTTGTAACTGAAAAAAAATTAATTGCTGAATTTAAAATTTTGAAATCGAAATCTCATTCGGTTATTTTAACCACTCAAAGATTTTCGATGCTTCCTGAGTGTGATCGAATTATTTTCTTAAATCACGGCGCGATTGAATACGACGGGCCTTCTGAGGTTTTTTTAAAAGCTCCGCAGTTTGAATCTTTTATCACAGGGTTGGTCTAACATGAGAGCCACTTCAGCGCGCTATTCTAAAACAATTTATGATACCCTGATGCAAGCTTATCGACCTTTTATAGCTAAAATTTCGATGACTTTAATTTTTGGATTTTTAGGTCGTTTTTTAATTTTATCAAATGCTCAAGTCATCGGACAGTTTATTGATCAAAGTGCCTCATTGCATCCCGATGATTTGAAACCCCTTTTTTTAAAGATGCTAGTTTTACTGTTGATAGCTTTTGTTTTTACAATTTCGTACCGTACAGTGTTTTCACGTTTATCCGCATTAGCTGTGTCTAGGATTTACGATGAAACAACTTACCGTGTTTCGCGTTTTCCGATTTCATTTTTTGAAAGCCAACCTGTCGGAAAAATTACAACACGATTTTCGAGTGATTACGGAAATGTATTTCGACTTTTTGGCGGACCACTGGCCGAGTTCTTGTCTATTTTGTTTGATCTGATTTCAATCGTGCTGATTATGATTTTTATTCATCCCTTATTTTTAGTGACGATAATTATTTCTACGGGTCTTTATTCAGTTTTACTTAAAAAAAATCAAAGACGTCTGCGCGAAACAAGACGCGAACTTTCGGCCAATCGTGCTCCTTCTATTTCGCATTTTTCCGAAACAGTTCAGGGCGCGACTATTATACGTGAAAATGCTAAAGAGCTGATGTTTCTGAATAAATTTTTAGAGTACGATCAAAAGTATTTAACAAGTAAGTGGAACGTCTATTGGCACGTGACCCGTTTTTCGCTTGAGCTTAATATTTTATCGACTTTATTATTTGCAGCGAATGGTTTGATTTGTATCAAGCTGATTGAATCAAATCTTATTGGAGTCGGACAAACCGGAGTCATTTTAAGTTTCACTTTACTTGCGACCTACACGCTGCAAATGTTTTTTGAGTGGTTTTCTCAGTTTGAAGAAGCCTTAACGGGTGTTGAACGCATGGACGAATACATACGCTTACCATTAGAGCCCGGAATAAAACTTCCTTGGTACTCTGATTTTTCAACGTCTCAGCCCAAAAAAACAAAAACAGCCGTTTTAACCACCGAAGCCGAAGAGCCGAAGACAGATCTTCACATTCAGGTTGAAAATTTATTTTTTAAATACCCTACAAGCTTTGATATGATTCTTCATTCAATTTCCTTTCGTTTAAAAAAAGGTGAAAAATTAGGAATTATCGGGCGAACGGGTTCAGGAAAAACAACTTTGATTTCAGCTTTGTTGCATCTTTATCCAATCGAAAATGGCGTGGTCCTTATCAATGGAAAAAATGAAGCCGATGTTGAAAAACACCGCTCACTTTTTTCAGTGATCTCGCAAGATCAACTTTTTTTAACCGGTACAATTCGCGATAATTTAGATTTATTTAAAAATAGTTCGAATCATGAAATTGAAAAAATCCTTAAACAAGTGGGCCTTCCTTTTGCGCTGAATGATTATGTTAGCGAAAAAGGGCAAAATTTGTCTCAAGGTGAAAAACAACTTCTGAGCTTAGCACGAGGACTTTTACAAAAAGCTCAAATTTTTATTTTTGATGAGGCCACTTCGAATGTTGATCCCCAGTCTGAAACTTTGATGAACCGTGCTTTGAAAGAAGTTTTATCAGATAAAACTCAAATTCGAATTGCCCATCGATTGCAGACTGTTGAAGATTGCCAGCAAATTTTATGGCTTGATTCAGGTCGTGTAAAAAAAATAGGACCTGCGGAAGAAGTTCTTGTCGCATTTCAACAAACAAGGTAGCTTTCATTCGAGGGTCTGACTCATGCAAAATGAAGACAACGAAAACACAGCTATCTTTGTAGATCAAGAGGCCAGCCAACTTTCGGCGATGCAAGACTCTTGGTCGCAACTTAATCTTGATAGTAAAAAAGAAAAATTTGGCCAACTCAGTCGCACCGACGCAGAAGAATTTTTTTTAAATCTAAGCCCTGCCGAACAACTCGAATTGATTCAAGAAGGAACACATTTAGAAATTCGCTCTTGGCTTCGACTTTTAGCGCCCGATGATGCCGCCGATCTTATTCAAGAAGTCGAAAATGATAAACGCGATGATTATTTATCTTTACTTGACCCTCAGACAAAACGCGAAGTTTCGGCCTTATTAGCCTATGCCGAAGACAAAGCCGGCGGACTGATGAATTCAAGGTTTATTCGTTTACGCCCACAGATGTTAGTGGATGAAGCTATCAGTTACATTCGTATTCAAGCTAAAACTCAAGTTGAGACCGTTTATTACTCTTACGTTTTAGATCCTGAACAAAAATTACTGGGCGTGGTTTCGTTTCGAGAACTTTTTGCTTCGGCGCCAAATAAAAGAGTTGAAGAAATTATGCACACCGATATCGTCAAGATTTCGGTTGATCTGGATCAAGAGCACATCGGACAAATTTTTAGCAAACAAGATCTGATGGCATTACCCGTGATCGACAACGATAACAAAATGGTCGGTATCGTCACATTTGATGATATTGCTCAAGCCGTTCAAGAAGAAGCCACGGAAGATATTCATAAAATTGGAGCGGTTGAAAGTTTAGATGCTCCCTATTTACAAATTTCTTTTTCTGAAATGATAAAAAAACGCGCCGGTTGGCTTCTTATTCTTTTTATCGGAGAAATGTTCACAGCCAGCGCTTTAGGTTATTTCGAAGATGAAATTCAGCGCGCTGTTGTTCTTTCGATGTTTTTACCTTTGATCATTAGCTCGGGCGGAAATTCAGGTTCGCAAGCTTCGACGTTAATTGTTCGTGCGATGGCTCTTGGAGAAGTGCGGCTTAAAGATTGGTGGCGTGTGTTCGTTCGCGAAGTCGCGACAGGTCTTTGCTTAGGTTGTGTTCTTGGAGTTATTGGAATGCTTCGAATTTATTTCTGGCCCTGGCGAGAACAAATGTACGGAATGCATTACGCTTTAATTTCACTAACGGTCGCTTTTTCAGTGGTCGGTGTTGTTTTGTGGGGAACCATTTCGGGTTCGATGCTGCCCTTTATTTTAAGACGCTTTAAACTTGATCCTGCTTCAGCTTCAGCTCCGGCAGTGGCCACAATTGTTGACGTGACAGGACTTATTATTTATTTCACAGTTGCGAGCCTTTTACTTAAAGGCACGCTTCTGTAGGTTTGATTTATGTTGTCGGGCTTAAGCCTAGAGTCCAAGTATTCATCTGAGTTTGTAATTGATCGGTGATATTCAAGAAACGAACTCCATAGGATTGTTTCTGTGAACACCAAACCACTTCGCCTTCGACCTCTTGATCAAGATCAGCGATTTTGATTTTAATTTTTTCGCCTTTTTGAACTTGTAAAGCAGAACTAAACGAAATACCTCCGACAGAGACTGTGTCAGTCGCAGCTTTTACAAATTGATCTCCGACTTGCAAGATAAGGTCTTTTGCTAGATTGTAGCGCGCAAATTTTCTTCGCACGATGCCCGCTTTTGCTTTTTCTTGACTGCGAACTCGAAGCGCAGCTGCTAAAGCTACGGGAACCATCACCATCACAAGCACCACAACAACTTGACTGGCTGTCGAACCGGAAGTCGGTCCGCCACCTGACGAGGCTTCGTCGATCATTGCTTTGACAAGCCCGCACCCAGCCGCGGGTGCAGCTGTTTGCTCTGAAGCGACTGATCGCTGTTCAACTTTATAAACAGGGCTGTAGCTCGGAGAATAGCTTGCGACAGATACTTGACTCAGGGCGCTCGTGATCGCCGATTGCACGTTGACTCGTCCACCTGAAGCTATTTTACCGTTCAAAGAAGAAATCGGATCAACCGTCGACATAATAATATTTTTAATTTGATACGCTGACAACTGCGGAGCTTCACGCACAATCAAAGCGGCAAGGCCCGCAACAAAAGGAGAAGCCATCGAAGTTCCCGACATCATCTGATAACAACCCGGACTTAAGCAACCAGCTCCGGGAACTGAGCTGATGATTGCAACACCAGGTGCCGCAACTGAAACCGTTGAACCGTAATTTGAAAATGAAGCTTTATTATCTGAATCTGTTGTTGCTGCGACTGAAATATTATTTGGTGTATCTAAATTCGCAGGATACATCGGAACAGAGTCATTATTTGAACCCGCATTTCCAGCCGCTGTCGCAACTACAACTCCGTGATTATAAGCATAAGTGTAAGCCTCATGAAGAGATCTTGAGTACGAAGAACCTCCCCAAGAATTATTAATCACACGAGCGCCCATATTCACGGCGTAGTACATCGCACTGATCGCATTCGCCGTTGTTCCAGATCCGTGATTGTCTAAAAACTTTAAAGACATAATTTTAATTTTAGATTCACGCACGGGATTCGCTAAGACATCTTGTCCAACACCTAAAATAATTCCCGAAACATGAGTTCCGTGATCGTCATCATCGGCCACATTAGGGCTACCTGAAACATAATTCCAACCATTGATGTCGTCGATGTAACCGTTGTTGTCATCGTCTACACCTGGCAGACCGTTGGCTTCAGCACTATTCACCCAAATCGCATTTGAATCGGCAAACAAACCGTGGGACGTATCCAAACCTGTGTCGATCACGGCCACAATAGTTTTAGACCCTTGATTGTATGGTTTTTCGATGCTCCAAGCTTCTGTGACGCGTACATTTGAATTCGATTGATCGTATTGATCACTGGCCGTCGGAGCTGCGCCAAAAGGCTGAACATCAACAGGATCAACACTTAAAATATAATTGGGTTCAATAAACTCGATATCAGGATTCGCTTGTAAAGCATCAATGCTGGCTTGTGATTCAGCTTTAATATGCATCATCTCAGAGCCCCAAAAAGCTTGTTTGATTTTTATCGCAGGTCCAATTTTACTGACGAGTTTCATGCCGGCACTCAGGCGACCGTTTGATGATTCACCCGATCGAGATTTAATTTTAACGATATATTCGCCCGCGACAGAATGAACCCCACTGACTTGCGAATAGGCCAAAGAAAAATTGAGTAAAACAAAAGATGATATTAAAAACTTCAGATTACATACAATATTTTTCATGATTGTTTATTCGGGATAAAGTGGACAAGACTTAAGTGTTAAAATGAAGTCTCTCATAATGAAATACCTGGAATTTTGAAATTCGCCTTCTGAGTCAATTTGATTTTTTTGACGAAGACTTAAACGTCTTAAATTGAGAATTTAAAATAATCTCTTTTTTAAGGTGCTTTGCTTGACTCCGATTTTGACCTCGTGAATCATAGAGTCACATGAATAAAATTCGAAAAATATTTGTCAGCGGTTTAATCACTTTTTTACCCATTGCTGTAACAATTTATATTGTTTATGCAGGTGTGAGCATCGTTGAAAATTTACTTGGAAATTTAGTTCGACAAATGATTCCTGAAAATACTTACTTCCCCGGTTATGGTTTTTTAGCTACTTTAATTTTAATTTTTTTACTTGGATTGATGTTGAATAATCTAGTGACAGCAAGTTTGCTTCGCGGCCTTCAAGAAAAATTAACGGAAGTACCTTTGATCAAAGTGGTCTACGCACCATTGCGTGATTTAATGAACTTATTTTCTAAAAGTCAGCAGCAGAATGCACTTAAAAAAGTGGTGCTGGTGCAAGTCTCTGAAGGCAAGCAAGTTTTGGGGCTTGTAACTCGCGAGCATTTTGAAGACCTGGGTCTTATTATACCGAATGATGGTTCAAAATTATCTGTGTATATCCCGATGAGCTACGGGCTTGGTGGCTACACACTATTAATTGATAAATCACAGTTACAACCCATTGATATTCCGGTTGAAAAAGCGATGAGTTTAGCTTTAACTGCATGGATAAAAACAGATTACCATCAAAAATAAGAAAGTTTTTATGAATCCAAAATTACGCTCACAAACGATTCTTGAAAAAGCACTTGATATCAATTTAGACTCTCTTTACTATGGAACTTTTGCCGAAATCGGCGCGGGCCAAGAAGTCGCACGTCAGTTTTTTCAAGCAGGCAAAGCGTCTCAGACCATTGCACTGACGATTTCTGCTTACGATATGACTTACAGTGATATTATCTATGGAAAAGAAAAGTCAGGGCGCTACGTTTGCAAATCACGCGTCGAAAAAATGCTCGAACGCGAGTACACAAAACTGATCGATCGGCTTCAAAAAGATCGCGCCGAAAAAACTTGTTTTTTTAGCTTTGCCGACACTGTGGCAACAGCTTCAGTCGGTACAAAGCAAACTTGCCATGGCTGGATGGGAGTTCGCTTTCAGGCCGCTCCTCATCTAGAGCCTCAACAAGTTATTTTGCATGTTCGTATGCTTGATAAACATCGCCTGCAACAACAAGAAACTCTGGGAAAATTAGGTGTAAACTTACTGCACAGCGCTTTTTACAAACGAAAAAATACTGAAGAATTTTTAGATGGATTATTCGATCAAATTAAACCAGGTGCGGTCTCAGTTGATGTGATTCACTTTGCGGGTGGCGAATTTAAAAAATTTGATGAGGTTTTTTGCCAACTGAGCCTAGTTGAAAAAGGTTGGAGCGAAGCGGCTTTGATCGATTCAACAGGAGCACTGCAAAATCCCTCGGATTTTTTATTTGGTAAAAATATATTACTGCAAAGAGGATTTTTTAATCCCGTCACAAACACTCATTTGGATATTTATCAACGTGGGCTTGAACACTTTCAAAAAGAATTCTCGACAAAAGCCAATGAAACCATCGGGCTTTTTGAGTTTACAATTGATAATCGAATCAAAAAAACTCACGTTTCAATTGAAGAATCTTATCGACGCGTCCAAATGATTTCTCAGCTTGGAATACCTGTTTTAGTGACTCCGTTTACTTTGTTTTATGAGCTTAAAGAGTTTATTCGCCTGTCGACGTCGAAGCCTTTAGGAATTGTCATCGGGGCTTCGCACCTTGAAAAACTTTTTGATGAAAATTTTTATTTTGATCTGAGCGGTGGAATTTTAGAGGGTATGGGGAAATTACTGGGTCGATTCTCAAGACTTTATATTTATCCGCATAAAACTTCCGAGATCTGCCTCATGACGAAAAGTTTTTTTCCAAAGCCAACAGTCAAACACATTTATGCTCATTTTATTGAAAATAAAATGATTCAAGATATCGCGGGCTGTGATGATTTGAATGAGTTTATTCACTCAGATGAAGTCAATAAACTCATTAAAAAGAAAGACAAATCATGGAAAAAATTAGTTCCCGAAAAAATTCATAAACTGATCGAAAAGTAAAAGCTATTGAACGGCTTTCAACCACTCGATCATTGCTTGCACGGGCTGACCGCTTCCACCAACTGATGACAAAGCACCGTTTGTTTTATCGTTCCAACTGTACACATCTAAATGCGCCCACTTTTTACCACGACAAAATTTTTCTAGAAATAAGGCCGCCGTGATTGCGCCGCCGAATCCATCCGCTGAATTTTTAAAATCAGCAAAGTTCGATGAAAGCGATGAAAAGTATTTCTGAACTAAAGGCATGCGCCAATTCAGATCACCTGCTCTTTGACCGGCCTCATTCATTTGCTTTGCTAATGTATCATCATTTGAAAAAAGCCCCGCTAAATCAGCTCCTAGAGCCACTTTGATCGCGCCTGTTAAAGTCGCGATATCAACTAAAATCTCAGGATCATCTTTTTTGTTTTTTTGCGTCACAGCCACGTCAATGACATCGGCTAAAACCAATCGCCCTTCTGCATCGGTATTGTCAATTTCAACTAAATAACCCGCTCGTGAACGATACAAATCACTGGGGCGCATCGCGTGCGCATCCACGGAATTTTCGGCTAGAGCTAAATAAAAATCACACGCTCGCGGGTATTTTGAATGAGCCACCCAATAGGCTAAAGCTAAAACAGCCGCCGAGCCGCCCATATCTTTTTTCATCAAACGCATCGCCGAAGAGGGCTTTAGATCCAAGCCGCCCGTGTCAAAAGTAATTCCTTTACCGACAAAGGCGATTGGTTTTTTAGATGTTGCTTTTGCCGGTCTGTATTTTAAATGAATCATTCGCGGAGCTGACCCCGAACCTCGACCCGTGGCTAAAATTAAATTCATATTTTCTTGTTCTAATTTTTTTTGATCCCAGACAGCCAAAGACATTGTTTTCGGAAAATGAATTTGCTTGAAAATTATTTTCTCGTAAAGATCTGGATTCAGATCATTCGGTGGAAGATTAACAAGATGTCGAGCCAACTGAATCGACCGCGCTTCGATTTGCGCTTTTTCAATGATCAAAGACGACAAAGCTTTATTTTGATCTGCTTGAAAATTAATTTTCAGATCTGTAACAGGTTTACCATTGTATAAAGACAAAAAGTGATAAGCTGCTAATTCAAATCCAATAACCAAAGCTCGCACGATGGTTTCAGGGCATTGAATAAAATGAACCTGAATATTTTGTAGCCCATGGGATTTAATTTGTGTGTAGGCACTTCCACTTTGGTCTCGGAACCAGGCGTAGGTGGATTCGTCAATCAAACCCTGATGCGACCCTTTGGTCAGTAAAGCATTTTGCAAAATCCAAACAGGTCCGTTGAGGCCCGAAAAATAGATTTGTCGTTTTTCTGACTGAAGGATGTTTTTTTTCTGATGCTCAAGCGCATGCATTTCGACAATTTTTTTAAACTCTTTCGCGCGGCGAGCTCCCGACGTTGATCCTAAAACGTAAACATATCCCCCCGGATTTTGCAGAGATTTTATTTCAAAATGAAAAAAAGAATTTAAGACGGACTGCATACTCATAGGGTCTCCTATCTATCTGGTTTGAACTTTGATACAATGATGCCTTAATCATGACGTTTGGATCAACCACTAACACTTTATTAATATCTCGCCTTAAAATCGGTTTACTTAACGCTGAAAATTTATTTTTACTTTTTGATCACCCTGTTCCAACTCACTTCCAAAAACTTGCAGAATCCCAATGGCAGAAGCTTTCAACTTCAGTTTACGAAAACAAAGCTTTAGCCAAATGTCTTCAAATCGCCCTTCTCATCCAAGAAAATGATCCCGATATCATGATGTTGTGTGAAATTGGGGGCCTTGAGTCTTTAAAAAATTTCAACCAGCTTTTTTTAAACTCTTCTTATAATGTCGCTTTGATTGAAGGAAATTCAGATCGACATATTGATGTGGGTTATCTCATCAAAAAAGATCTACCGTTTTACTTTGATCTTGCGACGAATAAAAATCGTCCTTTGAATTTTCTTTACCCTCACGAGTCGACTTCTCAAAAAACAGGTTACCCCATCAAAAGCAGCACTCATTTTTTTTCACGCGATTGCGCCGAGCTCAGGCTTTTTAAAACAGACCGCTCCCATCCATTTATGATTGTTTTACTGACACATCTTAAATCCAGACTGGATCCCGAGCGCATCGATCCCGGTGGCACAGAAAGAAGATCAGCCGAACTTCGAACAACTCTTGATATCTACACAGAATTACAAAAACAATTTCCTGAAGTTCCTATTTTATTCGCTGGCGATTTGAATGGTTACGCCGGAAAAGCTTCAACAGACCCCGAGTTCAAAGCCATTTACAGCGAAACTGATCTTCAAGATGTGCTTGAAGTAGCCTCGGTAAGCCTTGAAAAACGCTCAACATTTTTTCAAATTAAAAATGGCGGCAAAGCCGAAGGCAAACAAATCGACTTCTGCTTTATTCCAGCCTCGCTGCAAGCGAATTTAAAAATCGATTCTACATTTGTTTACAAATTTAAAGACGAGTTTGGCTTCGCTTTGGATCACCCCAAAACAATCGAAGAAAAAAGTCGACTGCCCTCGGATCACTACCCAATTTTTTTTACTCTTGAAAATACAGCTTTTTGATGAGAGCGTAAAGACAGATGGCACTTAAGAAAGCTCAGCATATCGACTTTCAAATCACAACAACAACAGTCTATGTTGAGTCCGAATCGTCTCCTGAACAAAGCCGTTATTTTTTTGCTTATAAAGTTTCAATTAAAAATAGAAGTGCTGTTTCAGCCCAGCTCATGAGTCGTCACTGGATCATCACAGACGCCTTCGGACATATCGAAGAAGTCAAAGGCCCCGGAGTTGTCGGACTGCAGCCGCGAATCACATCAGGACAAGTGTTCGAATATGATAGCGCCTGCCCGCTTCGAACCAGCTCAGGAACGATGAAGGGAAAGTATTATTTTATGAGCGAAGAGGGCGAAAACTTCGAAGTGGATATTCCCGAATTTTACCTTGTGGCACCCACAGCAGTTCACTGATTTACAGCAAGCTTACTCAACGGATAAGGTAACATTAAACTTCAGATTTGAATCGAACTCAAAAGGCACCACAACAGTGGGACTGATTGATTTTTTTGTCAGCTGGAATGAGCCATGAATAATTGTTGGAATTGACATTTGAAATTGATAACCAATTTGATTTAAGCTGGTCTTCGCCGACCCGTAAACCATATTTGCCAACTCGCCAACCACATCGACCACCGATGGCGTCAGTTCAGTTTCATTTTCACTGAGCATATTATTATGAATTTTAATGATACTCTTTTTATCAAAAGAAATAACAAGTAATCCTTTTTCTTTTTCAGTCGCGAAACCCACAACACCCGCAACTTCACTGTCAATTTTGAACAGCTCGATCTGCTTGGGATCAAGAGCTCGAACCTGGGTATTCGCCATCATCGAAAGAGTTTTTACGACCCCTTCAATAAAAGATTTCACGACTTCTTGATTTAAAAGAGGTTTTTTATTAACAAGTTTCAATGCCGACATACAGTCTCCTCAATTGCTTACTATTGTATTCAATCTACTTTTATGTTATCGGACATCTTTATTCTAAGATTAAATTTAAATTGGTCAATTGATCGCGACCATGGTCAAGCTAAGTCTTATTATGAGACACTTTATTAAGTAATAAAATCATTTGCAGAAGTATCTCAAGCTGGGTTTCAAAGACTAAAGAGGGTCTTAAGTCATTCGGCTTTAATTGCTCAGGCAAAAGTGGAACATGAATAAATACAGACTTCAGGTTTTCGAAATTAGATAAAGTTCTGTAATATAGATCATTACAAACAAAAGTTCCTGCCGAAAAAGAAACTTCGGCTGGCTGTTGTTGTTTTTGTAATTCAAAATAAATTTTTTCGATCGGAAACTTCGACATCAAAGCCAAAGGCTGACCCTGTAAAATTGAGCCTGGCTTTACTAAAAAACCAGCTTCATCACTTTGCTCAGACTGAGCCCAATTTAAAGCTATTTTTTCAAGACAAATATTTTTGCGTCCGGCCGCTTGTCCTAACATCATTAAGTGATCGGGTTTATAGATTTGAATTTCATTTTTTAAAATTTCAAAACTATTCAAATACTCGACTGGCAAGATTAGACTTTTTATATTTGAATTGGTTTTCTCAAGTTCTAAAGCGAGTTTTTCGCTGGGATTTATTTTTTCAGAAAAAAATGGTTTGAAACCTGTGACCAGAATTTTACTTAACGCGTTTTTTGCACTCACGGCGACCTTAAAAATCTTGTCCAGTCAGAATTATTTTTTTGATAGATATAGCGCTCGTGAAGTCGTCCCGCCTTACCAAACCAAAATTCGATTTCTTTTGTTTCAATACGGTAGCCGCCCCAATGGGGCGGACATGGAACAGCTAGACCTTTAAACTTTTGATCAATGTCATTTAATTTTTTCTGAAAAAAATCAAAAGATTCGATTTTTTCAGATTGATTGGATGTCCAGGCCCCAAGCTGACTCAGTCGCGGACGTGTCGCAAAATAAGTTTCGGATTCTTCTCGGGTTGTTTTTTGAACGTCACCTTCAATACGAACTTGTCGATCAAGGTGAGGCCAAAAAAATGTGGCTGCAATATTTGGATTTTGATCTAAATCGCGAGCTTTGCGACCGTCATAATTCGTGTAAAAAGAAAACCCTCTGCGAACAAGCCCTTTGTAAAGGACAATTCGAACAGAGGGTTTATGATCAGAGCTGACTGTTGCTAGTGCCATGGCATTTGCTTCTGGCACACCTTTAGTTTGAGCTTCTTTGAATAAGATTAAGAAATTGTCGATCGGATCATTCTTAAAATCGAAGCCCATTTGGAACAACTACTTTTTTGGTTTAGCTGCTGGCTTAGCCGGCGCTGCCGCTTTACCTGGAGTTGCTGCTTTAACGATATCAAGTAATTCAACTTCAAAAATCAAAGCCGAATTAGCCGGAATTCCAGGACGTCCTGATGGACCGTAAGCTAACTCAGGTGGAATAAATAATTTATATTTTGATCCCACTTTCATCATTTGTAAGGCTTCTGTCCAACCTGGGATTACTCCACCCACTGGAAATTCAGCCGGTTGTCCGCGATCAACTGATGAATCAAATTTAGTTCCATCTATCAATGTTCCAGTGTAATGACATTTTACATTGTCTTCTTTTTTAGGAATTGCGCCATCGCCTTCTTTGATCACAGAGTACTGCAACCCTGAAGCTGTCGACTTCACGCCCTCAGCTGTTTTATTTTTTTCAAGAAAGTCTGCTGACTTTTTCTTGTTGGCTTCGCCTTCTTCTTGTTGCTTTTTCATGGCGCCTTCTTGCAACTTCATCATCGCTTTTTGAACTTCTTCTTTTGTCATCTGCGCTTTGCCTTCAGCGGCATCCTTCATTGATGCAACAAGCGTGTTCGCATCAAAATCGATGTTCTGCGCTTTCAGGTTTTGTCCGATTTGCTGACCAATCGCATATGAGGCTTGGCCTTTATCAGACTTAAGATCCGGTTTGTTACAAGCAGTTAAAGTCAAAGTAAGACCTACAGCTGCTATCACTAAAATGTTTTTCATTTATGTTGTTCCTTTCATGATTGAACTTTAAATGTTGTCTTCAATAGTAAAGCATGATCGAATTCATAGAGTTTTCAAACACATAACATGCTGCACACAATACTTTATTTTTTAGCCTTATTTTCACTTTCGACTTCACCAAACTGGGCAAAACTCAATCAGATGCCCGTCGAAGTGCTGGGATTTTGGCGTCTAGGAATTGCATCTTTCATTCTGGGTTTATGGATTTTAGTCCGTCAGAAAAATTTTTTTAGTCTAAATAAAACAAAAATACACTGGGTGATCTTATCAGGAGTTTTATTTTTTCTTCACTTAGCGACTTATAAATTTGCCGCAAAAAACACCAGCATTTCAAATACAATGATTTTATTTGCCTCGAACCCTCTTTGGGCTTCAGTCGGTGCTATCTTGTTTTTCAAAGAAAGCCTCAGTCGACGTCTAGTCATTTGCTATGTTTTGTCACTGGTTGGAATTTATTTTCTAGTTTTTCAAAATATTGAATTCAATTCGACCACTTTTAAAGGTGATGTCTCGTCACTTGTTTCAGCCTTTTTTTACGCAGCCTATATGCTCACAGGAAAAAAAGCGCGGCTTCATTACGAAAATACAACTTATGCTTTCATCCAATACAGCATTTGTACTTTGTGTTTTGGGCTGGGTGCTTTAGTCCTTGAAACACCTTTTACAGGTTACAACCAGGTCTCGTGGATTGCTGTGGCCGGATTAATTGTATTGCCTACTTTTCTAGGCCATTTCAGCTTTACATACTTGGTGAACCACATGAGCTTAACATTAATGACTTGCGGAAAATTGCTCGAGCCCGTTTTAGCATCGATTATCGCCTATTTTGTATTTCACGAAAGACTGACTTCAAACGCAGGGATCGCGTTTTTTCTAACGGCCGTGTCGGTTTTAATTCTTTTTGAGCCGCAAATCAGAACTTACTTCAAACTGAGACAGAAAATCTAAAATTTCTGCATGAGTTCCTTCAAACAAAATCTCAGGATCTCGCTTTCGAAATGAAGAAGTGTAAAGAGGGTCATAGTAATTCACAAGTAATTTTTCGATCCAAACTTTATTCGATTCAAGTTCATTCCCTCTCAAAAACGCTATTTTCGAATCTTGAATATCTTTTAAAATTTCCTGTGACTTCAAGCCACCCAATCGTTTTTGAATTCGAAGAAGTGAATTTTCATAATAATTAAATAGACTTTCACTTAAATTCACGTTCTGAATATAATCCAAAAAAATATTTTCGATACGCTCTTGAAGACTGTGCTTAACCAAAATCACTTTTGACTGACGAAGTTGATTAAAAAAATGATCTGGCAAATGACGATGCCCGATCAAACGACTTTCATCTTCAAACAAAAACGCCCGCGCTTCATTTTTTTCTATTAATTTAAAGATTTCACCTGATAAACGATTTTCAAAATCGGCTTGTGCCGGTTGCGGAGTCGGTAAGTTTCCAAAAGCCGACCCTCGATGCTGAGCCAGTTCTTCCAGATCAATGCAGGGGTAAAAACTTTGCGCTTTTTTAAGTAAATGAGTTTTTGCACTTCCCGTGCAACCCGTTAATAAAATCATTTTTTGCTGATCGGAATAACGATCAAGATTCTCAATAAAAAATTGTCGAATACTTTTGTAACCACCTTCGATGCGTCGAACAGATATTCCCTGTTCACTTAAAAATTGCTGAGTGATCTGACTTCTTTTTCCACCTCGAAAACAAGTCAAAATTGTTTCAGGATTTTCATGAATAAACTTTTTCCAAAAGTCGACTTTATCGCTCTTATTCCGACCCGATACGATTTGATAACCAAGCTGAAGGGCCTCATCGGGACCGTTTTGTTTGTACATCGTCCCGATTAAAGCTCTTTCTACATCATCTAAAATCGGCCCATTCACTGAACCTGGGATTGCACCTTGCAAAAACTCGATTGGCGCGCGCACATCAATGATTGGTTTTCCATTTAAAAAATGTTTTTTAAATTCGGCCAAATTCAATGTCTGTAAATGACTTGAATTCATTTTTTGAAATACAGACGATAACGATCTGAATTTGTTGCATTGTCAACTTGGCCAATGATCCGAACATATTTATTTTGAGCTCGCAATGAATCGATAAAACTTTTTGCAGCACTTGGATCAACAGATAAAAGCAATCCTCCGCTTGTTTGCGGGTCAAATAAAAGCTGCTTCTGGTTTTCGCTTAAATTCTCAAAAGATGTCTCGGCCGACACATAATCTTTATTCGAACGATGGGCTTTGGTTAAAAACCCGGCCTCAATAAAATCCAAGGTTCGACTAAAACATGGAATCTCAGTAAAATTAAAACGCAGAACTTTTTGACTTGCACGAGACATTTGAACCGCATGACCAGCCAAACCAAAACCAGTGACATCTGTGGCCGCGTGAACAGCTAACAACTGCTGAGGCGTTAAAAATTTAAAAAGATCATTCAGCTGAATCATCGATGAAATTTCATCTTGAATTTCTTTTTCGCTGACTTCTTGACGCTTTAAAGCTGCTGTCGCTGTCCCGGTTCCCAAAGCTTTGGTTAACAAAAGTAAATCACCTTTTTGGGCGCCCGAGTTTTTCCAAATTTTTTCAGGATGAACATAACCCGTTACAGACAAACCAAATTTCAAAGTGTCATCATCAATTGAATGCCCACCCACAAAGCTTGCTGAAGATTCGCCTATTTTATCACTGGCTCCTTGCAAAACTTCAGCGATCACTTCCTGAGACATTGTTGCTAAAGGAAAAGCCAAAATAGCCATCGCTGTTTGTGGCCGCCCGCCCATTGCATAGACATCGCTTAAGGCGTTCACAGCCGCGATTTGGCCAAACACATAAGGCGAATCAACAATCGGAGTAAAAAAATCAAGAGTCTGAACCAAAGCCATCTCATCACTGATTCGAATAATCGCCGCATCATCCATTAAAGATCCATCAACAAGAACATTAGATTGAACAGGCGGAAATTTAACGCGCGCTAAAATTTGTCGAAGTTCTGCGGCGGCTACTTTGGCAGCACAGCCACCTTTTTGAACTGTTTGAGTTAATTTGATGTTCGCATTCATAAAGTCATTTATTGCATGAATTCTATTCTTAAGGCAACCTTGTAGCCATCTCATGAGAATACTCGTTGTTGAAGACCAACCTAAAACATCCCAATTCGTCAAAAAAGGCCTGAACGAAGTCGGCTATTCGGTCGATATCGCCGAGACCGGCTCGGCCGCTGAGTCTTTTATGGCCGGTAGCGAATATGATCTGGTGATTTTAGATGTCATGCTTCCAGATCAAAGTGGAATCGATACCGCTCGACATCTGCGACAAGATGGCTATCAAGGTCCCATCATTATGCTGACAGCACTTTCAACCACCAAAGACAAAGTCCACGGACTTGATGCGGGTGCAGATGATTATTTAACGAAACCTTTTTCTTTTGAAGAACTTTTAGCCCGCGTGCGCGCTTTACTTCGCCGCAATAGCTCTAAATCTGGAATCAATTCCATTTTAAAATACTCAGAAATTGAAATGGATTTAGTGCATCGAAAAGTAACTCGTCAAGGACAAGAAGTCGTTTTAACGGCGAAAGAATTTTCGCTGCTCGAGTATTTTATGCGTAATCCTGAACGGCCCTTAGGGCGTGTTTCGATTGCCGAGCATGTTTGGGATATTCATTTTGATTCTGAAAGCAATGTCATCGATGTCTATGTCAATCTACTCAGAAAAAAAATCGATGCTCCATTTAATAAAAAATTAATCCAAACGGTGGTGGGTGTTGGTTACGTACTTAAAGAGGCTTAGTCTTCGGACGCGCCTCACAACATTATTTGTTGTGATTTTTGGAAGTACGGCCATTATATTTTCAATCTTGATTTATATTTCATTAAACGATTCTTTGCTGCAAGATTTCGATGATGCTCTTTACAACTACGCGGTCGATGTTTCACGAAATATCGATATTGGCGTGGGAAACGATTTGCTTTTTCCGTTGCTAAAAGTTGATGAAGGTAAAATATTTCCATTCCCCTCGGGGACAGCTTTGATTCAAGTTCGCCACGTCACGGGGGAAGTCCTGACCCGCAGCGGAGAATTTGGAACCTATAAATTTCCCTACAAAAAAGATATCGAAAAAATAAAAAAAGGAGCCGATTCAGCTTACCGCACTTTATCTCATACCGAAGTTATTCCGCAAGCTGAGGCCGATTCGTATCGATTGATTACGTTTCCTTTGGATAGCGTAAATGACACGTCTTTATTTTTACAAATTGCCGTGCCGATGACCACATTTGAGTCTCAGCTGGATCGCTTGCAGATCATCATTGCATTTGGACTTCCTGGGATGTTGTTGATCGCGATTTTTTCGGGTCTTTATTTTTCGTCTAGAGCCTTAAGGCCAGTTCAAGAAATTATCCGAAAAACCAAACAAATTGATGCCAGTAATTTAACTGAACGAGTCGTCTTACCTTTAGCCCGAGATGAAATTCGAGAGCTCGCTGAAACACAAAATCAAATGCTTGATCGCATCGAAAAATCATTTCAATCGCAAGAAAGATTTATTGCCGATGCGTCTCATCAACTTTTAACTCCTTTGACCATTTTACGCGGAGAAATTGAAGTTCAAATGCAAACGCAAAAAATGGATCCGCAATTTTTAACAAGCGCTTTACAAGAAGTTGAAAACCTATCAAAAATAGTGGCTGACATGTTGCTGCTCGCGCGAATCGATTCGGGAAGTGATCCACTGAATTTATCTGAAGTTGAACTGGATGAAATTGTCATCGATGTCATCGGACTCATTCAAAAGATAGCCATGAAAAAAAATATAAATATTAAATTTGATATTCAAGAAAAAGCCGATCGTCCTCGCGCCCATGGTGATGCTGACTTACTTTCAAGTCTAATTTTTAATATTATCGAAAACGCTGTGAAGTATTCGCCTTCAAATGAACTTGTTGTGGTTCGATTAACTTGGGAGCAAAACTTTACTTTACTAGAAATCGCCGATCGAGGTCCAGGAATCAAAGCCGATCAAATCGAGACAGTCTTTGAAAGATTCAGTCGCGTCAATCCCAGCGGTAAAACAAAAGGTTTTGGACTTGGCCTAGCCATAGCCAAAAAAATAGCTGATTTACACCACATTGAGATGAGCATTGATCAAAATAGAGCTGATCAGTTGCAGCAAGGTACTGTGTTTAGCCTTAAGATGAAAAACATTTAGGCACAGATCAAAGTACTCGTATTAAAAAAAATTAATACCTAATTCATTCGAACTCAATCGTTTGTTGTTATTCTATTTGAAACAAATTAAAGACAATTAAGTCTTTACCCAATACTAAGGAGATTTCTATGAAATTAACTTCAATGATCGCTGTTTTAGCTTTCGCATTCGTCGCTAACGCTAATGAGCCTGCTGCACCTGCTGCTCCAGCTGCACCTGCTGCTCCAGCTGCAGAAATGAAAAAAGACGATTCTATGCACAAAGAAATGAAAAAAGAAAAGAAAGCTAAGAAGAAACACAAAAAAGGCGAAAAAGCTTCTGAAGGTTCACACTAGTTTTAATTTTCAGTTCATAACTGAGTTCAAGGCAACCGAAGGGTTGCCTTTTTTTATTTTAAATGATTATTTTAAAAGAATTTCCCGAGCAACAAAAAACAAATCAACGCTACAAAAGTAAATGGCAAAGCTGCTAAAAATAATCGAGCTGCATTCAATGCCGAGTTTGGAAATTTTTGACTTAAAATTGAAAACCCAACCGGATTCGGTGCATTCGCTAAAATTGTTAAGCCTCCTCCAACTAAAGCGCCCGAAACTAAAGCCCACTTTGATGCTTCAGGCAGATTCACCACTTGCGAACCTAAATACGTTAAAGCAGCATTATCAGTCACAGCCGTCAATAAAATCGAACTTAAGTATAAAGCTTTATCTGAAAGCGAATTGATCAAAGGTTCAAGCCACCATCTTTGAAAAGATCCAAAGACAATCAATCCACCCAGAAAAAAAGCAACCAGTAAAGCTTCTTTAAATTTAAGTCCGTCTTGATATTTCTTCGTGACTGTCGTTACACCAATAAAAATTAAAAACAGTCCAAAAAAAACATTTGGATAGTGCGCTGATGAAACAAGCGCAACTAAAAATAAAAGATGTGCGACCGTAATCCACTTAGGAATAGGATAGTGATCGTCCTGAATCGGACGCATAGATTTAATAATTTTTTTTCGCTGAACAAAAATAAATAAGACAGTATTAATAAAAACTGTCGCGATCGCAGCTTCGCCTAAATAAAAAAAGACATCTGAAAGCGACCAATTCCAAGTGCGGGCCACAATCAAGATCGGAGGCGCTGCAAAGTGAGTTAAAGCTCCACCTACTGAGACATTCACAAATAGCAAAGCAATAACTCCGTATAAAACCGAGCTTTCAATTTTTTCTTCGTCAATCATACGATAAAGCAATAAAGCGACAATTGTGATGGCCGCGGGCTCGGTGATTAAAGAGCCCAGCAAAGGCCCGAATGTCAGCAAAACAAAAAACTGAATACATACGCGATCAAGTGGAATCAATTTTGCAAAAAAATGGCTCAGGGCTAAAATTAATTTTCTTGCAGTCGCTATGATTGGCCTGGTCGAAGCCAGAATCATAATACAAAAAATAAACAGTGGCTCAGTCATATTCAGCGAATTCTGGTACTCGATGACGGGCTTTACGCCACTGTTCAAAGCCCAAACCACTAAAAAAATAAAGGCCCAGAAACCAAAAACGACTTCAACTTCAGATAGTAAATGTAAAAAAATTTCTGCATTCGAATCTTTTTCAAATTGCCGCGACCATTTTGCAAAAATTGAAACAGAAAATGTATGCACTAAGGCCAATCCAAAAAAGAATGTTGCTAAATAAGAAATATTCATTCGTTTAGATTGGCTATTTTTTTGAATGAAGACAAGTTTATTTAAAAATCACCGATCTGCTGAGCAAGCTCGGGATAATCGACGAATGGATTTCGATTTTGCTGTAGTTTTTCGATTTCATCGTTGCGATCCATTTCGTTTTGTTCGACCGGATGCTCTTGGTTCCATTTTTTAAGAATAACTTCTTCCTCAGTGCGAATCGGCATATCATAGCGCACAGAAAAATAAAATAACGAGCGCGCCACGCGGCCTTTGTGATCATCAGGTGGTTCAAACAATTCTGTTGAGCCCGCGGTTCCCGTCCCATACTTGGAAGCTGCACACTTCGTTTTACCTTTGTCATCGTGAACTTCTCCAAAAATCGTATTCCCTCTTAAAGAATTCATCATAGAATCCGTCGGATACAAGTGGTGAAGATCAGACTTTTGCATTTCTTTCGGGTAACGCTTCGAAAATTTAGACTGAGGCCACGTGTGTTCTACATTGATCACTGTGCTGTCAGGCACGATTCCGGGGCCGGGCTTTTGTGTTTGCTTAAAATCTTCATCTTGGTAAACACGATCACAGTACATTTCTTTTATTCCATAACGAGAAGCATCAAGGGGAACTAAATAAAATTTTCCAAATAAAAAAACACGAGCCCGATCATACCCTGTCACAAAATGTGATTCACAATTTTTTAATCCGTCACAATTCGCGACAACCTGGTCAAATTGATTGTCGTTCACAATATGCCCTGATTTTAAAATTTCTTTCAAAGAATCTTTAACAACAAGGTCATCAGCTTGACCTAAAATATCATGATAAAATTTTTCGCCGTAATAAAATTGATGTCGACTGGTCGTGGCTGCTGTTGGCGATTGCAGGCCAACAAAAGAATTTTGAAGTGCAAAAGCAAACTGAGCTGCAAAAACGAATAAAGGAATAAACAATTTATTCACGATTTCCCCCTCTGGTACCAAAAATAGAGTTACACATCTCAAAGCCAGGTTTCAAGAATAATTGTGTTTAGATTCAGTCAAGTTTTGCCTAATTTTAGGGATTTTTTTGATTGAAGTTTCAAATGTTGAGCGAAGTTTACACAAATGTTGGGGGTGGTGATTCTTTAAAATAAAGGTTCGGTTTTTTAGGCTAAACCTTGATGAAAAATGATGTGATTTTTAGAAGAGGGCTTATTACAAATTAATATCCATAGGCATCAACACTAATTCCACAAACGTAATAATCGTCTGCATACACATGTGAACAACCTATCTTTTGGCCCGATCTCTCTTCAAAATCTTTAAACTTTTGAGTAGGCACCTGTCTTAGGCCTGCAAAAATGACCTTTGCGGCTTCGCCTTTAATAAAAAGATAAGCACCGCCACTAGAATTACTTGTCGCAAGCAGTTCACCGTTAGCATTAAATTCTTCATGACCTTCGGTCGCGTTCACGACGCAAGCAAAAATGAGCGTGATAAATATCGTAAACTTTTTCATTTTTATTATCCTCTTTATAAAGACCTTTTTGCCCGAAATGTTCAAAGTTTTCAAGATCATTGATGTACCATGAACAAGATATGCCACTTGATATTTTAGATTAGTTTTTAGACTTTTCACTGAATTCAGTTAATCCAAAGTTCAAACAACTTGAAAGTTGGTAACCCCACCCGGAATTGAACCGGGATCGACCGTTTAGGAAACGATTGCTCTATCCATTTGAGCTATAGGGTCATCCGATAATCGTCCAAAAAAAAAGGTACCTGGTACCTTTTGGGCCAAAAAGTACCAGGTACCTACTCGTCGTCGAGTTCGTCGTCGCCGACTATGCCGAGATTGTATTTCTCGATGCGGTAGCGCATGGATCTGAACGAGATGTGCAGGAGTTTGGCGGCTTTCTTTTTGATTCCGCCGGCTGAGTGGATGGCCTTTACAAGAAGTTCTTTTTCGATTTGACCTATTACTTTATCTAGATCAAGACCCTCGTCACCGATTTCGATTTCGTTGCTTGAAGCCATTTTTCGTCCTGACGATGTGTTCACCATCGGAGGCAGAGATTCTGGCAAAATTGTCGACCCGGCTTCTAAGGCCACCGTTCTTTCAATCATATTTTCAAGTTCTCGAACGTTTCCTGGATAATTATATTTTTTTAGTATTTCCATCGCTTCCGTGGAAATTGTTGAAATATTTTTATTCAGCTTATCATTGTATTTTTTAAGGAAAAAATTAGCCAACAAGGGAACATCATCTGATCTTTCACGAAGTGGCGGAGTTTTAATTCCGATCACATTTAAGCGATAAAATAAATCTTGTCTAAATGTCCCTTTTTGCACCATGTCCTCTAAATTTCGATTCGTTGCTGCAATAATTCGAACTTCAATTTTAATATCATCGATGGCGCCCACCCGACGGATGACTCTTTCTTGAATTGCTCGTAGCAATTTAACTTGAATCGAAACAGGCAATTCACCCACTTCGTCTAAAAATAATGTTCCGCCATCGGCCACTTCGAAAAGTCCTGTTTTATCTGTGATCGCTCCTGTGAACGAGCCTTTTTTGTGGCCGAACATTTCGGACTCCATCAGATTTTCAGGAATCGCACCGCAGTTGATTGTGACAAAAGGTCTGTCCTTCAGAGGCCCGTTATAGTGAATTGCTTTAGCGACGACTTCTTTACCCGTTCCCGATTCACCCGTAATCATCACATTTGTTGGAGCTTGCGAAACTCTTCTGACGAGGTCGAAAATACTGTGCATTGCGGCTGAGTTGCCGATCATATTCTGAAAAGAATATTCCTTAACCATTTCTTTTTTTAGAACACGGACTTCTGTTTCTAAATTTTTTGAACGTAAAGCGTTCGCAATATTCATTCGCACTTCATCAATTTTAAAAGGCTTTGTGACGTAGTCATAAGCCCCCATTTTCATTGCATCGACAGCGGTCTCTGTTGTGCCAAACGCTGTGATCATCATAAACACTAAATCGGGATAACTGTCTTTAACATGCTTCAAAAGCTCAAGGCCCGTCATATTCGGCATTTGCATATCAGAAATCACCATATCAAAGGATTTCTTTGCCAGAACATCTTTCGCACGCAAACCATCTTCTGCGACGGTCACTTCATAGCCTTCTTTTTTTAACATGATTTCAAGAAATTCGCGTATCGATTCCTCATCATCAACAACTAAAATTCGCGATTTCATACTTGTCTCCTCTCAATTAAGACCCAATTAGTGGGAATTTTATTTTAAATTCAGTTCCTTTATTTAACTCACTTTTCACAACAACAATCGCCGAGTGGGATTCAAGAATTTTATGCGTGATCGCCAAACCAAGACCTGTTCCTTTTGCTTTTGTAGTATGAAAAGGTTCAAACATTTTTTTTATTGTACTTGGAGCCATACCACTTCCGTTATCGACTACAGTCAAAACAACTGAATCGACTTCATTCGATAAAGAAATTTGAATGATCGGAGTCAGACTGTCTTTCAAAGCTTGAATTGAGTTAATAAAAATATTTAAAAATGCTTGTTTCAATTTTTCTGAAAAACCCAAAATACTGACGTCTTGAAGTTCAAGCGTCCAAACAAGTTTTTCGCTAAGTTCGTGATGTGATTTAAGACTGAGCACAACTTCTTCGATCACGTTTTTTAGTTGAACGACCTGATCAGGTTTTTTTTCGGGCTTGGCATAATCTAAGAACTCTGTGATGAGATGATTTAGTCGATCAATTTCTTTAAGAACAATTTTCATCAGCTTTTTTTGATCTGGATCCAAATAATCTTGCGCCAGCATTTGAATACTTCCACTAATTCCAGCCAATGGATTACGAATTTCGTGCGCAATACCTGCCGCAAGCTGACCCACAGCCGCTAATTTTTCGTTTTGCTTAAGTTGATTTTCAAGTTGACGTATTTCTGTCACGTCTTTAATTAACAGCAATGAAAGATCTTCACCGATTTCTTCATCGTGGTAGTGGGTTTGGTCAAGCTGATACACTTTTTTATCCAGCGAGTTTTTATTTTCATACTCAAAATCAGTTTGGATTTTTTTATTAAAACTTAGTTCAGAACTTATTTTTTCAAGCAAATTTTTTATTTCAAAATCACTGAGTTTTAGATGCTCTGATAAAAATGAGTTCTTTAAAGCGATTTCATTCTTGAAATTTGTGACGACAAGACCTAAAGGCATTTTTTCAACTAATGTTTTTGAAAACTCAGCTTGAGACTTCCACTTCCGCTGCGTAACAGATAGGTCTGATTGCAAATTAAAGATCTCTTCTTTGAGCTGACCTGCGACAACAATAACAGACAAGTACGATAAATTAAATAAAGTCAGTGACAAAATACTTTGAGTTGAACCGGCCTGAAATGAAGAGAGGTTCATCAATGAAGAACCGACTGAAGCAAAAAATCCCAAAGCGCATAAATTTAAAAAATGCAACTCAAAGCTTGCTACGAACAGCATAAACAGCTGAAGCACAAGTAGAAAGCTTGATAGCTGCGGAAACGATTTCATAAAATAAATCATGATAATAAAGTCAAACAAGTAAGAAAAAAATATATTCTTATTTAAAAAATCATTTTCATTTTGCACCATTTTAAAGTGCAAAAATAAATGATGTAAGAATAAAAGACTAAACGAAGCATAAAAATAAATAATAAAATCAAATTGCAAAAACGGTTTTTGAGTTAAAATCAAAGTTTGAAAAATAACAAAATACACAAAAAGCACAAGCGTGCGAAGGCTCTTCCGAGAATTCAAATCAAGTAAAAATTGAAGTCCACGCACACGTGTCAGTTGAGACTTTGTCATTACTGAATTGTGTCTCCTAAACTGAAAATAGGTAAGTACATCGCAATCAGAACAACAGCAATAATACCACCTAAAACAACCATCATCAGAGGCTCAATCAAAGAGGTCAGTGATTTCACCGCGTTTTCAACTTCATCTTCATAAAAGTCTGCAATTTTTCCTAACATGGTATCCAGAGCACCTGATTGCTCTCCGATACCCACCATCTGAGTGACCATCTGAGGAATTTCTTTTTGTTTTAATAAAGCTGAATTAAACGGCTTACCAATTGTGACCGCCTCTTTACAATTCGCAAGAGCTTTTTCGATGACATAGTTTCCCGCTGTGCGCGATGCAATTTCGATCGCTTCAATCAGACCAATTCCTGAAGATAACAAAGTCGAAAGAGTCCGGCTCATGCGCGCCACACTTGATTTCTGCACCAGATCACCGAACAGAGGCGCATTAATAATAAATTTATCAAAATTTTGCTTACCTTCAGTCGTCCCCAGGTAGTAAGTTAACGCTCCACCGCCACCAACCACTCCAATAATAATCATGTACCACTTTGTTCTGATGATATCGGATAGATCGATCAAAAACTGAGTCATCACCGGCAATGCTTTACCCGAACTTGAATAGAACTGTTGAAATTTAGGAATAACAAATATAATAATTCCTGTGATAACTAAAATCGCGACGATCGTAATAACGATCGGCATAGTCAAAGCGCCTTTGACTTGATTTTTAATTTTTTCATTTTTTTCTAAATACTGCGAAAGACGTAGTAAAATGGTGTCGATAATACCCGCTTCTTCACCGGCTTGAATCATATTGCAGTAAAGACGGTCAAAGATTTGCGGATGTTGCATCATGGAATCAGACAAACGCTTACCTGTCTCAATTGAATTCTGAATTTGACCCAAACTATCACTGAGCAATTTAATTTGAGTTCCTTCGCCTAAAATTCGTATGGAGTCTGCGATGGGAATACCCGCATTAATTAATGTTGCAAATTGGCGCGTAAAAATCTGTAAATCTTTTGAACCTAGTTTAGGTGCAAATAAATTTTTTAAAGCTTTTTCAACTTCGGATATTTCTTGTTTATTGCTAACCGCAAGTGAAATTTTAACAGGGATGAGTTGCTTAGCACGCAACTTGACTCGCGCATCACCTTCATCTCGGGCTTCAATTTTTCCAGTGGATGTTGTTCCGGTGATTGATCGAGCTTGATAAATATAAAGTGCCATACTATAGTCCTAACTTTTTTAATTGAGAGTCTAGATGATCCGGGTCATTTGATGCAGCGAAGGCCGCTTTGACATCAATTTTACGACGAATTAATTTTTGAATAAGTGATTGATTCAACGACTGGTAGGCGCCGCCTTCAATTTCATTCCATTTTAAATTGTAAAATGACTTTTTTTCTGAAAAGATTTTCAGTATTTTTTCTTTTTCTTGTGATCTTAAAACAAAAATTTCCTGTACAGGTATTTTGTTTTCTCCGACAAGTTTTTGAACAACAATTCCGTTCAAAGTTTGAATCAGTCTTTCCAAAGTCGCCGAATTCAAATCAGCCGAAAATTTTTGGAGCAAGGAAGAAACTGAACCTGAGCTGACAGTGACTAAAACAGATTGACCTTGCTCAACCAGATCAATCCACTTTGTCCAATTTTTAATCGCATTAAAATCGACAATGACTCTTTCAATTCCGTCGTAAATTAAATGATGAATATCCCAATCGATTGAATCCGAGCCTAAGTGAATCAATGAGTCCAAAGAAGGCCACTGCTGTTGATTGCTTTGCGAATGCAATCCGGTTAAAGTGAGTTTGTTTCGCTGATCATTTAAGATAATTTCAGCAAGCAAAGTTGACTTACCTTGTCTTTTTTCTCCGGCAATAATAAATAAACCTTTGTCTTTTTTAATCATGTCCCAAAATGATGGGCTTTCGATTTCTGACGAGAACTTTTCAATGGGTTCCGTTAAAGACAAATAGGCCTTAAAACAATCTTTTTTTTCTGTAAATGAAAATTTCCAATGATTATTTTCTGATTTAAAAAAACCTGAGACAAAGCCTTTTGTCTCAAGCATAACTTTTTCATTTGATTGAAGACAGAGTTCTTTTAAGTCTTCCCACTCAGAGACCGTCAGCGAGTCTCCCTTGAGTTCAAACCAGTCAGCCGAAGTTTTAGCTAAAATTTTATGACCCAAAATAAATGAAACTTCATGACCTTTTTTTTGTACGGATTGCTCTAAAATTTTTTCGATCATATATCGTCCCTTACTGATGCGTTGATCACTTCTTCAATCGTGGTTTGGCCACGCGCAAGCTTCAACAAAGCACTTCGTCTTAAAGTTCGAGTTCCTAACGAGTTACAAATTCGGCGAAGCTCACTGCTGTTTACATTATTTAATATAGCATCTTTGACTTTTTCAATCATGGGCATCAGCTCGTAAATGGCCATACGACCACGAATTCCAGTGTTATTACAAGCTGGACACCCGCGACCGCGGTTGATGTTAAAACGGGGAATGTCGGCTTTTGCAATTCCAAGATTTAAAAGAGTCGCTTCAGGAACTTGGACGGCCTCTTTGCATGATTCACAAATTTTTCCAACCAGACGCTGAGCTACAACAAGATTTAAAGTCGAAGTGATTAAGTAAGTTGGAATTCCCATTTCAGTTAAACGCGTGATCGTCGCTGGAGCATCATTCGTATGAAGCGTGCTCACCACCATATGACCTGTCGATGCCGCTTTAAAAGCGATTTCTGCAGTCTCTAAATCACGAATCTCTCCGACCATAATGACGTCGGGATCTTGACGAAGAAAGGCTCGTAGAGCATTTGAAAAGTTTAAATCAATTTCTGAATTCATTTGGACCTGATTAATACCTTCCAAATTAAATTCAATCGGATCTTCAGCCGTGCTAATATTTGTATCCGCTTTATTGAGTTCAGCCAAAGCCGAATAAATCGTTGTTGTCTTACCCGATCCCGTCGGACCCGTGATCAAAACCATCCCCTGAGGAAGATTCACCATACTTTTAAATAATTTTAAATCCTCTTCTTCAAACCCAAGCTTGGTCATATCAAGTTGCAGATTTGATTTATCTAAAAGACGCATAACAATTTTTTCGCCCCACATTGTCGGAACAGAGCTCACACGAAAATCCATTTCGCGATTTTCTTTATTCAAAACAATTTTAAGACGCCCATCTTGCGGACGACGTTTTTCCGCAATGTCCATCCGAGACATAATTTTAATCCTAGAAATAATCGCAGGCCCTGATAACTGCGGAGGCGAAGCGGCCTCAACAAGTCCACCATCGACTCGAAATCGAACACGAAATTTTTTCTCGTAAGGCTCAAAGTGAATGTCTGAAGTTCGACGGCGAATCGCTTCTAATAAAATTCCATTCACAAACTTAACAACGGGTGCTTCATCAGTTTCAGTTCCGACTTGAACTGTTGTTTTCGAAGCTCCAAGACTGATCTCTGCTTCTGTTTTTTCGTCTTCAGACATCAAGTTGTCAGTCGAGACTGTAAAGTATTTCCCGATGGCCGTCAGAATCGTTGATTCTGTTGCCACAACAGGTTGAATTTTACATTTTGTAATATAACGTAAATCGTCTCGTACTTGTAAATTACTGGGGTCAGTAAAAGCGATCACTAAAGTTGTGCCCGCTTTTGAAATGGGGATAACACAGTTTTTTTCACAAAAATCTTTATTAACCATAGCGATAACAGCTGGTTCAATTTCAAATTGCGCAAAATCGACACCGGGTATTGAAAATTGCTTTTCAAGCGCGCGAAGAATTTGAGAGTCTTTTAAAAATCCCATTGTAACCAATGTGGGGCCCAATCTTGATTTTGTTCGCGCTGATTCTGTGATGGCCGACTGCAATTGATCGGGACGGATGAGCCCCTGTTTAATTAAAATTTCCCCAAGTTTATTCGGCAACATACAGACATTTTAATGACTGTGACGTTTTTTGTAACTAGACTTAGGGTCAGATTTTGTCGAATTCGATCAAAGTTTTGTATTTTAGAGTTAAAATTTCCAGTTCTTCGATCGCATGCAGCTCGGCCCGCTTGGCTTCTTCAATCAAATCAGAATTTTTAAAAGACTGAAAATCAACAAAAATAGCTCCATGAGATAAAAAATTGAAATAAGTTAATGAGCTATAAGCTTCGGCGTCCATCTCTTCGCTGACATTTGAAATGAGCAAACCACTTGTCGACTGAACTTGAGTCAGCTCATTGAGGCGAATAAAAGTTAAATTCAAATTAAAAATAAATTCTTTTATTTTTTTTTCTAATTCATTTTTTCTTTGATCTTCAAAAAGAGAAATAATCAACTGAGAATACCCCGCCAGCGCTATTTTGACTGCGACTCCGCAAACAAAATCATAACCACCAATAATCATTGCGGACTTTGAAGTGTTCAAAGGATAGTTTTTTGTTTTCAATACATTTAAAATACAATCGGCTGCCAAATGAAGAGGGCGATAACTTCGACCGCTCTTGATTAACACATCGGCCACACCCAGGTGACTGGTTTTCCAACTGACTGCAGAAATAAAAGGTTTGAATTGCTCGTAATCGCCATCAGCTAGTTCGATCACATCAAAGTTTTTTTTCAAAGTTTCTTGAGCTGAAAAGTTTTGATATGGAATGATTTCGAAATCATCTTTTATAAAATGAAGTTGATCTAAAAAAGCTGTGTTTGTTCGATGAGAAAAAAAATAAATTGTTTTTTTCATGTTAAACCAAAATAATTTTTTGCACTTTGAAGATCTTTATGAATTTGGTTCTTCAGTAATTCGAAAGACCCAAATTTAATTTCATCGCGGTGAAAATGGCAAAGTTCAACTTTAAGATGCTCACCGTAGATTTCTTGATCAAAACCAAACAAATGAGTCTCGACTTTTAAGTAAGAATCCGAATGTTCAAAAGTGGGGTTGTAGCCAATATTTGTGATCGATGGAATTTTTTGATCTTGAAAATAAGCCCAAGTAAAATAGACACCTGTGCGCGGAATAAAATCAATTTCAGGACTTAAATTCGCTGTGGGTACACCCAAAGTGCGTCCCCGCTTGTAGCCCAGACGCACCGGCCCTCTTAAATAATAAGATCGCCCTAAGTACTCTTTCACTTTTTCTAAATCTCCGTGCTCGAGTAGTTTTCGAATTTGCGTGCTAGAGATAATCTGGCCGTCTTTCTCGTAAGCCCCAACAACAGTTAAACCCCAATTATTTTTTTTACAAAAATCTTTTAAAAATTCGATATTGCCGGTTCGCGCTTTTCCGAAATTAAAATCATATCCAACAACTAAATGCTTTGGAAAAAATATTTTTTTAATATAGTTTTCCAAAAACTCTTCTGCACTCATTAAAGAAAAATCTTTACTGAACTTTTCTTCGATCAGGAAATCAAGTCCCATGCTTGACATCACTTCGAATTGATCTCGGTAATCAAAGAGCCGATGATAGGGCTCTAAGGGTTTCAAAATTGTTCGAGGATGAGGCTTAAAAGTACAAACAACAGAGCTGACATTGTAATTTTTAGACTGACTTAACAATTCATTTAGAAGTTTTTGATGTCCTAAGTGAACTCCATCAAAGTTACCTATGGTCAGCACAGTCGATTTAAAGTGAGGTAAAGGCGTTTCTTGTGAGCGAATCCATTCCATATCCTATTTTATATATTAAGCAGTTGAAATAACGACAGAAATTCGTTATTTTGCGATGCGTGAAATCATCCTTTTTCAAGTCTTTCATACAGAGCCCCCGCCTTCGGATAGCAAGTCTTTTCCGCTGGACCTATTCAAAACGCGGTTTTTGGATTCGAGCTTTGATTTGTTGGATTTTTTCGTTGTTCTTTCTGAAGTTTGACGAGAATGGAAATTATGATATTCGATTTCGCTTAAGAGCTTCTCAGAAGACAAAACAAGAAGTCGTTCTGGTCACGTTGAAAAGTTCCGACTTTACTAAACTCGATGATTTCAAAATGACGGCTTTAATTAACACCAACGAAATGTCTGATTTGAATGACAGCTTTTATTGGGAGCGCCACTTATGGTTAGACCTGATGACAAAAGTTCTAGAGCAAGATCCCCGAAGTGTTGGCGTAACATTGTATATCGGAAACAATGTCGGAGATATTCATCTGACATCCCAAGAAATGATCGCCTTCAAGGACAATCGGGTTTTCTGGGCAACAAATTCGGCCGAGCCCGAGAAATTGTCTTTACCTATTGCTGCTCGCCACGATCGAAGTAACTTAGGCCACATTGATCATCTTAAAGACGATGATGGAATCACAAGACGTTTGCTCTTAAATGCCAGCTCTATTCCTAATTTAGCAGAAAGACTTTCTGGAGTTAAAAATAAAACCTCGCTATTGACTTTGCCAATTATTAATTACAAAGGAGCCAACTTATTCACGGAAGTTTCACTTTCAGAAGTGATGGAGCCGACTTTTCCAAAAGATTTTTTTAAAAATAAGATCGTGCTTATTGGCTCTGAAAAATCGATCAATTCGCAACTGCAAACACCTTTGGGTCTGATGTCTCGACATGAATTTTGGGGTGTGGTCACTGATAATTTAATTTCAAAAAGCTTTATTACTAAAACATCAACTTGGTTGTATGCTTTCTATTTACTTTTTTTGACGATTGTTGCCATCGTTGTGGTGACAAGCTACCCCCAATCAGTGGCGTTATTTTTCTTCCTTTGGATCGCGACTTTAACGGCGGCTTTTTCGGCATGGGCTTTTGATAGCTTTTATATTTGGACACCAATTATTAGCCCCCTTAGTCTACTGGTTTTTATTTGGGTGCTTTTTATCGGCTACCAAGCTTTAAAAATTGAGCAAGCTCATGCTCAACTCAAACAAGAGCAAAATTATTTAGCTGAGCTTGAGCAACTTAAAAATAATTTTGTCAGCCTCATTAGCCATGATTTAAAAACTCCGATTGCCAAAATACAAGCCGTTCTTGATCGCGTTTTAACTCAAAACAATTTTCCGGTTGATCTACAAAGTGATCTTTTTAGTTTGAAAGAATACTCTGAAGAATTAAATCGCTATATCCAGTCTATTTTAAAAGTTCTGAGAGTTGAATCCAGAGATTTTAAAATCTTAAAAGAGACTTCTGACATCAACGGAATTATTGAAAATGTGATCAATCGACTAAAACCACTTGCTGTATCAAAAAATATTCATCTATTAACCGAGCTTGAGCCCATGTTTTTAATTGAGCTTGATGTGACGTTGATGACTGAAGTTTTCTTAAATATTATAGAAAATGCGATCAAATACACGCCTCAAAATGGTCAAGTTAAAATTAAATCCTATGAAACCGAAAATGATGTCGTTGTTGAAATCACAGATACCGGCGAAGGGATTAGCATTGAAGATCGTGAACAGATTTGGAAAAAATTTGTTCGTGGAAAATCTCAAGATTACAAGACCAAGGGAACTGGACTTGGTCTTTATTTGGTGAAATACTTTATAGAACTGCATGGAGGCCAAATTTATTTTAAATCTGAGCCTCATAAAGAAACAACTTTTTTTATTCAATTACCTTTAGACACAAATGAAAATCAATCGGAGCAAATATGACCATGCAATTAAAAACACTGATCGTTGACGACGAACACGAGCTTAGAAAATCAGTTGTGTCGATTTTAAATAATACGCAATTAGATGTTCGCTTTGATATTGATGAAGCTGCAAATGGCAAAGAAGCTCTTGAGAAAGTAAAAAGTCAATTTTATGATTTGATCTTAATGGATGTCCGTATGCCCCAGATGAACGGGCTTGATGCATTAAAAGAAATTAAAGAACATGACCCCCGAACTTTTGTTGTCATCATGACGGCTCACTCAAATTTAAACGATGCTATTCATGCGATTAAAGATGGTGCCTATGATTATCTTGAAAAACCAGTTAGCCCCGAAAAACTCACTGATATTGTGAAAAAAAGTATCGAAGCACACGAGATGATTTCAAATCTAACTGCATCGAATCCAATTTTTGACGATGATATCGAAAGTGAAATTGTGGGAAGCAATTCAAAAATGAAAGAAGTTTTTAATTTAATTTACAAACTATGCAAAGTTGAAACGACAGTCTTGATTCGTGGCGAAAACGGAACAGGAAAAGAACTTGTCGCGCGTGCAATTCATTTTAATTCGCCCAGAAAAAGTGGTGCTTTTGTCGCCGTAAACTGCGGTGCCATTCCAGAAAATTTGATGGAAAGCGAATTTTTTGGTCACGAGAAAGGCGCTTTTACCGGAGCCATTGAAAGAAAAATTGGAAAATTTCAGTTAGCTAATAATGGCACTTTATTTTTGGACGAAATCGGAGAGCTTAAACCTGAAATGCAAGTTAAACTTTTACGCGTTTTGCAAGAAAAGAAATTTACTCCTGTCGGAAGTAATCGCGAAGTTAAGACAAATGCCCGAATTGTTGCGGCTACGAACAGAAATTTAGAAAAAATGATGGAAACAAGCGATTTTCGTGAAGATTTATTTTATCGTTTAAATGTGATGCCGATTTTTCTTCCGCCATTGCGTGAGCGTCCCGATGACATTCCTGTTTTAGCGATGACTTTCTTGCAAAAGTTTTCAAAACAGCACGGAAAAACAATTACAGGTCTTGAGACTGAATGCCTTGAGCTTATGAAAAAATATCGTTGGCCGGGAAATATCCGAGAACTTGAAAATATTGTTGAGCGGGCTTTTATCATTGAGTCTTCAACACTAATGACTAAATCAAGTCTTCCTGATCAAATGAAGTCTGATCTAACTTCGATCAGTCTAAATCCTCAGTCTGATTTGTCATCTGTTGTTCCTGTAAAAAGCGATGAACCTTTAAATTTTGAAATATTTAAAGAGCAAGCTGAAAAAGAATTTATCACAAGTGCATTAAAAGCTAATAAAGGTAAAATTAATCAAACTGTTGCCCAGGCTAATATCCCAAAAAACACTTTGCTTCGCAAAATAAGAAAATACGCGATCAATGTAAAAGATTTTTCTTAAGCTGATTCGTTCAAGCTCAAAAGTTCGAGTGACTTTTGATAAACATCTTCGACTTGAATTAATGTCATACAATGATGATGCCCCAATGGGCACTTTGAGTGTCCGTGCTTTCCGCAAGGACGGCATTGAAGTCTGTCAACTTGAACCACCCGGGATTGTTCACTCCAAGGCCTAAAACCAAGCTCAAGTGTTGTCGGACCAAACACAGTAACAACGGGTGTTTGCGCAAAGGTCGCCATGTGAGTCGCGGCACTGTCGTTCGCGACAACTAAATCAAGTTCAGAAATTTTTTTGATTGAATCAGAAATTGATAATTTTCCAGCTAATACTTCGCTACCCGGCGCTTTTAAAGCGATCCGTTCACAAATCTCTTTTTCATCAGAACCACCTAATAAATAAACTTTGTAACCGGAAATTAAAAACTTTTGCGCTAACTGACGATAGCCTTCTTCAGTCCACTTTTTTGTGGCCCACACGCTGCCAGGGAATAATCCAATACTTTTAGTTTTTACGAATGGGCTTGATGATGGCACAAAAGAAAAAAAAGCAGGTGGAGTGGGAAGTATCCCCTTTTGATTAGCTTGATTTAAATTCACATCAGCGACTTTATTTAAGTTTTCATTTGTTTCAGCATCATCGTGCTGAATGAGCAAAAATTTACGTAGGACATCAGGCTTTGAAATGTCATATTCGACCAGCTCATCAAAAATCCAAAAACCTAAAAGCGAAGTGTAACCTATTTTTTTTAGTGCTGGGATTTGAGCCGCAAAAAGTTGGCTTCGTACAGAGCGATGCACACAGTAGAGATTGACGATGTCATATTTATTTATTTCGAGTAACGCTTTAGCGTAACTTTTTCGATCACCTTTATCGATTTCGATAAATTGGTCGATCAATTTATGCTCATGTAAAAACTGACCAAGCCCTTTTTTACAAAGGATCAATAATTGAATTTCAGGATGGAGTTTTTTTAACCGTCTTAAAAAAGGTATCGTCAGGATCAAGTCGCCCAAAAAGGCCGTCTGTATGACAAGCTGAGCTTGCAACCTACTTATCTGATTCAATTTTTGTAACTTCTGAGACCAAAGTCCCAATTTTAATCTTTGCTTCGATTCTTAAAACATATTTATGCTCGTCGTCTGAAAGCCAAAAATACATATTCCCTTCTTGAGTTAGAGCGCCCCGCGATACAACGTTGACCTTGATTTTAATTGCATCGAACGTACCGGCATCTGTTTCAAGTTTTACATTTTCAATTGCTCGCCCCTTAAAAATAATATTTTTTTCGTCATCAGAGACTCGAAATGCATATTCTTTTCCAACTTTCCATTTAAAGAGACGCATGTAAAATATGGCACTAAAAGCGTTTTGAGAATAAGGTAATATATCCCAATTTTGTTTTTTTTCTTCGTGTCCATTTTTCTCGGTGTATTTATTTTCCCAATAATTAGCCTTCAACGTTCGATGATCAAAAAAGGACTGAGCCTCTTTAAGCTGGGCTGATTCTTTGATCTGCAACTTAAAAACATGAGGCACCAGATCGACAAAGTCGACATAGGTTTCAACATGATCAAGAACAGAATAAAAATTTGAAAATAGGCCACTTGATTTTATATCCGTTTTGAAATTATATGATTTACGACCATTCACCTCTAAAAAAGGTCCAACCGAAAGTGTAAGGATCCCGGCTGTGGTTCCAAAATAGCTGA
This sequence comes from Bdellovibrio sp., assembly GCA_043747435.1. GTDB lineage: Bacteria > Bdellovibrionota > Bdellovibrionia > Bdellovibrionales > Bdellovibrionaceae > Pseudobdellovibrio. The sequence goes on along the minus strand of JAYTPD010000007.1, from coordinate 47,926 downwards.
CTGTGTGAATCACTTTTTCCCCAATTTTGAAAGGATCAACAAGCGGTCTTCGATCTTGACCAAAGCCCTCTGAATCTTCAATTTCAGGTTGATGCCCACGAACTTCATCCAATTCGGGTTGAGGAAATTTTTTTAAACGCACTTTATTAGGTTTTTTGCTGGTTTTTTTTGAATCAGTCTTATTTGTTTCAAGGGGTTTAACATCATTAACAATGTGAGTTGGAGCTTCAATCTGAGTCGGAGCTTCTGCTGGAACTTCTTTGATCAGCACTTTCGTTTCGAATTCTTTATTTTTAAAAATATCTTTTTCTTTGTTGTATCTTAAAAAACCCGACGAGCAACTCAGAATAAAAAACATCGGTATCAAAAAAATTATTCTTATTTTAAAGTTTTTCATTCGAATTTTTTCCATCTTCTGTGCACCCACATCCAGTGTGCCGGGTGCTGACGAATTATTTTTTCTAGCTGCAAATTAAATTTGTTTGTGATCTCTTCATTAGTCTCACTGAAATCTTTTTTCAAATCAATGGGTGCCGACATGTAAATCTGTAATCGATCAGCTTCATCCCAATGGGTGTAAAGAGGAATAACCGGCAACTGAGTTTTCTTCGCAAATAAAGCCAGACCATAGGCCGTACCTGTTTGAACTCCAAAGAATAAAGACTCAACTCCGTAGGGCTTTCCCATAAATTGATCTAACACAAACAGAATACCACGTTTTCGCTTCAAAGCCGAAAGAATCTCGTAGGCATTTTTTTGAGAGTGAGCGTCAATAAATTCAGTCATCGAACGACTGCGCAGCGAAAACCAAAATTGGTCCAAAAATTTATTTTGCAATCTTTTGCTGATCAAAGTTGTTGGCCAGAAACGTCGACTGACCACGGCAGCCCCTAAGTCCCCGCTACCCAAATGCAAAGTTAAAAAAAGAAGGCCTTTGTTTTGATTTTTTAATTCATCGATATTTTCAAAACCATTAAAAACGACATTTGCGTCAATCCATTTATCAGTTAAAGATGGGATTTTGATCACATCAAAAAAACTTCGGCATAGAGACTTCATTGATGCCCGAGCAAGGTTTAATTTTTGATCTTCACTTAAATTCGGAAAAGCAATTTCTAAATTGTCGTAAATAACTTTTTTGCGTAGACTAAAAATATCAATCCACAGCCAAGCTAAAAAACCACCCAAAAGCTTATTTACTCTCCAGGGAATGAATGACCATATCCCTGCAAAAACAAAGCTAAAGAGCTGACCTAATTTTTTCAAACAGCCTCTTTTGTTCATCAGTTTTCATTTTTATTTTTACTTCAGCAATTCGAATCTTATTTTTGAGCTCTACTTTTTTGATCTTAATATCATCTTTAGCCGTTGTCACAAGTTTAAGATTTGGGTGGATTTTTTGAGAATCAGTGTAAGTTGAATAGATTTCTTTTTGGAGTAAGTCCGTATAATGGACGTGATCTTTAAAACTTTTAAATAGGCTGATTTGATAACCTAATTTTTCTAAAGAAGTTTTAAACGACTGTGGATTTCCAATTCCACAAAACACCATCAAGGGATCTTGCTTCGAGACTTCAAGCTGTGTTTCTACTTCTGCTAAAAAAAGTTGATCGCTGAGACTTACATTGTGCAAGCTGAGATATTTAATTTGATTTTCTAAATTTTCTTGCGTGACTAAATTGGTTTTGGTCAAAATGATAGCCTGAGCTCTTTGCAAACTCTTAATACTTTCGCGATGATAATCTTTTAAAAACCTTGTCGCATCGATTAAAACTAAATCTAATTGCCGCTTTAATTGACGATGACTAAAACCATCATCGATCAACAAGATGTCAGGATGACCGTTGAGGGCCGCCTGCGCTGATTTATATTTTTTGGGGCCTGACCACACTTCGACTTGATGAAGTCTTGATTGCAGTAAACTGGCTTCATCACCAAAATATTGAGCGAAATTTTCACGCTTTAAATCGACTTTTTCGGGTTTCGATTGTAGTCCTTGGTAGCTTTTGCAAATGACAGACACTTTTTTATCTTGAAAAAATTGTTGAACTAAAAATTCGATAAACGGAGTTTTTCCCGTTCCACCAAAAGAAAGATTTCCAACTGAAATAACCGGAACTGAAAGCTTGACTGATTTAAAAATATTTTTTTCATAGAGTTCATTTTTTACCGAAGATACGAAGTGATAAAAAAGTTCGAAAGGTTTCAACATCATAGAAATTTTTCGATCGCTAGTGCAACTCGAGCTGTTGCACCTTTGTCGCCTAAATATTCTGGTAATTTTTTAAGATCTTGGATGACGCCCTGAGTGTAAAGGGGGTCCGTGACGTAGCGATCCATCAACTGAAAAAGCTCATCGACATTTGCTTTGCTTTGTAATCTTTCAGGGACCACTTCGCGGCCTAAAATAAGATTCACTAAACCAAAAAACTTAACTCCACGAACAAGTATTTTTGCAATAAGACCTGTCGTCCATTTCATTTTGTACATAATGACCATCGGTTTTTGCAATAGCCCAACCATCAAAGTTGCGGTTCCAGAAGCAACCAAAACATAATCAGCTAAACTAATCATTTTATTTGGATCATCCTGCAATAAAATATAGGGGGATTTGAAATCATCAAGACGATTTTGAATTTCTTCTTTGCGAACTGTTGGAGCCACTAAAATGGCTAAACGCAAATGTTTATGTTTTACCAGCAAACGCTTCGCAACCTCGAGCTGAATTTGAAAATGCTGATTAAGCTCTCCAAGTCTTGAGCCCGGCATAAGCGCTAAAACTTTTTCAGTTTTTTTAATTCCAAATTTTTCTTTTTGATAAGAAATTTTTTCGGTATCCACAAGTTCAGAGTCCATTTCATCCAGCAAAGGATGTCCCACAAATTCGTAGGGAATATTTTTTGATTTGTAAAAATCGACTTCGAAAGGAAAAATCAAAAAAACTTGGTGGCAGTATTTTTTTATGGTATCAACGCGACTTTTTCGCCAAGCCCAAACCTGCGGAGAAATATAATAGAAAACCTTAAATCCCTTCGCGTGTAATTTACGAGCTAATAATAAATTAAACTCAGGGTAATCCATCACTATAACCACATCAGGTTTTCGTATTTCTGCTTCAAGTAAAAGTTGATTAAACACACTCTTGAGGTGCGAAAAATGTGAAATGACTTCGGCAACACCGACAACGGCCATATCTTCAGATTTTCCGAAGCGTTCGAAACCTTCATGTTCCATGGCTTCCGAGCCAACTCCGAAGTAAGAGATATTTTTTTTTTGTCTTTTCCAATACTGAATGAGTTTTAAAGCGTAGTGTGCGCTTGAGGCTTCAGCCGCGACAATCATCACTTGTGATTTCAAGCGGTTATTCCCTTTTGAAGATCAAGTTGGGTTACGAATTTTTCAACTTGAACTAAAGCTTTGAGGGCTTCTTCAGCCGTTATAGCTAATTGCTTTTGGCCTAAAAGACATTGAATAAAATGATCCACTTCTAAAGCTAAGGAATCTTGTTTTGCAATTTGATTTTTTTCGATCATATGAAACGGGTCTGCGGCTGTTACTTTCAAAATTTCAGCTTCCAGAGTCGCTGTATTAACAAATAAAGTCTGATCATTTTTGATCAAACGAAAATTTCGAATAATTTGTGGACTCACGCGCGAGTTATTGATGGTCACCTGAATATTATTCTTAAGCTTCAACCGAATTGAAACGTCGTCATATGTGGGTTGAATTAATTTCTGGCCAGAAATTTGAAAATCGCTGACTTCTGATTTAAAAATCCAATGCACCAAATCGATATCGTGAATCGTCAGATCATGCAAAACACTGACGTCAGCTCCGCGCAATCGAAATGGAGCTAGACGATTGATTTCTAAATAATGAGCGTTCATTGCACTTTGCGAAAGCAATTGAAAAGCCGGGTTAAATCTTTCGATATGCCCAACAGTCAATAATGTCTTCATTTGCGCAGCAAGTTCGCATAGTTTTTCGGCTTGTGAAATTGTCGCTGCAATAGGTTTTTCAACTAAAACAGGAATTTTTTGATTCAGAAATAAAACTGCTAAATCATAATGCGCTTGAGTTGATGCGGCGATATGAACGAAATCTACTTTTCCGAAAAGATCTTGGGGTTTTTTATAAGCTTGGCATTCAAGTTGAGTCGCAATTTTTGTTGCTTGCTCGAAAGAAAAATCACAAACGCCAACAAGTTCTGCTTGTGGGTGTGCTTTAATTTTTTGAGCATGAAACTGACCCAGATAACCAACCCCGACAACTGCTCCACGTAATTTCATTATTCGTCCGCTGGGCTTGTCGCCCCACGAGCAATAGCGATGCCGCGTTTAGATGATTTAATAAAATTAACTAAATAACTGATATTTTCTGATGGTGTACATTCTTTTTCAATACGCAAATAAGCTTCCTCGAGTGTCGCTGAACCCATAATCACAATACGAATGGCTTTATGGATATTTGAAACTTCATCTTTAGAAAAACCTTTTCGTAGAAGACCCACTTTATTTGTGGCACGCACAATAGCGTAGTTACCTTGAGCCCTTGAAAACGGAAGCACGTCTTTATTCACAATACTAGAACCCGCAACAAAAGAATTTTTTCCGATATTAGAGAATTGGTTAAACGCACAAACTCCACCTATCACGACATTATCTTCGACGACGCAATGACCTCCAAAGTGAGAATTATTTGCAACAACGACATTATTTCCAATTTTGCAATCATGACCCACGTGAGAGTAAGCCATGAAATAGCAATTATTTCCTATCACCGTTGCGCCATCACCTTTGCTGGTCGCGATATTCATTGTTGAAAATTCTCGGATGACGTTATTGTCACCGATGATCAAACGCGTGGGTTCTGCTTTGTAGCTGATGTCTTGCGGCGGCCCGCCAATAACAGCCCCAGGGGCGATGTGATTATTCTTTCCAATTTCAACAACACCATAACGAGATCCTATTGTTACATGACCTTCGACGTAAGTTCCTTGGCCAATTTTAACTTGGCCTTGAATATTGCAGTAAGGACCTATTTCGACATCATCACCAAGGACCACATCAGCTGATATAACGCTTGAAGAATGGATTTTCATAATTTTAAAAATTACTTTTCTTTATCAAATGATTTAATCACATCTTCAGTGATATCTGATTCAGGGCTTGCATAAAGTACGATCTGCGCATTTTGATTACTTTGGATAACCATGCTTAAGCCTTTTTCTTTAGATAACTTTTCGATCACTTTTTTCATTTTTTCAACGATTGGAGCTAAAAGTTCGCTTTCTTTTTTCTGAAGTTCACCTTGAGCCTTCGCTGCTGTTTGATTAAATTTTTGCATTTCTTCTTGCAGCTCTTGGGCTTTTTTTGCAAAAGCTTCTTCAGCTAAAACAGAACGCTTCTTTTCAATGTCTTCGCGCATTTTGTCGATATCTGCTTTTTTCTTTTCGAGTTCTTTGTTGCGCTTTTCAGCTTCTTTTTTCATTTCATCTTTGGCTTTTTTTCCAGAGACTGATTTTTCAATCGCTTTTTGAACATCAACATAAGCCATTTTAAAATCAGCGTGAGCCAACGAAGCCATGACCAAAACAGACACAAGTGTTACTAAATTTTTCATCTTAATCTCCCTTAAAAAGTTAATGAGTTTCATTAAAATTAAATTAAAACGGTGGTCCAATCGAAAACTCAAAATTCACGGCATCACGATTCACATCGTCGCGATCCAAAGGCCAACCCCACTCAAATCTTAACAAGCCTAAAGGAGAAAGCCAGCGAAAACCAATTCCAAAATCACTTAAAAATTTTGATTGAACAACTTCGTCTTCGGCTTGTCCGATATCGTAAAAGAAAACTCCGCTGAGGCCAGCCTCTTTAATTAACGGAAATTGCACTTCAGATTGAAACAGCACTTCTTTTGTTCCACCGAAGATCACGTTAGCGCACTGACGTTTTTGTTCTTCAGAAGCTCCCGCTTGACAAAAAGGATTCGTGGTTGGATTTGCATTAATGCTATCAGCCCGAAATTGCGAAAATAAACGCGTGCCCACTGTTCCTGAACCGTAGCCACGAAGTGTGTAGGCTCCGCCTAACTGATATCTTTCGGTGAATGGAACATCATTTGAACCCAAAGCCTGAAGATTTAAGTAAGTTAAATTATTACGAAGCACCACATCCCAAAATAAATTATAAAAATGACGTAAATGCGTTGAGAACTCTTGGTATTTAAGATCTCCGCCAAGGCCTGCATACTCGTAAGAGACATCTGCAAAAATACCTTTCGAAGGGCTAAATCGATCATTGCGCGTGTCATACTCAAGCGTCGCTGTGGCTGAACTTGTGACTCCACGAGCTGTTTGCAATGGGAAAATAAAGGGGTCTGTGTTCACATTGTCGAATAATTCTGTTTTATCAATTTTGTAACGAATAAAAGCGCGCAAATGATCACCCCAAATGGGATGACCAAATCGAAGGGCTGCGCCGACTTTACGGTTGTCGTAATTGATGCGCTCTTTGTTTTCGATGTAGAATAAGTCAAATCCTGCTGACCACAACGAATCGTTCAAATAAGGTTCGGTTAGACTTAAAGAATAGTCTTGGCGATTTTTTGTGGCGTCAATACGAGCACCTAAAGTTTGTCCGAGACCCCGAAAGTTATTTTGCTGAATCGATCCACCCAAACTTAAACCTTGAACGTTTCCATATCCGGCCGTCAGCTGCAACTGCCCCGTGTTGCGCTCTTTAATCACAATATCGATGTTGAGTTGATCGGGTTTATCAGGTGGAGTGTTGGTCTTAAAATTAACTTCATCAAAAAAACCGAGTCTTTGAATATTTTCTTGGGATTTGCGTTTGCGTGTTTCGTTGTACAATTCACCTTCGGTAATTTTAAGTTCTCGGCGAACGACTTTATCGCGTGTTTTTGTATTTCCAACGACATTAATTTGGCCGAAATAAACTTTGTTTCCTTTTTCGAATTCAAAAACAAGATCGACTTTCTTTTCTTTTTCATGAAATGCATAGCGCGGAATCACATTCGCAAAAGCGTAACCTAAATCGCCATACTTGGCCTGCAGCTCAGCAATGTCTTTTTGCATCACATCGACCGCGAAAATTTCGTTATCTTTAATTTTAGTTACATCTAAAAGCTCAGATTTTGGAAAAAGCAGATCTCCTGAGAAATCAATTTCTCCGACGAAATACTGATCGCCCTCTTCAATATGATAGGTGATGTAAATTGATTTTTTATCTGGCGTTACAGTCACCAAAGGTCGATCAATTTTAACTTGGACGTAACCTAAATTCCAATACAAATATTTAAGAACTTGAATGTCTCGCTCGAAAGCTTCTTGCTTAAAAGCACCAGAGCCACTCATTCCGGTAAAATAACCGGCTTCCTGAGTCAGAAGACGACTTTTTAAATAAGAGTCTTTGAGCTTTGCATTTCCTAAAAATGTAATCTTACGAACTTTAACTTTATCATTTTCAGTGATCAGGAATTTTACGCGAACAGTCTCGTCTTTTTTAACATCTTCAATGACAGGCTCAATTTTAACTAGGTAAAAACCTTTTTCTTCGTAAAACTTTTCAAGCTTAACTACAGCTTCTTTGATTTTTGTGTTGTTCAAAATTTCAAAATTTTTAAGACCTGACTGAGTTTCAAGCTCGTCAGATTTAAGTTCCGTATTTCCTTCGAACACAATTTCTGAAACAGTGGGCTTTTCGATGACGTGGTATTCAAGATTGATTTCATTATTTTCAGTTTCTTGACTGACTTCAATTTGAACGAAGAATCCCATTTTAAAAAGAGCTTGAATATCTTTGGTGACTTGTTTTTCGGAAAAACTTTCTCCGACCTGAGAAACGAGCTTAGCTAGAATAGCTTCTTTTTCAATTTTCTTTTGACCAGTAATATTGATGGCTTTGATGAATCGAGGCGACTTCGATGGTAGATTAGCTTGAGGATATTTAGGCGGTTTATTTTGAACAAGTACAGGTGTTGCGGCAAAAGAAAGCGAACAGAATAAAACTGTTAAAAGTAAATTTAGAAAATAGAAAAAACCTAATTTTTTTAATAACTTATTATGCACAACTTCAAAAGGCTAACGAGACTTGGTGGGCTTGTCAAATTGGTTCAATTGAAGATCTTTTTTAAGCCAAATTTGATGTTATGCAAAACGTCCATCTTTGACCTTAAAAACCCGCGTAAACAAATTCGCAAAAAGTAAATCATGAGTGACGACAATCAAAGTTAAACCTAATTTTTGGCGAAGCTCAAAAAAAAGCTCTTGAATTTTACGCGAGTTTTCAGAGTCAAGATTGCCCGTGGGCTCGTCAGCAAAAAGAACTTCAGGGTTTTTGATCAAAGCGCGCGCAATTGCAACTCGCTGCAATTCCCCACCACTGAGTTGGTGCGGGTAGTGTTTAATTCTTTCAGATAAACCCATAAATTGAAGCCAGCTTTGAGCTTTTTCATAGGCCTCTTGCTTATTTTCGTTTGCTATAAGCGCGGGCAGCATAACGTTTTCGATGGCACTGAGTTCTTGAATCAAATGATGAAACTGAAAAACGAATCCCATTTTTTGATTTCGAAAATCAGCTAGTGATTCATCGTCGAGCTCAAACAAATTTTGCCCGCGATAAAGCACTTCACCTGAAGTGGGGCGGTCAAGAGTTCCTAAAATTTGCAACAAAGTTGATTTTCCTGCGCCCGATGAACCCAATAAACAAATTGCTTCTCCGGCGTTAATTTCAAAACTCATTCCTTTTAGAACGGGTAAGTCCGAAACACCCGTCTGATAACTTTTAAATAGATTTTGAACTGAAAGAATTGGTTTTTGAAAAATTAAGTTATCCATTTTTAAGCCCCTCAATGACTTCAAGCTGACTTCCGCGAATAGCCGGGGCAAGTGTTGCAAGTAAACAAATAAGTAAAGTCACCAAGCTAATCAGCGCTAAGTCTAAACCCCGAATTTGAACTTGAATGCGATCAATTTTGTAAACTGACCCCGAAATCAAAGCATAATCATTTTGTAAAATCATAAATCCGAAACACATTAAAAAACCCAAAGCAAAACCCAAAAACAATCCCGCTAGGCCCACAATCAAACCCTGACCTAAAAAAACTTGACGGATTTTTTGCGGGCTTAATCCTAAAGTTTTGAGAATCGCAATATCCGAATATTTTTGACGAATAAAAACATACAAAGTGCTTGAGATATTAAAAGCCGCAACAATCACAATCATCAGTACGACAAAAAAGATCACAGCTCTTTCAATTTTAACAGCTTCGAATAAATTTCGATTCACATCATTCCAATCCATAACGGAATAACCAGACCCTAGTTTTTCAGTTAAATTTAAACTGGCTGAAGGAGAATCTTTTCGGTCTTGAAGCTTAACAAAAACTCCGGTGTAACGATCGCCAATTTCAGTTAATTGTTGCAAGGCTTTAAGGTCCCCCAAAACCAATCGATCGTTCCAATCATTCTTTCCAAAGTCCATGATTGCTGAAACAGTAAATTCTTTCGACTGACGACGAAAGCCAGATTGATCAAACGGAGTCGAAAGCGGTACGACAATATAAATTTTTTCTCCGATTTGAATATCAAATTTTTTAGCAAGCCCTTGACCAATGGCTATTTTTTCGAAATCGAGCTGAAACTCTCCGGCTTTAATTCTTTGATCTAATTTTAAAACTTTTTTTAAGTCAGACAGCTCAACACCCTGAAAAAGTACGCCCGAAACTTGGCCTTTACGCGCGATCACGGCTTCGGCGTAGCCAAAGCGCGCCATGTTTTGAATTCGATTTTCATCGGCTTTTAATTTTTTTGAAAACGCGGGCCAGTCATCGACAAGGCGGCCTTTGCGCACGATTTGCATATCGCCCGTGACATCGGTCATCGCGTTTTTTAAAGTTTCTTCGTAACCACTCATCACAGCCATCGAAGCCACCAAAGCCGCGACTCCTAGAACTAAACCTAAAAAAGAAAGCGGCGCCGACCCTCCAAATAAAATTTGTCTTGAGAAAAGTAAGCGGTAAGCTAGCCAAAGATGAAACCTCATACAAGATCATCTGCGGCGGACGCCGTCTGGCCAAGAGTTCCTGAAAGCTGCGCTTTAAGATACGCCATGATCAAATCATCCAAGCGTCCATCCATAACATCGTTGATTTGATTCGACTGAAAAAGTGTGCGGTGATCTTTCACCATCTGATAGGGGTGCATCACATAAGATCGAATCTGCGAGCCCCACTCGTTCGCTTTTTTTTGTGAATTCATTTCATCTTTTTCGCGATTGCGTTTTTCAATTTCTTTTTCGTAAAGAGCAGCTTTCAGCATCTTCATCGCTTTTTCACGATTCTGAATTTGTGATCTTTGCGTTTGACAAGACACCACAATTCCCGACGGCAAGTGACGCATTCTTACGGCTGAATCTGTTTTGTTCACATGCTGCCCTCCGGCGCCACTTGAACGATAAGTCTCGACAACAATTTCGTCGGGCTTCACTTCAATGTTAATATCATCATCCACTTCGGCCCAGACAGAAACAGAAGCAAAAGATGTGTGCCGGCGCGCATTCGAATCAAACGGAGAAATACGAACAAGTCGGTGAACGCCAGCTTCAGACTTCAAGTAGCCATAAGCGTACTCGCCTGAAATAAGTAAAGTGCAAGACTTAATACCCGCTTCTTCTCCGTCGCTCATATCTAAAATTTCGCAGCGGTAACCGTGCTGATCGGCATAGCGCGTGTACATTCTTAAAAGCATCGCCGCCCAATCGCAGCTTTCTGTGCCGCCTGCGCCCGAGTTAATTGAAAGATATGTGCTGTTGGAATCAAGTTCACCACTAAGAACTCGCTTCAGTTCAAGAGATTCACCAATTTTTTGAATTTCTTTGATTTCGGATTTAACTTCTTTAAAAGTCGCTTCGTCACTGGCCTCGACTGCCATTTCCAATAAGACCTGAGCGTCTGTAAGGCGCCCATTAAACTGGGTCCATTCATTGACGGCTTTTTCTAAAATTGATTTTTCTTTATTGAGCTTTTGCATCTCTTGGGGCTTTCCCCAAATGTCTGGATTTTCAGAGGCTAAAGCGAGTTCATCAAGTCGTCTTTTCTTTTTATCCAGGTCAAAGATACCCCCGAAGCTCTGCCGAAAATTTTTCGAGCTGGATGATTTCTTTTTTAATTTCGGACAATTCAGCAATCAGCGACATAGTCTTTATTTAAAAGGCTAAAACATTGATCTTGCAAGTGAAACATCCGAATTCGTTCTTTTTTTGAGATTTCGTGATCGTATCCAAGCAAGTGCAGCACGCCGTGAATCAAGAGATAAATAAATTCTTGCTCAAAAGAATGTTTTTGAACCTTCGCTTGTGTTTTAAGCACGTCGATACAAAATAAAAGCTCGCCCAAAGAAGCGGGGTCATCCGAATGAAAACTGAGCACGTCAGTTGCTTTATTTTTTTTACGAAATTGAAAATTAATTTTTTTCATTTGCGATGGGCTGAGAAAAACCAAAGTTATTTCTTGAGCTTTTTTTAACTGATTTTTATTGCGAATATTTTTTGTTAAAAAAAATTGCGTGATCGTTTTTGAAAACGCTTCGAGTCTTTTTTGTTTTAGAATTTGGGTTTCGTTGACAACAATCAATTTTATCATTCAATCTTCATATATGCCTGAAGCACCCCAAACACTCAATACATTTGAAGCCTTAATTGAAATCATTGCGGCCTTGCGCGGGCCTGATGGCCGCCCTTGGGACAATGAGCAAACCCATGAAAGCCTTGTTCCTTATGCAATTGAAGAAGTTTTTGAACTGGCCGAAGCTCTGGAATCAAAAGATGATCAACACATGTGCGAAGAGCTTGGCGATGTTTTATTCCAAGTGATTTTACACGCGGGCTTAGCTTCTGAAAGAAAAGCTTTCAATATTTTTGATGTGATTGAAGGAATTAATACAAAAGTTGTTCGTCGACATCCCCATGTTTTTTCAGGGCTTAAAGTCTCTGGAAAAGATGAAATTCTTAAAAATTGGGACGAGATCAAAAAATTAGAAAAAGCAAACCGTCCCGTTGCCGCAAAAAAAATCGATGTGCCCGCAGGGCTTCCTGCGTTGCAACGCGCTTGTAAAATTGGTGAAAAAACACAAAAGCTCAACTTTGATTGGGTGCATGTTCAAGATGTTTTGAAACAACTCAAAGCCGAAATTCAAGAACTCGAAGACGAGATGGCGAAGTCCCCAGAAAATATTTCGAACATCGAACACGAGATGGGGGATGTTTTATTTTCGGCGGCTCAATTAGCTCGACATTTAAAAGTTGAACCTGAGTCTTGCTTGCGCGAAGCCAATCGTCGGTTTTTAATTCGATTCGAAAAAATGTTTGAGACTCATCCAATGACAACAGAGGAACTTAAAAAACTATCTTCGACTGAAAAAGAAAAACTGTGGCAAAAAGCGAAAATGCTCACAGCCAAGTGATTTGATCAACAGTTCGACAAAAAATTGAATCATTCATAGAGAAAATTTTCTTTTTTTGTGTATTTGTTTTTCAGTTACAACTTTTTTTACAGGGGCTTAATTTTTATTTTCTAATCTATTCAAGGCTTTAGCTTGTCTCAGTAAAATACGGATAAATTTAATACAGAGTTATTTCATAGACTTAGGTCTTTCATAGTGATTTCAAAAAACCCCCTCATAATGAAATACAAGACTAAAGATTTGGTCTGGGTTTCGACGATAAGGGTTCGAGTAGAGTTATCCAGGAGGATACGATGAACAAAAAAATCATGTTGGTTGTTTTAACTTCAAGTTGGTTTGCACTGACAGCCTGTGATAAAGGCGGAAGCCAGTTTTCAATCGCCTCAAGCACATCACAATTCCAACAGTCAGCGACATTTGTTCCTCGTAAACTGGATGTTTTATTTGTTGTCGACAACTCAGGTTCAATGCAAGCTTCGCAAACGAACTTAGCCCAGAACTTTCCTTCGTTCATTAATTACTTTAAAAGCAAAGGTTATGATTTTAAAATTGCTGTAACGACAACTGACGCTTACTACGGCGATCAATTCGTTAACAGCGGCTGCTCACTTTGTAATGTGAATCAAACTCAATTTCGTGCAAGCTCTGATAATACGGGCGCTTTGTTTCGAGTTGTTGATAACAACACACCAAATCTTGAAAGTGTTTTTAGTCGAAATTCTAAAGTGGGCATTAACGGAAGCGGCGACGAGCGAGCTTTCTCAAGTATTAAAGCGGCCCTTAATAGTTCACTGAATGTTGGATTTCACAGATCAGATGCTTACCTTGCAGTTATTATTGTGTCGGATGCTGATGATTTTTCTCATGACGATATTAATTTAAATGAATCTTATGCGCAGCCGACACTCCATTCGATCAACACTTATGTTGATTTCTTAAATGGTTTTACATTGGGTGCACCAACAAATGATTACTCGGTCTCAACAATTGGTGTTCTAGATACAGTTTGTCGTGATCAGTTAAATGTCGAAAGAAAAATTTCGACGCGTTATATGGCTTTATCCGATGCCACGGGTGGAACAAAAAATTCAATTTGTTCGCCGTTCGATTCAGTCTTGAACAACATCAGCGCAACAATTGCTTCAAGCACACAAGCGCAATTTCAATTAGGACGAACTCCAGTTGTTTCGTCAATACGTGTGATTATAGATGGAATCGTCGTACCGCAAGATGCTGTGAACGGATGGACTTACGATGCAACGAACAACATCATCACAGTTCACGGAAGCTACGCGCCACAAACTGGCGCTAATATTGTCATTAATTACGATCCTTCATCAGTTTAATTAACGGAGAAATGCATATGACACACCCAGAAACAGGTTGGTACGTTCTTGTCGGAGATCAAAAATACGGTCCTTACGATTATAAAATCATGATCAACATGATGCAGACAAATCAGTTGATGGATTATAATTATGTCTGGGCCGAACATCTTGAAAGTTGGACGCAAGTCAGCTTGCTTGAGGAGTTTAGCAAAGATCGCTTTGAAATTTTATTACAAAAAGAATCTGATTATCTTAATTCTTTTATTCAAAGACGCACAAGCCGCTCGGAAGTGCGCATTCCAATTCTAGGACATAACTCAACGCGATTTTTTGATGGCGAGCTTGTGTCTGTTTCTGAAAATGGAGCGATGTGTTTACTGAACTCGCCTTTAGTGCAGGTTGGTGATCGTTTGAAACTTCATATCAAGCCGAACGACGAGTCTGATCGAGCATTTAATATCGAGGCTGAGGTTATTCGTAAGAATTTCTCGAAAGAACGCGTGAATTCAAAATCTGGTCTTTATTATGCGATCAAATTTAACGATATACAGTCTATCGGCCTAACTCAGATTAAAAAATGGGTCGCAGCTTAGCTTTAAAATTTTAATTAATTAAGTTCAATAACAGGAGGACTTTATGGCAATTCTAAACTTCATTCAACAATCAGGCGTCGTTGGATGGACCATTATCTTAACCGGAATCACAGCAGTTGCTCTTGTGGTTGAGCGCGCACGAACACTTTTTTTTGCTTATGGGATGAATGTCGAAGAGTTCACAAGCAAAATACAAACTCTTGTTTTAGGAAGAAAAACTGAAGAAGCAATCGTCGCTTGCGCCCAGCTCGAAAATAAACCTTTAGCGCGTGCTTTCAAGCTTATCCTTGAAAAATCAGATCGCGATGATGAAACGATTTTTCAAGCCCAGGACATTGCGATGGCTGAAGCGGTTCCTCTTTACACAAAACGTCTTCATTATTTATCAATGTTGGCAAACGTTGCAACATTGTTAGGTCTACTCGGTACAATTCATGGACTGATCTTGTCGTTCCAAGCTGTTGCGCAAGCTGACCCGGCTCAGAAACAAGCTTTGTTAGCAAGTGGTATCGCCGTATCGATGTACACGACAGCTTTGGGTTTAGCTGTGGCTATTCCAGCTATGGTGACTTATTCATTCTTAGTTTCAAGGCAAAATGAATTGCTCGAACAGCTCACAGAAAAATGTTCTAAATTAACAGAAGTCTTAACAAGCAGTCATGTTCCCGGATTGAATAAAAATAATGTTTATCCAGAAACATCTGCGATGAGACCCAATAAAGCTGTTCCACCTTCAGCAAGTACGAAAGTATCTTAATTTTGACTTGCTGACCTTAAAGGAGATCTTATGGCAGGACGTTTTAAACCAAAAATAAATCACAACTCAGAGTTTGATCTGGATTTAGCTCCACTGCTGGCTGTGATGGTTAAACTTGTTCCAGTCTTACTGGTTTCTTCAGCATTTGTTCAAATGATGATTGTGGAAACAGAGCTGCCTCAAGTTGTTCAGCAGGCGATCCAAAAACAAGAGAACGATCCCAAAGCTGCACAAGTTTCTATTGAAGTAAATAAAAAAGATGGTGTTCGCATTATTTTAACTGAAAATGGAAATCAAAAAATAGATGTCGTCAGTCTAAATTCAAATAAAGAATTTGATTTACCGACTTTGCAATCTAAATTTCAAGAGCTTAAAAAAAATCATCCTGAAGTTTTTAAAATCGAAATGAATCCAGATTCGGATATTGCTTACAAAGAAATTGTTAAAATTATGGACGAGGCTAGAAAGTCGAGATCGAAAGACATTCGCTTCCCGATTAAAAATGAAAAAACAGGCCAAGAGACAACAACGGACTATATGTTTCCGGAAGTTGTTTTTGCCAACATGATGGATGGATAGTATGAAAAGAAAAAGATTCGCAATCGAAGTTAAAAAGAATCAAACTTTCGGACTGAACATCACTTCTATGACGGACATGTTTACGATACTGTTGGTGTTTTTACTTCAAACTTATTCGACAAGCGATGTTCCCATCGATCCTGTTAACGGAGTTCGACTTCCCGCTTCAAACACGGATCGAAATCCAGTTGAAGGTCTTCGAATATCTTTATCGCCCACTGAATTGATTTTTGAAAAAACAAAAATTGCCGACGTAAAAAATAATACGATCGATGCAGCCGCTATTGATCCAAATGATTCTAATTTTATTAAACCTCTTTTCGAGGAGCTTCAAAAATTTAACAAAGAAAACGAAAAATCAGTTAAAATTGGAAAAGTTTTGTTCCAAGCGGACCAAGATCTTCCTTATTCAGTTATTCGTAAAGTCATGTACACGGCTTCGATGGCTGGGTTTCCAAATTTAAAAATGGTTACCGTTGTAGGAAATTGATATGAGACACTTCATGCTATTTGCTCTTTTTTTCGTTTCCTTTTCGGCGTGGGCCACACAAGAACAAACCAAGGGACTTCTACCCGAGGTTCGATTAAATTCAGCCAACGAAGATCAAAATCAAGAAAAAGCATTTCAGTCTGAAGTTTTAATCACAAAAGCCGAAAATAAAGCGCTTGATTCTTTAATTCGAATTATCAATAAAAAAAAAGGTACGCCTGAAGAGCCTGATTTACTTTTTCGTTTAGCTGAGCTTTACATGAAGCGCGCTAAATCAGGTCGATTCTTTGATCTGAATGTGGCCTCTGAAGGCAAACTTGTTCGCATGGGCGTTGAGAACCAAAAAACGCAAGAAACTTTAAAAAGTGCAATCAATGTTTATAACCGCATTCAAACACTTTATCCAAAATATAAAAATTTAGACGCTGTATTATTTAATAATGCATTAGCTCATTTACAAACAAAACAAACAGAAAAAGCCAAAAGTCTTTACGATCAATTGATTGTGTCATTTCCGAAGTCGTCATTAATGCCCGACACTTTGCTTGAAGTTGGTGAAATTTATTATTTTCAGCAGAATTTTAAAGTCGCTTTAGAAAAATTTAAAGCAATCGAAAATTTTCCAAAATCAAAAGCTTACCCCTATGGACTTTATAAATCGGCTTGGTGTTATTACAATTTAAAACAAACTGATGCTGGTGTTCAGCAGCTTCTAGCTGTGGTGAAACAAAACCCAGCAGATAGCGGCGACGAAAAAAAATACAATCTGCGTAAAGAAGCTCTACGCGATCTTACTTTATTTGTGGGCGAAACAATGCCCTCTGAAGAGCTTTTTGGTTTTTTCGAAAAAATCACAACAGAAACAGAACTGGGTGATGCGGTCATGGCCTTGTCACAACTTTACGAATCACACTCAAAATTTAAAGAAATCAGTATTTTTACAAAACAATTTATTGATCGCTACCCGAATAATATAAATGCCGTTAAATGCTATGCTAAGCTGATTGAAACCAGTGAAACTTTAAAACAACGCGATGTTGTGATTTCAACAATGAAAAAAATGGCTGACTTTTGTAAAACTCAGCCTGTGGTTGAAACAAAGTCTGATGCCGCAGCAAAAGCATCTGGCTTACCCGTCGAAAAATCATGTCAAGAAAACTTTCGCTCAATTTCATTAGATATCTCAAAAAAATGGTGGGAAATTTGGCTTAAAAACAAAAAAAATCCTGAGTTTTCTAAGCTGACTGAACAAGCTTTTGAAATTCTTTTATCAAACGATAACTTAGCAAAACCTGATTCAAAATCTAGATACGCCTATGCTGAACTTTTATTCCAACAAGAAAAATATGAAGAAGCCAGCGAAAATTACGAAGAAGTGGCCAACCACAAAGCGATCGATAAAACTTTGGCTCACGACGCGCTCTATGGTGCCCTTTATTCTTTAGAGAAAAAAATTGATAAAAAAGATGATGTTGTTCTTGTTGAAAAACAAAAAACTTTGGCTCAAAGATACGTTAAAGAATTTGCCAATGGCGAACATGTTGTTGAGATTCAGTTCAAACTGGGTTTTATCGCCTACAAACAAACCGAATATGACTTGGCTTTAAACCTTTTACTTCCATTGACAAAGAAAATGAAGTTTGAAGAAATTAAAAATAAATCAGAAGATATTGTTTTAGATATTTATAATATTAAAAAAGATTACAAATCAATTCAAAATTTTGCGAAAGAAACAAGTAAAAATACAAACAATAATCAGCGTAAACAGAATTTAACAAAGCTCGTTGAAGAATCGGGCTATTCACAAATTCAGTTAGACGCCGCAAGTTTACCCGTTTTAAAACAAATCGAACAGCTGCGGGGTTTTGCAAAAGAACATGCATCTTCAAAGTTAGGACAAGATGCATTCTGGCAATCAATTTCTTTAGCTTATTCAAATGGGTTAGATGTGATGGGTGCCGAGATGAGCTTAGATTTCATCAAGCAATATCCACAAGATTCCCGTCGTTTAGATGCGACAAAAGAATCTGTGAAAGCGTTTATTGAAGCGGGACAGTTAAACCAAGCGGTTTCGACGCTTCGCGAGCTTGCACGTCTTGATACAGCCAACAGCTTGAAACACTTCGAACTGTCATGTGATTTACAACGTGTGAATAACCAGTTGCCTGAATCGCGGGGCTGTTATCGCGCCTTATTCGACAAAGCCGATAAAACAAAAAGAACTGAGCTCTTAACAAAAATTATGAAATCTTTTAAAGAGAACAGCAACTCATCAGAACTTGATTCCATTCGCAATGAAATTTTAAAAGATAATATCGAACCTTATGCGACCCAGATTTTAATTGGACAAGCACAGAAACTTTTAGCCGATAAAAAAATTAAAGAAGCTTTTAATTTATCTTTAAAAATAAATTCGCGTCAAGTCGACGGCGACATTCGCGCTGAAGCTCGCTTGATACAAGCTTCAGTTCTTGAAAAAGAATTTATCGCACAAAGCGTAAAAGCCCGCGAAGAAAAATTCGCGACGGTCCTGTCGATGAAAACAGAAAAGTTAGATAAAGCTTTTACGGCTTACTCAACCACGATCAAAATGTCTAAAAATAACAAAGTGCAAGTCGAGGCACTTCAAGGAATTGATCGTCTGTATGCGCATTTTATTGAAGCCATCACGAATATGCCCCTACCAGACACTTTAAAACCTGAAGAACAAAAAACTTTAAAAGAAGAACTGGCTAAGTTGACCAATCCATTTATACAAAAGAAGGCGGATAATCTAGGTCAACTTCGCAAGCTGTCTCAGCTTTCGACAGGCAATTCAGAAGCTGTGAACTGGGCCGAAATGAATACTCAAAAAACGATTGAACCTCGAATTAAATTTCCAAGTGCAAAGTCTTTAGCTCATTATATTCCCACTAGTTTTGTTGTGGGTGAAACAGGTTACAGCCGTCTGCCCGCTTCAGAAAAAAAATGCGATTTGCAAATCGTTTCAGCGCAAAGTCTTGGCGGCTGCATTCAAGTCAAAAAATATGATGATGCCGAAAAGCTGGCTTTCAAATTAACTGCTACAAAAGAAAATCGCGCGATGGGTTTGTACTATCTGAGCGTGATTGCAGATCGTAAAGACGAATCTGAAAAAGCTCTGTGGCTCATTGAAAAGTCAATTTCGCTTGATCCTGAAAATTCAGTGCTGAATTATCAAAAAGGTAAAGTTCTTTATTCTGTCGAAGGAATCAACAGCGCTTTACCTTTTTTCGAAAAAGTTTTAGACATGAAGAAAACCTCACCCGACCTTGTTGTCATGAGTGCTTTAAAGTCTTTCTCAGATCGAGATTATATCACTGCCACCGAGGAATTCTCTCGATTATCGACTGAGGAGCTTTATAATTATGGTGTGGGCTTACTTTACGTCGAGGCCTCGGCGCAAAAAGGAGAAACAGATCAAGCTTTAAAAATTGCATCAAGATTTCTCAACTTGAAGCCCGATTATGTCGATATGTGGATTGAGCAAGCCCGAGTGCAAGAACAGTTTGGTTTAAATAATGTAAACGCGATGATGAGTTACCAGAAAGCTTTAGCGAAATCATCCGATACAGAACAGAAAGATTGGTTAAAAAAGAAGATCGATTTTTTAAAAGTGAACAAAAGCAATCAAATAACGTCGAACGTCAGTGGGAATTAATATGAGATGCTTAGTAAGATTTGAAAATGTGGAGAGACTCT
Source organism: Bdellovibrio sp. (assembly GCA_043747435.1). Lineage (GTDB taxonomy): Bacteria > Bdellovibrionota > Bdellovibrionia > Bdellovibrionales > Bdellovibrionaceae > Pseudobdellovibrio. Next base: position 27,975 of record JAYTPD010000007.1, on the reverse strand, counting down.
ATGACTGCAAAGACAATACTGACGTTAGCTCTGTTCGTGTCTGTGAATTTATTCGCGACCATCTCTAACGCCAAAACAACAAAAGTGCGATCCGTCCAAGAAGTGAACTTCTCTGAAATGAATTTGAAGGGAACAATTCGTAATCCTGACGGTGCTTATCTGGTGCAAAAAAAAGGGCTGAAGTTTTTGCCTTTGCACGACGTCCAAAAAGATGTGGACGCAAAGATTCGTGAAACATCGCTTTATATTGACTAAATGTTTTTTTAATTGGCCGAGGAGACAGACTATATGAGAGTTTTAAAGCTCAAACAGACGACCCAAGATGGACGCACCAAAGTGTGGAAAGTTGATTCAAAAACTTCCCTTATGACTTTTGGAGCATCTCGTAAAGCCGACTTGGTGTCGATCGATGTTGAAAGCCAAAAATACCAATCTGCCCTTGAGCATCGTGCCGATGGTTGGCATTATATTTCTTTCGATCTTAAAGATTCAAACCCTGATTTAAAAATCACAAAAGAAACTCTAGTTCACTTAACTCAGTCCACTTTACAATTCGAAATTATTGAAAAAGAAGAATCGATCACAAATAATTTTGAGTCTCTCAAAACTGAGGGTGCAGAAACAAAGCAAATTTATTTGGTTGTTAAAAATAATCGCGTGCTAGAATCACAAGTCACATCGGTTGGTTCACCATTTTTCTACGCCATTCAAGGAAAAAAACATAAATTTAATTTTACAGCCACACAAGAATGGCTTGAGCAAGACTGCGAAGGTTTCACAATTAAATCGAAGCTGATCACAGTTGAATCTCTTCAACATTTAGGTCAAATGCCTAAAAATGAAATGCTCGATCCACAAAGTAAACGAACTCTGATGATCACACTCGGTGTGACTTTCTTATTTGTGTTTCTTTCATTTCTTTCACCTAAAAAAGATACGATCGTTGAAGAGTTAGCCTTACCGAAAACAGCGATGAATGTTGTCGTGAAAACAGACCGCAAAAAACCAACTCAAGCTGCACAAAAACCTACAGTGCAAGCTCAGCAGCCATCTAAAGCACCCGCTGTTGAACAACCAACTCCGCAAGTGGCGGCTGGCTCGACAGGCGGTAACAAAGTGGCGAATCTTTTAAAAGGTGCAGTGGGTGTTCGAATTTCTCAATTGATCGGAAAAGTTTCTGCAACAGAAGCACGAACAGCAAACGTGATCGTCAGCACAGCCGGAGTTAAAGCCGGTACAGCTGATTCAGGTCGCGCCCTTGCGGCTGTTGGAAAAGTGGAATCCTCTGGACGAAATTGGAATGGTGAATCAGCTGGAAAAGGCACGGGCGTTTCAACAGCAGGTATCGGCGGCGGTAATGGCACAAAAGGTCTTGGCGGCGGTCTTGGTCAGGGTAAAACAGGCTCAGGCGGAGTCGGCTTAATCGAAGAGGAATCTGAAGTCACAGGCGGTTTAGATCGCGAAGTGATCGCCCAGTATATAAAAACTCAATTAGGACAAATTCTTTATTGTTACGAAAGACAACTGTCAGCTAATCCTGATCTCTACGGAAAAGTCGCCGTGAAATTTACAATTTCAGGCACGGGCGGAGTTGAAACTCAAGCGATCAATGACACCACTTTAAAAAACACGTCCGTTGAAGGATGTATTTTGAATAAAATCGCGAAATGGAAATTTCCAGAGCCTAAGGGCGGAACAAAAGTTTTAGTCACGTACCCATTTTTATTTAAGAGCACTAACTAGCAGGAGCAAACAACATGAATTTCACAACACGAATTACAAAATTAACACTACTTGGAGCCGCTTGTCTGCTCTCGCTACAGTCTTTTGCGCAAACAACGCCTTCGACTCCACCCGCTTCGACATCAAAAGGTTCAGATAAAGTCGATCTTAAAAAATTAGAAGATAAATACTGGTCAGCTAAAGATGACGAATACGGCGTGATTCAAAACAGAACCTTTTCTAAAACGGGTAAATTTTATGCCTCATTAGTTTATGGACCTTTAGTGAATGACCCCTTTGCTAAAGCGCGCGTTTCGGGTGCGATGTTGGGTTACTTTTTAAATGAAGATTTTGGCGTTGAGCTCAGTTATTTAAATTACAACTCTAAACCTAACGACACCGTTGAAGCTTATCGCACCCAATTTGGTGGAGCGAATCCTGATTTTAATTTGGTTAAAGCAACTAAAGCGATTTCGCTTTCTTACACCCCGTTTTACGCAAAAATGGCTTTTATGAATATGGCAATCATGTACTTCGATATGGGATTCACTTTAGGAGTCGGTCAAACAGATTATGAAATGCAAAGAACATCCAAAGATCCGGTTTCAAATTTAGATGTGCAAGATAATCTTATGAAAAGCTCGCCACATTATGAACTTGGAGTCATGCAACAGCTTTTTTTAAATCAGTATTTTGCGTTTCGCTTAGATATTAAAAATTCTTTTTACAATCAAACAGTCCAAAATTACAAGCAAGCTAATATCGGTGATGCACGTACCGAAACGACAAAAAGTGCGAACGATACGACAATCACATTTGGTTTAACGCTTTTCACAAAGTAAGGGTGAAGTAAATATGAAAAATGAATGAAAAAAAATAATGTTACGAGTTTTGTTTCAGCCTTATGGGTCATAATTTTAGTTTTAATTTGTTTTGCTTCAACGGCTTACACGCAAGTACTTAAAAATAAAAGTGATGGCCGACAGCCCACTTCGGAAGTGATTTACAGACAATCAGGAGTTCCCGCTTTTGAACTGGTTCAAAAAAAAGGCGATCAGGTCTATAAAGTTAAAGAAATCCCAAAGCTTGATATCGGTGAAGAAAAACAAGTTGAAGCAGCTGATTTTAAAGTTCAGTTGCCCGCAAAAAAAGAGCTTCGACTGAATCAAATTCGAACTTTGACGTCTCCGGGAATTGTGCAACTGCCCGTCATCAATATCATTCCTGTGACTCAATCCCGAAAATTAGCTGCTGATAATGCTTTAGCTTCTGTGCCAGCTGTCCAGCCGCTGCCGCTGGTTGCTGATCCAATGATCGAAGTGCATAGCCCAACTTTAAAAAATATTGTCGAAATTGCTCCCGATGAATTTAAAATGCTGCAAGCTTTAATTTTTTTAGAGTACCAAAAAAAATACGATCTTGCGATGAGCTTATTTGTGGAGTTGATGGATAAACCTCAGTTTCGTACAGAGGCTTTATTTCACTATGCAGAAACGGCTTACGGCTTAGGTTTGTATTCTGAGTTTAGACAAAAAATGATTCAAGTGACTCAAGAAACAAAAGATCTGAACCTCAAAAAATTAGCGACTGAAAGTTTAGTTAAAGGTGTTAAGTCACTTGAAACTTCAGACATCGCCCTGATTGACCCGTTGGTTGAAGCTTTTGACTTAGATGTGGCCTCGAATGATGTTTATCTTTTAAAGAAAGCGAAATATTATTCAAATCAAGGTGACCTTGGCCAGCTTGAAGCCGCGTTAACTTTGATACCTTCAACTTCACCACTTTATCCTGAATCACTTTTATTAAAAGCCGTTTTTAATTACCGACAAGGCCAAATTGATCCAGCTATAGCCGATTTAGAACTGGCTTGGCCCTTAGTTGAAAGCGATAAAAAAAATCAAATCAGAAATTTGTCAGCTTTAACATTAGCTCGTCTTTATTTTCAAAAGGGTGATTACAAGACAGCTTACAAAACATATTTAAAAATTGATAAATCAAGCCCGAACTGGCTGCAAGCCATGGTTGAAACCGCATGGACACAAATTCTTGCTGGCGATCATGAAGGCGCTGCCGGAAATATGTTTTCGCTGCACACCGATTTTTTTCGCAAAGCTTATGCTCCGGACACTTACATTGTTCGCACAGTGGGTTATTTAAATCTTTGTCAGTTCGGTGATGGTGTCAGCGTCCTTAACGATCTTAAAAAACGCTACACGCCGATTCAAGAAAAATTAGAAAGTTTCCAAAAAAATAATAAAGACGCTGACAAATATTATGACCTTGTTAAAACTTGGCTGAAAAACACCGACTTACAAGAAGTCGACGGCTTACCAAGAGCTTTCATTGTTGAATTGGCAAGACACCCGTCTTTTACTTCAGCACAAAAACAAATTAATAACTACGAAGACGAAAATGCTCGCTTCAATAGAATCACGATTGATCTCATTCGTAAAGAGCGCGAAGCACGACTTAAAATGCTGCAAACAAAAAATGAACTCACTGTTTTAAAACGTGATAAGCCTAGCGCTGAAACGTTAAGAACAGCCGAGCAAAAATTTTTAGCCTACGGAGTCGAACACATCATCACAAGCCGCGCTCGTGATGGTATTAAAAAAATGCGCTTACTTGCTTTGGCTCGTCTTGATCAAGAAAAATTAGCACTTCGCAATGTGGCGGCTAAAAGTTTACAAAGTCGTTACAACGATCAAGTCGCAGCCCTTGGAAATTTAGTTGATCAAAAAGAAGTTCTTTCTTACGAAATTTATTCCGGCGCCGGAGAGCACATCCGCTTTCAAATGGCGGGCGGTGAAATCAAAGAGCGCGCACCTGCGGCTTTGACTCCAGAAGAAAAAGAAAGTTACAAATGGAAATTTAAAGGCGAAGTCTGGGAAGACGAAATTGGCCACTACCGTTCATCATTAAAAAATGTTTGTCCAACCGACGAACTCGCACAAAACGCAGGGGGATTATAATATGAAAAAAAATAATTTATTGATCGCATTCACGATCATCACAATGGGAAGTCTGGCTCAAGCCGAAAATGTAACGGCCGCCCAAGGTTTAGATAAAATCAAAACAAATCTTGATAACTCAGTCGCCAACCAAAAAGAATACGAAAAGAATTTAAATATCGTGAACAAGAACGTCAGCGAAGTCAGCAAAGCTAAATCAACTGTGCTGAAGCAAAAAGAAACGGTCTCGGGAGAAATCGTTCAAAACAACGAGTCCCTTAAAAAAGTTCTGATTCAAGAGCGCGATATCAACGTTTTAATCAATCAAGAAAAAGAAAAATTAGCCGCCGAAGCAAAACAAATTGAACAGCTTGAAAAAATGACGGCTCAAATCAAGCAAAACCAAACTCAACGTGAAGCCGTCATCGCTGACTATCAAAACCAACTGAAATCCACAAGCGACGAGAAAAAAGGCTGGAAAGATCGCGAAGCCGAGCTGCGCGCCGAAGAATCAAAAACAATTCAATCTTTACGAGGCTTAGCGTCTGAAGAAAGTAATTGGACCAACAAGAAAAAAGGCTACGAAGGCGAAACCAAACGCTGGACTGTTGAGGCCGAAAAACAACAAAAAATTCACGACACTTACCAGGGCTTAGCAAAAGAGCAGAAGTAGGGTTTTAAAATCCTTAAGCTCGCTTAAGGATTTTCTTTTCAAGAATATTCACGCGATCTTCTATTGAAGGCTTTGACATAACTTCTTTTAATTTCATATTTAGAAATGTTTGGTATCCAACACCCAACTTTTCAGCTTCTTTTTGCGCCCATTCCATAATTTCGAAATCCATACGAATACTTGTCTGAACTTGAGCTTTTGCCGAAATGATTGGTACTGAATCAGTCATTATTTCGGGCGTATTTGGATTAGAATCCCAAGGCGAAGTCACCGCGATCATTCAAAATAAAAACACATGCGAACTTTCAGTTTTTGGAACTGATGGTGAGGACTCAGCGATTTTGAAAATTGAAAAAGTGACACACACTTCGATGACCTACATCAAGAAAAATGGTCAAAAATCTGAAGTTCGTAAATTAAAAAAAGAAATCGCTTTTAAAAATTAAACTTAGTGTAAAAGTCTATTTTTAAAAATCCTTTTCGAGAAGAAAAGGATTTTTTTTTCTAGATAGCTAGTTTTATTAAATTGAAAAATTTGGCCAACAAGGTTCAAAATTATGAACCTTGTTTTTTTAAGAAGCCTCTTTTTTATCAACTTCAACTGATAATTTTAAGCCCATCGCTTTTAATAATGAACGTAGAGTTGTTAATTTTGGATTGCCATCAGAAGACAGTGCTTTGTATAAACTCTCTCTGCCAAGCTGGGCTTTTTCTGCAATATCGGCAACACCATAAGCTGTTGCTACATCACGAAGAGCCATTAAAAAAAGTTCTTCACTATCTGATTCGTTATCATCAAGGTGAATATTTAAATAAGCTGCGGCCTCTTGAGGATCTTTTAGTGATTCATCTAATGAGTCTTCATATTTTTTGACTATTTTTGACATAAAAACCACCTTCTAATAATTTAATTAAGATAAATAATCCAACCAAAATTGCTGAGCCAGTTTGATATCTTTATTTTGTGTTGATTTATCACCGCCACAAAGCAAAACAACAATCGACTTGTTCTGCTCACCAAAATAAACTCGGTAACCTGGGCCAAAATCAATTTTCAATTCAAAGACACCATCACCAACTGATCTTGAATCACCTAAATTACCTAAACGAACACGATTAAGTCGTTTTCTAATAATAGCACGTACTTGAATATCACGAAGACTGTTCAGCCATTCCTCAAACGGGAAATCGCCTTCTTGGGTTTGATAAATGACTAAGTTTTTAGAAATTACTTCCAAAAAGGACCTCTCGAACTATTTGTATCCAAAAAGATACAAAATGTCAATTGAATTCTAATGAAGGTGGTGTCGACGATAAAACAAGCTATAAAGCCGAAAAAGAACAAAAAATTCATGACACTTACCAACAGCTTTAAATTTAAATTATCTCGTTAGTAAGAGGTTTGCCCAGGATATCTAAAACTTGTCTGGATCGAAATTAATTTGCACAGTGCAAACTTTTTCGGGTGTTCTCATTGTTTTAGATTTTTGCAATGTTTCAGCAAAGCGTTGATCGTTCGGGCTCAGTTGCACAGCTTTTTGAAACAAATTCTGTGCCTCATCAGCTTTGCTATTACTCCAATCGAGACAGCCCATTTGATAGTTAGCGACAGGAGATTCGGGATGATTTTGATAATAGCTTACTACTTCGTTATTAAAACTTCCGTCGTTTTTCATTTTTTTACGAACTAAATCCATTTCATAAATTTCCCAATTTTCGGAAAACTTAAGTCGAGCCTCATCTAATAATTTATTATAAGTTGCTTTATCAACATCAGATAAATTTTCTTCACCAAAATACCCTACTGCAGCTGCCTTTGCTGCCGATTCTGATTCCGGTAAGCGTTCATAAATTTTAGCTCCAACAACCCGTATAAGTTTAAGACCATCCGGTGTGCTAAAAGAATTATCGGCTATCAGCCCAATCAGTTTGTTAATGATGATTTCAGTTGAAAGACTATCTAAATTATCATTGATCGTGGCATGGTGAATTCGCAGGGCCTTGTAGAAAAATAGTTTTTCTATGCATAGTTTTGACGGCTCATTATTTTCGAATTTTTCACAAACTTCAGGAAAATCTTTTAATAAATCTAGCTTGTTTTTAGAAATAAATAAGCAGTCTGAGTTAAGCTTAAATTTTTTGTGACCAAGATCATAAATTAAAGTTTGTAATGGAAGAGTTTCAATGGATTCAAGAGCTTCTTTACATTCACTTTGGGATTCCTGCAGAGTAAGTTTTGGCTTATCTAAGCCTGGAAACTGTTTGATTTGATCAGATAAACTTTTTGAGGAGCTATTTGTAGATATTGACTGATCTTGCATTTCTTTGGGCATTGCTTTTGACTTAAGAAAATTAAGATAAACTGCCGTAGCAACTACAATAATTAAAACAATAAGAATACTTTTTTTCATAGCAGCGACAGTAGGATACATGGTGGCATAAAGCAATAATTTGAATCTACTGAACTAAACCCAAAGTTTCTGCACGAGCGTTGGACTGATTTTTCAGAACCTTTGAATCAATCATAATTTCCATTTGAAACAGAACCAACCCGCTCTCGATTAAAAATCTGCAAAATATATTTGCAAAAATAAGCAAATTAAATCCATTTATTGATTAAAAAGAAAAATTACTTTTAACTAGCCTCTAACAAAAAATAATTTTAATCCGACGAATAAAGTGAATGTAGAAACAACCCAAACAACAGTCGGTGGCGCTTACTATTTTGTTGATCATGATCGAGCAGCGAACATTGCATTAAGCCCATTTGTTCTTTTCGAACGACGTACAGATTCAACTACAAATGAAAATAACACGGGCGTCGGAATGCGAGTCGATGGAATTTACAAGCTCAATCATCTTGCGTTCAACGCCGGAGTAAAATCGACACTCATTTTAGGTCAAAGCTAATCAAACTTCAGCGTAGGTGCCGGTTACATTTTTTAGTTTTTTAAGCTCTGCACGATGGAACTTGATTTCATCGTGCATTCTGTTGCTTCATTGACGAGTTGAGACTTCAAAACGCGGACCCGAGCTTTTTAATACTCTCTTAAAAGTCCGGCCTAATCATAATTAAATTGTTTTGCATCTGATACTTTTCCGTCGCCAAATTTAATTTGACATGAGCCATGCATAGGAAAACCTAATGTAAAACTGACCGTTCCTGCAATTTGATTATCGGGTGGCAAAACAGAAAAATCGAAAATTCTATTTTTAGTTATTGATATTTTGTTCGTTTTTAAATTTGGATCTTGTGAGTCAAAATATTCTACTGATATAGATTCCAATTCATTGCCGTGTTTTTTAGAGAAAGCTTGAACGCTGAAGGATTCGCCGCGATGATAGAGAGCGCATATCTTTTCTACTTTCGAAACTTGCCATCTGTTACCAACAATCGAAAAAACCATGATCAAAAATAAAAGTGCGAAAAGGCCAGCAAAAAGAAACAATACACCTTTTCCGATAATCTTTAAAAAATTTTTCATACGTTCTCCTATTTGATTTTAGTTGCCTTCGAACCCTTTAACAATTTTTCAACCTGAGCGAGGTAAAATTCGAACTCTTTAAGCCCCTTTGCGGTACATTGATAAGACGTACGCGGTTTTTTATCGACAAATTCTTTTTCGACTTTAATCAATGCGGCCTGTTCGAGTTTTTGCACGTGTGACGATAAATTGCCACGAGTGACTTCCAAAGTGCTAACCAAGTACGAAAAATCAACGGCTTCATTTGAACCGACGAGTGTTGCCATGATAGCTAAGCGAATACGGTCAGCAAAAAGTTCGTGTATTTTCATAAGGCCGTGAGCGCTCATGACATCCTCTTCTGCGTCAACGAAAAATCAACAAGTGATGTCAAGGTGACAAAACCAAATAGAATCAGTGGCGTCAGTAAACTAAAAGATCCGTTAAAAAATTGAAGAGCAGAAATGGTCAAGCACACTAATGAAAGCACGAGTGCCGTTCTAAATCCGATGTTGAACAAGCGACCTTGAATTAAAAAATCGGCGATAAACAAAGAAAGAAGCGGCGCTACCCACTCGGGATGCAACGACATTACAATCAGACTTAAACAGACAAATTTAATTGCTAGATCCGAAACGAAACCTAGACTATATAAAAACTTAAAATGTTTAGCTAAGAATTCGGTCAAAGGCTCATCGACCTTACGGGCGGCCCGCCAAAGAATAAAGTAAAGACACAACAATACGGTCGGCAGCAACAAAGCCACCTGCATAAGTCCCATAATCTTGATATCTGGATTATTTTGCGAAGACATCATAAAGTCGGTAATGGTTTGCTGGGTCGCCAATTCGAAGCCGATAAAAACTAGAGTGAATAAAAAACTCGCGATCAAAATCAGTTTATGGGTCGAAACCGCCTTCGCATGGTTTGGCCCATTCCCGGCCGATGTTCGCAACATCGCTTTTTTGATCACCGCTAAATCATGAATTGCATTTTGGATACTCTGAATTTCGTCTGACATTAAAACCTCCATTTTAAATACATGTCTGTATTACAAACATGTTAGCAATATTGCACCATAAGCAAAAGCTTTTTTTAAAAAATGGATTTATTTGAGACGAATTCTTGGCGGAGCTGCTCAGTGAGCTTTGTGTTCTTCTAACGAAGCAATCGACGCTTCAACTTCCCAATAAAATCTTTAATAATCACAATTTTTAAAGCGCGACCTAAGAAGACAAATACAATCAACGCGAAGGATACACTCAGTAAAATATTAAGCGCTAAACCCACCACCCCAAAACTTAAATACGGCTGAAACAAATAAAAAACGCGAGCCGCCCCACCCGTTAAAGAGGCTAGTAAAAAGTAAACGAAGATGTTCTTAGAAAATTTCGCAAACTGAAATTCTTGTGTCACAAATTTCGAAAAAAACAAAAGCAGTAAAACTAAATTCAAACAAGCACTGGTGATTGTCGAAATCATCAACCCATGCACTTGCCAGCGCGCAAGTAATATAGGAGCAAGAATCAAATGCACCGTTAAACACACCGCTGATATGACTGCAGGAAGCCAAGTATTCTTCACGGCAAAATAGGCTGGAGTAAGCACGCGTACTCCGCTGCTGAAGATCATGATCCAGCAGTAGGTTTTTAAAATTTCTGAGGTCATCAAAATATTTTCAGGCGTATTAAATCGTCCGTGCCCAAAAATAAGTTGCACAAAAGGCTGAGCCAGCGAATACAAGCCCATGGCCGCCGCCATCGTTAACAGTAAATTCAATTCCAGAAAATGCTGGATCGTTTGACTGAATTTATCTTTGCGATTTTGCGATAAAAACCCGGCTAAAACCGGTAGCAGGGCGGTGCCTAAGCTGACTGAAATTAATGAGAGCGGAAGCTCGATCAAACGGTCGACATAATTAATGTAGGAAATCGTTCCCTCAACCAATGACGAAGCAAAACGTAAATTTACAATCGTCGTGAATTGCAAAAGGCCCATTCCGATAAGCCCTGGCCCCATATTTTTTAAAACTTTTAGAAAATCTGGATTTTTAAAATTCAGCGAGAGCTTCGGAAAATAGCCTGTTCGAATTAAAGCGGGAATTAAAATCGCGCTTTGGACAAAGCCTCCGATTAGAACCCCCCAAGCTAATTGGTCACCGTTATGTTCAAACCATTTTGCAGGCATAACCGTTGAAATAATCATGCACAAATTCCACAAAGTGGGCGCCAAAGCTGGTAAAGCAAACTGTCCCAGGGCATTTAAAATTCCCATTGAAAAGGCGTAAGAACTGATAAAGAAAATAAAACCAAACATAATTTTGGTCAGTCGAAGTGTCAGAAGATATTTTTCGGTGTCGGCAATATATATGGGATCTAAAACTTGATTCAGCAAAGGCTCGGGGTACAGAACTCCAAAAGCTGTTAGGCATCCTAAAATCATCAGCAAAAACGTATAGACCGAGTTGATTAGATTTTGAGCTTTCTGAGTCGATTCCATTCTTGAATCAACAAAGACAGGAATAAAACTGACGGTTAGCGAGCCCTCGCCTAAAAGCCTTCGAAACATATTAGGTAAACGAAAAGCCGCGCCCCAGGCATCTGTTATTCTTTTATCGAAATAAGCCGCCAATAAGCTTTCGCGAAGCTGACCCAGCACCCGACTTGTCATCGTACCAAAAGCCATTTTCAGAGCGTTTTTTAATACAGATTGGTCTTGCTTGTCAGAATGCTCTATGCTAACTCCTTAAGACTGTTTTTTTTATTCTATTCATGGAGGTTATACCTTGGCACAACACAAGTCAGCAGCGAAAAGAGCTCGTCAAGCCGTTCGTAAAAATGTCGTTAATACAGCTCGTAAATCTAAAGTAAGAACTGGCGAAAAAAGTTTGATGAGTGCAATTCAAAAGAAAGATGCAAAAGCAATCCCTGCTTTACTTTCTTATTACACAAGCCAAATGATGAAAGCGGCTCAAAAAGGCGTTTTCAGCAAATCAACAGCAGCTCGCAAAATTTCTCGTATTTCAACTCAAATACATAAAGCATTAACAGCGAAGTAATTTGTTTTAGATTTTATTTAAATGATGGTCGCCGAAGCAGTCCGAGCTACATAAGCTCGGATTTGTCGTTTTAGGGCTATTGAAACTTCATCGAAGCTAACCCCATAGACAAAATACTGCGACATATTTTGAGCGTTTTTTAAAGTCGTACGAACAGAAAAAAAATCACCTTCAGGCAAAAAGAAATTCACGATCATTTTTTGATCGACTAAAAATTCAAGATTCGATTTAAAAGAAATACCGCCCTCGCCGATTTCAACAGCTTCTACAACTTCAGATTTGCCATGAGAAATAAAACTAATCGTCTTACGAAATACTTTTCGCGGAAATTTACGCCGATTGGCTATGGACTCGTCTTTCATATTAAGATTATCGGATTTTTTAGTGCATGACTTGAAAAAGAAAGTGTCTCGTTTTAAGACGATTTAAAACATGAATCACTGCTTCGGCTGAGGTCCTAAGCTTTTCCACTTTTGCAGAATTTCTTCTTTTTGCTGTTGTTGAAGCTCTTGCTTGATGTAACTTCGCATGACATCGGTATTTTGGCTTAAGGCCAGCAACCCCGAGCGAGTCATCGAGTAATCGATATCACTGATTCCTTTTTCAGACAATTGAGCATCCAAATACAAATGCGCTTGCATATTCGAATTTGTTTGCAAACTTAAAGCTTTTTTAGTGATGTCATTACTTGGCCACGGCCATTTGGTGAGATCAATTTCAGGTAGAATTTCAGCGGCTCTTTGTTTTGTAAGCTCGATCATTTTTTCGCTAAGACCGTCGAACATTTTTTTGTATTCACCTGATTGGTCAACGAATTCTTTAGCCAGTTCATTAATTCCGGCTTGATAATCGGCCTTTTGAATTTCGTCAATTCCCGGAGGTGCAGGCGCTTCTTCAATTGCCTTGGCGGCGCGTGCTTCAAGAGTTTCAGCTTCAGGTACGATGAGCAACTTTTGCTCAATCGAACTGTCTTTAAAACTTTTAAGTATTTTTTCACGAATCTTTTTTACAGCCGGCACTAGGGCTTCAACCATTGCGTTGTATTTTTTGAAACTCATTTTTTGAGTTGGAAATTTAACTTGCTCAATTTCTTTCAAGAGGGCTGGATTTTCAATACCTTTTTTTTGTAGAGTGGTTGAAAGTGATCCTAATATTTTTCGATCTGTTGGGGTTAACGTCACTTCTTCCGATTGGTGATGAAGCTTCAACGCCAGCAAATAAAGTTCTGGTGTGTTTGCTTCGGTGGTTTTTGCTTTTCTAAAATAATCAAGAGCCATATTGGGTTTTACGAGCACCAATAATCCCACTAAATAATTTCTTTTTTCAGGGTCAAGCGACTGCATCAATGGAACCCAATTAGGTAATGCAGCTTCTGCACGAGCAAAAAAGTTGATGAGTTTAAAATAGGCTAAGCTATTATCTTTTGTGTTTGTATTACTTCTATTTAAATCTAATTTAGCTAAATTATCAAAGTCTCCTTGAACCACAAAAGATCCCGCAAGACGTGTTGCAAAAGAATCGAAAGCTGGCTTGATACGAATTTGATTCGGAATTTGAGCAAAAACTTGCAGAGCATGTTCAGCTCCGTTTTCTTTAAGAGCAAAACTTTTTTGCATCCAATCCGAATAGATGAGGGACGCTTTTTCAGGGTCTTTGTTGATTTTTAAAATCTCAACGATATAAGCTTCATAGTTTTTGAATTGACCCTTTTGCGATTCTTTATCAGCTAACTTAAGATAGGTTTCGATACGCAACTGATTCAGTTTGACGTCTTTTGGAAATTGATCTTTGATCATGGGCACAACTTCAGCGAACTTATCTTGTTTGAAAACGATCAAACTCCAGTTGTAAAGATTTTCTGGATTTTTTTCACGCTGATAGATTTCAGAGTAAGATTTTTCGATATTCTGAGCATCGGCTTTTTTAATGTAGATTTGTAAAGTTCTTTTTAAGCCATTTAAGATTGATTCGTGATTGGGATAATCTTTTTTAAAATCATTAAAAATTTGCAACAAAAGGGCTTCATTCTTGACGGGGTCTTTAGTGTAAAGTTCATCTGCAAAAACCAATTGATTTGTACGCAGTTTTAAACGCAATTCATTCCAGCTTTTATCATCGGGCTTGTAATTTTTTGATTTGTTGTAAACTTGAGTCACACATGGATATGACTTTGATTCTGTGCACAGGTCAGCTAAGACTTGATAAACTAAAATTTTATTTTTAGATTCAGGAAAAAAATAATCATAAAATAAGATATCTTTTTCAAGTAACGCAGCCACTTTTGCACGCGGTACATTTTTGGGAGTTTCAACTTTGGCTTCGTAAACCTGAGTCACGCTATAAATAAAAAATTCCATGTCAGATTGGAAATTCTTTTTAAAACCAACCAGCTCTGGCAATTCTAAATTTGTTTTGTTTTTTTCGAGCTCCAGACGTATTCCTTGAAAATAAGAAAGCACTTGTGGATTTAAATAATCGACTCGGTACTCGTTGACTTGATGACCTAAAATTTCGAGTCGTGCTTCAAGTTTTTTTTCTGTTTTTAAAACAATTCCGATCAGGCGGTTGATCGGTTGGCGTGTTTGCATTTGAAAAAAGTATTTTAAACTCAAACTATAAAACTCATTTCGGTCTACATCGCTGATAATTTTTTGTTGACCGTAGCGGATGATACCCAGCTCATCGCGATGTCGAACAGCAATGAACGCAAGATCTCGCAAACTGTCTTTTTGAAAGCCACTGACGCGATTACTTTGAACAACTTTAAGTAATTCACCTTCAGCTTTTTCGTTTTGCTGAGTCGAAATATAACACCAAGCTGACTTATACAAAGCCAAGTCTTTTTGCTTGTCAGACATCACGGAAGTGTAACCATTGTAATATTTTAATGCGTTTTCAAAATCTTCTTCGTCAAAGTACTGCTCGGCCACCATCAAGGCTAAACTACCCGCTTGTGCACTTTTAGGATCAATTTTTAAGGCTTCGATAAAATATTTTTGTTGAAGCTTATAGTTTTCATACTCGTAAGCAGCAAGGCCCAGCAAATAATAAACCGAGGCCTTTTTAATTTCGGGTAACCGCGCTGAAGGCTGTAAAAGCTTATTCAAAATATCTTTAGCAACTGTTAAATTCTTATTATCTTCTTCACTAAGCTGATTGACACTTGTGCGATTGCGACCTAATTCTCGCACGATATTCACATGCAAAAATGCTTTTTTAAGTAGTAATTCAATTCGATTTGGTGAATTGGGCTGATTATTTAAAACTAAGTTAATTCCTTTAAGAGACTCGCGAAGTTTTGTCACATCTTGGGAAACATCTTCTTTGATCGCCGCACTTTGTTTTTTTGTTTTTTGTGGAGCTGCTTTTTCGACAACATTTTCTCGTGGTGCTAAATTACCATTTGCCGTGAAACCTTTTAAGTCAGTTTTAGCCACGACAAACTGTGAACTCAAAATGCATAATAGCCCTACAAGAATCAATTTCATTACTTTTTCCCCTGAAATGCGAACGGGTAAATCACAGTTGTCGTCATTTTATTTGGCGCTTGTGGAAAGCTGATTGATTTAATCACGCTCTCGACACAAGATTCAAAATTAGGCATTTTAAGTTCAGAGTTTTGTAATTGAATCGACGAAACATTTCCTTCAATCGAAATCACCCAGCGAAATGTCATACGTCCATCAAGTTGTTTTTTTGTAAGTAAGGCTGTTTCATAACAGTTCGCGATGGCTCGACGATTTTCTCTGAGCGCTTTTCGAATTGCATCTTTATCAAGTCCACCGACAGCTTGCATGGTGTCGTCGCGGCCTAGTCCAGATCCAGAAGTGGCCGCACCGCTTGAGCCTGAATTTGATCCGCTTCCGCCACTGCCAACACCTTTTAATCCATTTAGCTCTGTTCCAGTTGAAAACTTTCCTGTGCCGCCGGCTAATGCTAAAGAGCCTGAAGATTTTGGATCCGCCGTTGTTGCGCCACTTAAAGTTGTTGATGCTTCAGCAAGTGCATTTGGATTGATAGCTTGATTTGATTTTCCAATTGTTCCGACGGGCGCTTTATTCACAACAACTTTTCCAGAATCGCCTGTCATCGTTTCGCTGACAACGCCTTGATTTAAAATCGTGTCGGCAGATACTTTTTGTTTCGAGGCTTGAGCTCCATTTTTTAACTTTGCTAACAGTCCAATTGTATTTACGTCTTTGGGCTTCGAATTATTATTTAAACCCAATTGAGCTTTATCTTTTGGTCGATTCACGACGGCCGTACTTGCTGCGGCCGCTTTTACGACTGGCTTAACTTCTTTTTGAAGAGCCATATCGGCCGTTTTCTGAATTGGTTTTTCTTTTTCAGGCGTGACCGGCGCCGTTGTTGCGTCTTTCACTGCTACAACTTCTTCGGGAGCCTGCTCCGCAGGTTCATTTTGCTTGGGTGCGGGCACTTCAATTTTAATCACGCGTGGAAGTTCAGGCACAATTTCTTCGACTGTTGTGAAGTGTGTGATCATAAAAACAGATGTAAACAGCAAACACAAAACCACTAAAGTTGCGCGAATGATGTAATCATTGAACCAAGAAAACTTCTCGAGGACAACTTCCACAGCAGGGACTAAACGGATATAAAAATCATTGTTTTCGGTTTCGATATGAATGACATCGTCGTCGTGGATATCTAATTTTTTTGATTCAATAAAATCAGCTGTGATACGTTCGCCACGCTTAAAGATTTCGAATTTTTCGGTTACATCATCCGTTTTAATTGAGGCTTTGATATCTTTGTCATTTTCCCATTCGAAAATAAAACGTGGAAGCTGAGAAAATAATTTAATTTTTTTGGAAGTTTTATGCCGACTTAAATGAGAAATATTTGTGACAATATCAATGTCTTTTCGAAAATAAACGATTTCAACAACGGATCGATCATCACCGACAGCCACTTGTTCAGAATCTAATGAGCGCGACAACACGCCTTTTTTGAGATCGGTCTGAAGAAGCGTATCAATGACAATCTTAAAATCAAAGCCATTAAAATTTTGCAAATTTTCATCTAGAACAATCCCCGCGCCGCTGCTTGAACTTCTTTTGTCAGCTTCATTGATGTGACTGTCTGAAATATCAAGCAATGTCCAAAAACCTTGTTCAAAATCTTCTTTTGCCGGCCCCTCGCTTAAATTTTCGCTGACGTGCTCAATCATAAATTGAACTGGTTTGACACCTTTGTAGCGCACAACTGCATCACAGCTGGGTGAGCGCCCCGCAAGAAGACTTTTTCTATTCAAAGGAACTCGGACTAACTCTTTATCGTTTCGGGATATGACAACTGTTTTCATTTTGATTTTATAAACCTCGGACGACGTTTTTTGTCGACGGCAAAAAAGTCATCAAAGTGTGGACGCATATAAAGACCACTTCCTACATTTCCATCCCCGGCTTTGATATCTAAAAATAGTTCGGGGCGTTTTTTTTCGCCTTCGATCACTTCAGCTTCGAAATCCAGCAAATTTTCTTTGGTCGCTTTATTCGCAGGTTTTCCAAAAGTTTGAACTTTTGTAGGAAGACTTTCAATGGCCGGCGTAGTTACATTCGTTTGCGCCGATACACTTAAACCGCTGAATAAAAAAATCAGCAAAAGTGTCGTTGATTGATTTTTCATCGCTCACCTTGCGCCACAAATAGAATATTTTCGAATCCTATTTCTCTGCAAAACTTTGAAATTTCAAAAGTTGTTTTATAATCAATATTTGCATCAGCTAAAAAATTAAGAAGCAATCCCGATTTTTTTTCTGCTGCCGGGATAGCTTTCACGTAACCACTTAATTTTTTTGCAACCTGAGCGCTTGCACCAGATAACTTTTCAACTGTGTTTTCTTGAATCTGTTTTAAAAACTCAGTTGTCGAAACTTTTTCATTGATCATCGGGAAATAAACTTCATTTTGAGTGATGTAAATTTGTCCAGCGGGCTCAACACTTTCAGGGCTTTTACTTTTAGCTGGTTTTAAATCAGCCGGAGGCGTAATCGCAGCCCCGCTCATTACAGTTCCTTTTATTAAAAAAATAATAATTAAAACAAAAATATCAATCAGCGGCGCCAGCTGCAAGCCGATGAGTTTCTTTTTCTTTTTTGTAGGGAATAATTCATCCATATTTTTTACTCTTTAACTTGGCTGTCTGTTGTTTTAGACTCTGTCCACGAGACCATCACGACGTCTGGTATCACTTTACGAGCTCCATCCAATGTTGAAATCATCTCTTGATAAGTCGCATCCGGAGAAAACCCTAAAAGCATCGTCTGCTCTTTTGGAAATTTTTTATTAAATTCTTCAACGATTTCTAAAGCTTTCGCTTGCAAATCATCTGAACGCGCGTTGTTTGCATCACGCGTGACTTTTTTTGTAAGACGATCGGGCTCTTTGCCGTTCCAAGTTAGCACAAGCTGGATTGTTTGACCTTTCACCACGCCAATCAATTTTGGCGCCACAGGAGGATCTTTTGCCAATGAAGCTGCGGCCACAGTGCTGACCGCTGGGGGCATAGTGATTTTTGTAAACTCAATAAAAGTTGACGAAAGCAATAGAAAGAAAATTACGCAAGTCATCGCATCAATAATTGGAACTAAATCAATTCTTGGAGACCTGCCGTCAACTGCTCCGCCACCCGCCATTAAGTTCCTCTTTCAGATTTTTCGATTAAAGTAATAATATTGTAACCCGATTTTTGAGACTCGCCGATAATCTCGTCGATTTTAACCGTACAAATTGTATGAACAATCATGGCTGCAATTCCCACAATCAGGCCCGCTGCAGTTGATGTCATCGCTTCCGCAATACCTAGACCCAACATTTCGGCTTTTTTTGCGGGGTCGGCAACGGCGATCGCATCGAACGTTTTAATCATTCCAGAAATTGTTCCAAGTAGACCTAAAAGTGTTGCAACCGAAGCGATTAAAGCAATCAACGGAACGCGCTTTTCGCAATCTTTACTGATCTCAACAACAGTCGCGCCTAAAGCCGATTTCATTGCTTCACGTCCGCTTTCAACCGCCAACAAGCCCGACTTGATCACTTGCAACTGAGGCACGTCATCAACCGAGTTACACATTTGCAGAGCGCCCTTATAATCGCGCACAAGAACTTTTTGCGAAAGGTCACTTAAAGGTTTAGCTCCCGCTGGTTTCACTTTAAAAAATAAAAAGCGAAAGCGATCAAAAGCTAAAACGATCAAAAAGAAAGCGCTGATCGCTGTTAAGTAAGCTGTAAATCCGCCTTCGGTTAAAAACTTCTGCAATACTGTAATCATATTTTTATCTCCATCATTTTTTTTTGTTTTAATTAAAAGTAGTAAACAGTGCCCGCTTCAAGCAAACCTAAATTTTGAAATTCTTTTTTACCTGCAGTAATCGACTCAATCAGACCCAAGCCAGCTTGCGCTCTGAAATTAAAAATATCTGAGATAAAAAATGTTTTTCCAACGCCTAATTTAAATTTCATTCCAGATCCAGTTTCATAATTAATGAGCCCTGCACTGAAAGCAAAAAAAGTATCACTACGAACCACTCCACGTAGCCCCCAAGAATCTTTGCCATAAGCGGGCGCCCACAAAATTTCTGCAGCATAAGATGACTTGGCTTTTTCAGTTTTAATTTCCGCTTTTTCATTATTTTTCAATGTCAGTTCACGCACTTTTTTAGATAAATTTCTTTCAAGAGTTACAAATGCTGGCACATAATTAATATAAAGTTCCCAAAACTCACTGGGCGCATAGCCCGCGTTCAAATTTAACCCGTACATTGTGTACGGAGAATCAGAAAAGTCAAAAGAGACATAGGGAGCAAATAAAAAACGATTCGATTTTTTAAGAGCTTTACGTTGCACGGCTACAACATCTTCGAATAAAGATGAGACATCGCCGAATGCCTCGTTTGGATTAAGTTCTTTATTTAAAACAGGCTTAGATGTTGTTGCAGTTGGTGTTTTAGTTGCTTCCTCAGCGAAGCTTATTTTTGAAAAACTCATAACTAGAAAAAAAACGATAAAACTATGATGTAATTTCATAAACGTATTATTGTTACCAAAATTCGTTGATGTCATTACGCTTTAATATCTCTAGACCTTAAGCCTGAAAAAAAAAATTGTTTAAACTAAATGCGATTGTCTCATTAATATAGTTAAATGAAAAAAATATTTATTCTGATCACAGCATTTCTTTTGACCTCCGAAATTTACGCGTCCTCATCGGACCTTGTCAAAGCACAGGCCTTAGCAACGGCTCAAGATTATTTAGGTCTTCGAATTCAGCTCATCAAATCCTATAATAATCCTGTCGCGTATCCTGACTGGATTAAATTTCGGCGACTGATTTATGATACTCCACAAGTGGGCTACGATATTATTTTTGCTTGGGATCAACACAAACGTGTCACCGGAGCCCCCGAAGATGCGATCGAACAGATCGTCGAAAAAGCAATTAAAAAAGCTGAGATCCTAACGGCCGAAAAACAGTACGCGCAAGCATTTGATGCATATCAAGTTGCAGCTCTTCGAGTTAAAAAAACTTATCGCAGCCAAGTCGGAAAAGAAAATCGTCATATTTACTACTGGCTTCTACACCAAATGGGACGCAGTCTTTATTCGTCAGGAAATTACGACCAGGCTTTAGATGTCTACAATTGGATTCCGACACGCTATTATCAATTTCGCCAAGTTCAATTCGAAAAAATGTGGACAGCATTTCGTTTAAATAAATTAGACATTGCAATGGGTTCGATTATTTCGCAACAATCCGCTTATTACTCAAAATACATCGAGCCTGAAAGTTATCTTGTGAAGCTTTATATTTTACAAAAACTTTGCGATCAAAAAGAAGTTTCTAAAGTTGTTCGCGATATTGATAATTATATTTCGCAAATTCGTTCAAAAAGACTCAAGCTCAGCGAATGGTCTAAAAATGATCTGTACGATTATTCAATTAGCCTGCTGGCACGAACAAACGAAACAGAGGGCTTAACGTCACTGATTACAACTCAAGAAAGATCAGATCAAAAAAATAAAATTGTTAAAAAACTCAGTACAAAATTCAATGATGACCTAGTTCGCATCGAACGCGACTTAAATAAAGTGAAAGGCTATGCACTGCTGATGAAGTTTGATGTGACTGAAGAGCTTGATAAAGTGATGGATTTGCCTTCATCAGATATTTTGGCGTCCCAAGGACTTGAGTATTGGCCCACGTCTAAAAATGAAGAGTGGGTTGATGAAGCTGGACAGTATTTTTACAATGGTGAATCGAAGTGTAAGAAAAAATCTGAACCAGAAAGCACTAAGACACTTTAACCGCATTCGGCTTCACAAAGTGCTGCAACCATGACGCTAAAAGTTTCTGTTTTGATTCTTCGATTTTTGTAAACATCAATCTTGATTTTCCCAGACGCGAAGCGACTGGCGAACACGTGAACATGATATTATTTTTCTGATCTGGAGCCGTGATATAAACCTCGGCTTCAGAATTGTAAATGTATTCCGGAACATCGTTGATCAAGCTTAAACCACCCAATGAAACGTCCTGAGTGTAGGACAAAAAAGTACTTTTTCCCGATTTGATAATAACACGCAATTTAATGTCGAATCGTGGGTGTAAACGACGTTCAGCGCCCTTAAGCTCTTCCTCGGTGACAACTTGAGAATTTTCAAGATGCGCACCCGTCTGAACTTTTTGTTCAACTGGCGGACTAAAAAATTCTTGAGGCAAATCCAAATCACTTTCAGGATTTTTAAAAGCAGCCGAAAGTTCAGACGAAGTTAAAGGCTGCTTCAATTGTTCAACAATCAACGGGCAGTCTAATATATTAAGCCAAACATCACTTCCGTCATCGACAAAGATCAACCAGTTCTTAACTTGATCAATTGTTTGCGGATTTAAAATCGTCATAGCTGAATGAAGATCAATTAAATCAGATTGCCATTTTGTTAATGTGTTTTTTAAAAATAGATTTACCATAAGTATTCTATCGGTTTCTGTTGAATGAATCTTAAAAAAAATTAAGATATGATCAAATTTCTCAAATTAAGACATTTTAAATCATCAACTAAGCTGTCAAAAAATAGAACACTACAAGCTGCAAGACTTTAGCACCATATTCTCGAGCCAAATATGTGATGAAAGCGGCGAAGACTTTAAAGCCTTATCCGTTTCGTGCAAGACCACCAAGGCGTCTTCAATCTTACGAACAGGCCATATACGTGCTTGATCACAGTAACTCTCAATAAAGTAACTGGGCACTTGCGCAACACTGGCCAGCTTGGTTCCACCGATGCCTTGGTCTAGACCCGATCGAACGGTTAAAAGCAGTCTCATGTGGCGAGCTAAAAGGTTGACGATACCGATTTCATTTTGACCTTGATCCATGAGACTAACTAATTGTTCAAGCGCTTTCACGCGATCTTTTTGGCCGATGGCCTTTGTAAAATCAAAAACATTTTCTTCTCGGCTGAACGAAACCACGGAATTCACATCGGCTAATTCAATCAAAGTTTTATCACCCATGAAATCTTGAATTTTAAAAATTTGATTTTCTAATTCAGATAAATTATTTCCAACAAGACGATGCAATCGATGAATCGCATCTTTCGTGATTTTTAAATTTATATTTTGGCAAAGATGCGAAATCCACTGCGGAATTTGATTTTCATAGGGCTTTTTAAACTCCACACAAAAAGCTCGATCAAGTAAAGTCTTAATCACTTTTTTACGCTTATCAACTTTTTCGGCTAGTAGAACAAAGACCGTCGATTCGACTGGATTTTCAAACAGGGGCTGAAGCTGATTCAATTGTGAATCTTTTAGTTCATGAACGTTTTTTAAAATCACAAGTCGACGCGATGTAAAAACAGGTAAAGTTTCAACAGCGTCTTTGACCGTGCTAAGGTCTGTGTCACCGGCGTAAAAAGATGAAAAGTTAAAATCCACCGCAGATTCATCCAGCACCGCAAATTTAAATCGCTGGCTGCATTGATTCAGTAAATAGGGCTCGTCACCAAATAAAAAATAGATCGGTTGAAACTTTTTTGATTCTAAATCTTTATATAATTTCTGTTGGTCTAATAGGGCCATATTTTTTCTGCACTCTAAAAGTTTTCAAGCATACGATCAAAAGCGGCTTGCATCAGTTCTTTAGATATTGCGTCCAAAGTCTGCCGCTTCGCTGAATAATTGTAAAGATTGTTCGCTGTGTTGATAACAGGTAAAGTGATCTGCGGAGACGAATAAATTTTTCCTTGCCTAAAACTTCCGCTCCAAAGAACAGTTGAGCTTCCTTTTTTCTTGAGAGTCAGTTCTACAGTTACTGTGACTGTGTAGGAAGTGGACAAAACATTTTCAAGCGGAAGATACTGCGTATTTTTAGCTTCAACCACAGATTCAGCCGAAGTCACATCAATATCCGCAATCACACCTTGCAGAATAGCCTCACTGCGATCTTCATCATCTTCAAGACGCACAACTCGTGATTTCAAAGCCTCAGACTTCAGTGAGTTTGTAAAAAAAATCTCGGCGCCGGGCTCGGTGCTTTTATTTTTAAAAAGAGGAACTTGAATTGATTTTACTTTTCCCGGAAGACTTTCTAAATTCGTGCTCAGTTTGTAAGCGCAACCACTCAAAAAAAATTGAATGACTGATCCTGTCAGTATGAAAAAAATCAGCGAAAGTCTTGGTTTCATCTGCTTTAATACAAACCTCAAGGAATGTGTATGTCAAATCCTATTCTTCTTGCTCCGGGCCCAGTTCAGCTGCATCCGGAAGTGCAAAAAATTTTAGCCCTACCGATGATTCACCATCGCACTCCTGAATTTGATTCTATTCTTCAGCGCGTACTGCAAAATTTAAAGTTTTTATTCCAAACAAAAAATCCTGTCTACATTCACACAGCAACAGGAAGCGGAGGAATGGAATCCGCTTTGATCAATGTGCTTTCTGCACAAGATGAAGTTTTAGCGATTGTCTCTGGAAAATTTGGCGAGCGCTGGGCCGATATGGCCGAAGCTTTCGGAGCTCGCGTTCACCGCATGAATATCGAATGGGGAAAATCCGTCGATCCCGCGGCCGTTGAAAAATATTTGAACGAAAATCCGCAAACTCAAATTGTGATGACCCAGGCCTGCGAAACCAGCACGGGAACAGCTCATCCCATTGAAGCTCTTGGAAAAATAATTTCAAAAACCCCAGCTTTATTTTTAGTCGACGGAATCACGGCCGTAGGAGCTTACGATATTCAAATGGATGCGTGGCACATCGACGGTCTTGTGGCAGGCAGCCAAAAAGCTGTGATGCTGCCAACGGGTTTAAGCTTCGTGAGTTTTTCTGAAAAAGCTTGGAAAGTTTGCGAACAAAATAAAACTCCCCGCTTTTATTTCGATTTACGTAAAGAAGCGCAAGCCAACAAAAACGGAGAAACCCTTTTCTCAACTCCAGTTCCTTTAGTGCGGGCATTAGATTACGTTTTATCTCGTATTCAAGAGCTCACTTTACAAAATCACTTTAAGCACCTCACACGCCGGGCCGATTTTACCCGTGCGATGGCTCTAGAATTAGGTCTTAGTCTTTTTTCAAGTTCACCGTCGGATTCAGTTACGGCAATTAATTTACCTAGCCTCATCAACGGAGTTGAGTTTCGCAAACAGCTTGAAAAAAAATACGTCGTAACAGTTATGGGCGGTCAAGATCAACTTAAAGGAAAAATTATTCGCATCGGTCACATGGGTTACATCTTAGATGAACATTTAATAGAAACTATTTACAGACTGGCCTTGTGCCTGAAAGATTTTTCTTACAACTGTGATCCTGAAAAAATAAAAGTGATCTCGCAAAAATGGTTGAAAGATCACCAGATATGAAAAAAATCATAATCTGCGAACGCTTTGCGCTCGAAGCTGTTATTGAGCTTAAAAAAAATAAAAATTTTGCAGTGGAGTATTTTAAGCCCGAGCTTCTATCAACGGCAGACGCTTTAATTATTCGCTCAAAATTTAAAATTGATCGAGAGCTTTTAGAAAAAACAAAAAATTTAAAATTAATCATCACTTGCACCAGCGGTTTTGATCACATTGATCTAAAAACAACTGAAGAAAAAAAAATCACCGTGATGTATACGCCAGATGCCAACATAATTGCTGCAGCAGAGCACACGTGGGCTTTATTAATGGCCTGCACACGCCAAATTGTTTCGGCTCACAAAGAAATGAAATCAGCAAGCTGGAAGCGCGAACCCTTCTTAGGTTTTGAACTGGAAAATAAAAATCTAGGTATCGTTGGACTTGGGCGCATCGGACAAAAAGTGGCGCAATTTGCAAATGCTTTTTCAATGAAAGTTTTAGCTTATGATCCCTATCAAACCGAAGATGTCTTTCAAAAATCAAAAGCACTTCGCTGCAGTTACGATGAAATTTTAAAAAAATCAGACATTCTTAGTTTTCATGTGCCAGCCACTTTTGAAACTCAAAATATGTTCAGCCGATCGCAATATGAGTACGTCGATCCCGAACTGATTTTAATTAATACGTCTCGGGGCAGTGTCATCAATGAAGATGACTTAGCCGAAGCTTTACAAAATAAACAAATCAAAGCGGCGGCCTTGGACGTGTTTGCAAATGAGCCTCTCAAAAAAGACTCAAAACTCATGAAAAGTCCGAATATTATTTTAACACCGCATTTAGGCGCTTTTACCGAAGAAGCTTTTTTAAAAGCTTCAATGAAGGCCGCTAAATTAGTTGAAAATTATTTTACAAAAAATCAAACTGAAAATACACTCCCGTTGAAAAACGAATGGGGAACTTTGTCTTTTAAAGAAAGGACTTAATATGTCTGCAACAGTCGTCGTTGGCGCTCAATGGGGTGATGAAGGAAAAGGAAAGCTAATTGATGTTCTAGCTGCCAGTGCAGATATGGTTGTGCGTTTTCAAGGTGGCTCGAACGCGGGCCATACTCTTGTTGTGAATGGAAAAAAAACGGTCTTGCATTTAATCCCATCTGGAATTTTACACAGCGATAAAATTTGCTTAATTGCCTCAGGCGTTGTCGTTGATATTTTTGGAATCACAGATGAAATTAAAAAATTAAAAGAAGCAGGCTTTACAGTAACTCCTGCGCAACTTTTAATTTCTGACAATGCAACGGCATTGCTTCCTTATCACAAAGTGTTAGATCAAGCGCGCGAAAAAGCTTTATCAGAAAGTAAAATCGGTACCACCGGAAAAGGTATTGGCCCCGCTTATGAAGATCGAGCGGCCCGCCGTGCTTTGGTGATGAGTGATTTGTTTGATACAAAAAATTTGCTAGGTAAATTAGAATTTGTTCTGAAAGAAAAAAATGTTTTACTCACAAAAATGTATGATCAGCCCGAGATCCTTGCAAAAGATATTTTTGATCAAATTCAAACTGTGATTCAAGATTTAAAACCCTACCGCACATCGGACGTCAGTCTTTTAGTCTCGCAAAAATTAAAATTAGGCCGCCGTGTTTTATTCGAAGGCGCCCAAGGAACATTGCTTGATATTCATCACGGAACTTATCCCTATGTAACCAGTTCTTCAACTGTATCAGGTGCAGGCTCGATCAGCGCAGGAATTGGCCCTCACCATTTGTCTAAAATTGTGGGCGTGTTTAAAGCCTATTGCACGCGCGTAGGAAGCGGCCCCTTCCCCACTGAGTTGACTGACAAAGTTGGAGAAAAAATACAAAAAGATGGCCATGAATTTGGCTCAACAACCGGACGCGCTCGTCGTTGCGGCTGGTTGGATTTAATTGCACTGAAATACGCGATTCGTTTGAATGGCATCAACAGTCTTGCAATGATGAAATTAGATGTGTTGTCAGAGCACGAACAAATCGGCATCTGCACGGGTTACAAACTAAAGAACGAAATCATTCATGAATTTCCAACTTCAACTGAACTTGTCAGCGAAGTCGAACCAGTCATCGAATACTTCCCCGGATGGAAAGAAGATTTGACAAAAATTAAAGCGATCAAAGATTTGCCTCGAGCCGCTTTAAATTACATCGAATATATTTCACAGCATGTGGGATGTCCGATTGATGTTGTTTCGGTCGGTCCCGACAGAGAACAAACTCTTTGGATTAAACCCTTGTATAAAGATTAAGCACCGCATAAAAAGCGTTTGACTACAAACGCTGACTAGAACAAATTGTCGATTCGATTCAAAGTGGTTCGCTAGCTCAGCTGGTAGAGCATTTCACTTTTAATGAAAGGGTCGATGGTTCGAATCCATCGCGAGCCACCAATTTTGAATCTGTCTTCTCTTCCGCGTGTTCCCATCGTCTAGCGGCCTAGGACACCTCCCTTTCACGGAGGATACACGAGTTCAAATCTCGTTGGGAACGCCAATTTACAATGCCTTCATTTAATTTGATTTGAGCAATTAAGCGAAATGGCTTTCGATAGTCATATCGCAGGTTTGCGCCTTCCATGCGGAGGTTCGAGCAAACGTTTTTCACGAGCTTCAGTCGCTGCTCTTCGACTGACTCTTTCCAGATTGATTCCGCACGTTTACAAAGTTCGAGCAAAGTTTTTGTCGATCGCTCAATTAAAGCGTTATCCATGTTCTCCAACGCAGACAAATTTTTCGTCATTTCATCACGCTCAAGTCTGATTTTTTCCAGGTATCGCCCGTAAGTTTCCTTGTTCAAAAGCCCGCCCATCCAGTGTTCGTAAAGTTCATCTTCTTTCCGACCAAGCTCAGAAAGTCGTTTCGTCGTCGCCTCTTTTGTTTGCTGTAACGTCGCCACAGAATCCAAAGCTAGCCGACGAATCTCATCCATGATTTGGTTCGCCAATTGTTCCGAAACCGAGATGTTTGCGATCGGTTCCCAGATCAACCCCCAAAGTTGTTTTTCGGAGACATTGACCTGCTTGATGTTCTGATTTTTGTGCAGCCGTTTTGAATCGCCGCAATGGTAGTAATGATAAACTCGCTTGTTGTCGTTCGTCTTGTTCGTCTTAACTTTCGAAAAATTTCAGGATAGTTGTCGTGTTTGATCAACACGCTTGTTGATATTTTTCTTTTATATTCGATTTATCTTTTTGTTTCAAGGGATTTAATTTGA
>JAYTPD010000006.1:0-1191 GCA_043747435.1 Bdellovibrio sp. | reverse complement strand
AAAGTCAATTGCCTCAATAGGTTGCAGATGTTATCCACACCCCTAACACGCGCGCGCGTTCTTTAACTTTTAAAGATATAACAAAGGGAATCGAAGTTCAGCGAAATGCTTTGAACTCCGCCTTTTTTTGACGCATGCTTTGTGTTGAAGTGCTCTCGCGCAGCCTGCATGCCTTTTTATGTCGGCTATCTCCCCGACCCCCTCTACACGAGGGGGAGAAACAGCCGTGTTTCCCAAATGGCAGGGATGGAGAAGTTGCCTCTTCGATACATCGCAGTGACCTTATGCCTAAAACGTGACAAACGTTTTGGTGGGCTTGATTTCGATTTGGCGATAAATTTATTTGAAAATATCTAAACGAACAGCTCAAAAAAACATCTCAAAATTTGCGAAAAAGCTTAATTGGCTGGGTATAGTTTCACAGAGATTTTGTTTGACCTGAGGTTTTGAAAATTTATGAAAAAAAGTGAAAAATCTTGAAAAAAAGTGAAAATTTATGAAAAAAAATGATAAATCCTGTGATTTCCTGTGATTTCCTGTGATTCCCTGTGATTTCTTGTGATTTCTAGTTATTTGTTGTTATTTGCTTAAATTTTGAGCATTTTGATCGTTTTTTCTTCGTTTTGGAAATAGGTACGACAGGTATGTTTACACTTGCTCCGCTTTGTGCAAAATACCTCGTACCAAAGGGTGACCCTTTGAAACCCTTGAAAACACGAAAGTCGAAAATAAAGTGGCTAGGAATGAGGCGCTAGGCGGCCTAAATTAAGCATGTGGCGCTTCATGTATTGCCGAAGATTTAAAGCTGCTCAAACAGTCGTTAAAACGCCTCAGACTTGTAGGTCAAGACGAAGACATCTATATAAGTTCGGCGGGAGTCGATTAAAACGATCGAATCAGTATTTGCGTCAGATTTTTTACTCAAATCAATGTCGCGTTACTGACGCTAAGACACAAATGCCAAGGCAATGTTCCAGTCCAATTGTCTAGTAATGTCGTGCTCGGTTATCGTTCTTGTGCAATTTCTAGCCGGTGATCGATGCGTTCAACGCGCTCACTCATGGCGTTGATGATGATTTGCTGGCGCGCAAATTCAGCTGAAATGCGTGCCATTTCGCCACGAATACTAGCTAGTTCAGTTTCAACTTGAGACATCGATTTTGAGAGCATAGGCTTAAAAGACAAAGAAGG
>JAYTPD010000005.1:0-1215 GCA_043747435.1 Bdellovibrio sp. | reverse complement strand
GACGATTTGATTTTTATCAAAAACGTAGTTTTTCTTGTATAATTCAAAAGTTTCGAAATTTTTATCTAACCGTCAACGCTTCATCCAAAGCTTAATACTCTTGATTCTACTTTCGTAAAATACTCAAATCACTTCTTAATTCAATCTTAATTCATTAGAGGATAAAAAGTTTTGATTGTTTGAGATTGAGTTGGCAGTTCCAATCTACGTATTTTGTTTTCGCTCATATTACTTTGAAAATTTTGATCTTTTTTGTTGTCACAACCCAATTTTAGAAATTTGAATCGAGATAAAGAGCAATTTTTCACTTAAGACTTAATTGTGCCAAACTTTTCGTTCTTTGTTTCACTTTCTTTCAAGAGTCAATTCGCTTTTAGAGAAAGCTTTTACTTGAACTCAGCAAGGTTTTGAAATGTTAAAAATAATTTAAGAAAAGTAGATTTTCACAGTTTGTTTTTTTAATTGATTTGAGCAAGTCTTTATATATAAGTGAGCGTGGTAGGATTCGAACCTACAACTTCACCGTTATGAGCGGCACATTCTACCTTTGAATTACACGCTCACTTTTATTTAAGAGTTTTTCGTTCTAGATTTTATCTTTTTTATTCAAACTTATTCATCATCTATCGATTTAAGTAGTTTTAGCTTCAGAATTTGTTAGGATTTGGTTCATCTAAAGATTGATTTTAACTTCTTTTTCTTCTTCTTCTAAAAAGGCATCATATTAAAACAGTGCAAAGCAGAAACGGTTATAATCAAATAAGCTATCGATATTGGCAAAAATATTTTCCAACCTAGAATCATCAATTGATCATATCTATATCTCGGTAACGCAGCACGTATTACTACGAATAAGATTACAAAAACCCCAAGTTTTAAACTAAACCAAAAAGATCCTGGAATGAATTCAAGTGCATTAAAAGGTGCTTGCCAACCTCCGAAAAACAAAGTAACGTTTAACGCGCTCATCAACAACATGTGACAATATTCGCCCAGAGAAAATAGCGCAAAACCTACCGCAGAGTATTCTACGTTATAGCCTGAAACAAGTTCAGCTTCAGCTTCGGGCAAATCAAAAGGATGTCTGTTTGTCTCTGCTAAAGAACAAATGAAGAATATTAATGCAAGAGGAGAAAATAAAACGACGAACCAAACATCTACTTGTGCCTCTACGATCTCTTGTAAGTCAAAAGAGCCACAACATATCGCAACAGT
>JAYTPD010000004.1:0-74115 GCA_043747435.1 Bdellovibrio sp. | reverse complement strand
TCTTCGGGACAGAAGTATGTTCTAGGGATTTATCAAGCCGACACCGAAAACTCGAGATCTTGTTTGAATTTATTGAATGATTTAGAAAGTCGTGGTCTTCCTGAATCAGGATTAATTTTTGTTGTCGACGGCGGATCTGGTTTAAATAAAGCGCTTGAAGAAAAGTATTTAGTTCACGACAAGAAGAATCGTCGCGCCATTAGAATCCGTTGTTACGTTCATAAATGGCGTAACATCGAAAAAGCCCTGGGGGCTGAGTCACACAAAGCTTTAGGTCTTTTCTGGGCGCTACGCGACGCTCGCGATCTTGCAGAAGCCAAAGTCGTATCGGACCGATTAGAAAGTGTTTTGCGTGACCTTAACTTATCAGCACTTGCGAGTTACCTTGAGGCAAAAGATGATTTGCTTGTCATCCATGAATTGAAATTATCGAAAGATTTAAAAACATTTTTTTCAACTACGAATCCGATTGAATCTTTAAATTATTTAATCGAAGAAGACATGCGTCGGGTAAAACGCTGGAAAGACTCAAAACATTTTCAACGATGGTGCGCGACGTTTTGCTTAGCCGCTGAAAAAAGAATGCGCAAAGTGCGTGGCTATCGAAGCCTACCGGGCTTGTGGATTTTACTTCGCAAACTGACCGAACAAAATGACGTTGACACGAATCAGGAAATCAACGAAGTTGCTTAACACAAACCGCCACTCGACTTTTGAATTTCAACTAAGCGAGGGACAACGCCAATATTACCTGCAATATCAGTTGAAATGATCTCGACAGTGTAATTTCCTTCATTTTGCATCTGATAATCAAATGAAAATGATTTTAAATTTGAAGTTGTGATTTGAACTCCGTTAACTTTTACGATTGTTGAGCAAGAATTCACATCAGAAATTGTTACGGGAATGCGCACGCTACTTGGAGATAAGTTCGTAACTTGTCCAATTGCGACCACGGGCTTTGTATTATCAAACACTACATTATAGATGACTTGTGTTGCTTTTTCATTATGAGCAAAATCGAAGGCATGAACATTGATCAGGGATTGACCAGAATTACTGATATTTAGAGTGGAAGAAATCGAATTTGATCCAGAAATGAGTGAAACAAAATTATCAATACTTCCTTGCTGAATGGGCTCTGAATATGAAATTAAGAATGGAATCGATAAAGGAAGTTGATTTGTGTAATATATTTTCCCAGACTCGGGTGCTACGCTTGTTACATTAGGAGCAATTGTGTCTACTTTAACGTTATTAATATAGATAGAACCAGTTGAATTATTATATGCGTCTGTTGACTTAATTGATATCTGATTGAGACCTTCAATTAAATTCACTGAAAAGTTCTTAAGCGTAGAATTTGCAACTTGTTGATTATTAATCCACACTATTGTTGTGGTATTCGATGCGTCATTAACTGTTATATTAAGAATCGAACTATTAACAGTTGAGTTTGAGCTTTTATCAAAAGTTACAACAGGCGCTGTCGTATCTACCGGCACTATTTTTTCAATTTCTAAGTTAACAAATGAATGCGGCTGTCCTTCAACTTTAAGAACGATTGAGTTTGTTTGATTTAACTTAGTGCTAAATTCTAAATATTTAGTATCGTCATTGAAATTAGAAGCCGTTGTCTTTGTTATTCCGTTGACAGTTAATATTAAAGAATCAACCCGGTATTTTTTGATATAATTTTTATCGTTCACATGGTCAAGCCCATCAGCATTCTTTATTTTAAACTTATAAAACGAATTAACATCTTGAGCGCTAACGACCGGCTGTAAATTGTAAGTTGAAGTGTTCGGATGGCCTGTGTAATCGTTCGGGCCTACTAAGGAAGCTGCATAAGAATGTGTAGAAAATAAATAAAGGGCTACAGATAAAAGAAATGATGAAAAATTTTTCATGGATTCTCCTGTTACGTGCAATTGGTCTCAGGAAAACTTTCGGACGTTATATCTAATTACTTAAATAAATTTTAAATGTTTATTTGTTTCTATATTTGAGATGTCTCAGGTTTAGAAAATATATCTTAAAATGAGATTTTTAGAAATTTTTGTAGACTGGTTTTTTAATTATTTGAACTTATAATTCTATTCAGTTTAAGTTATTTAATAGAATAGTCAAATTGCCGAATTGAAAGCAACATGCTAAAAATTATTAAACTTTTGAAAGAATTCTTTTAAAGAAAAAATATGACTTTAGAAAAAAGTAAAAATTGAATTTAAATCTTAGGCCCACTCAAGTGGGGAAGTTTTTTAAGACTTAAGTCTAATGCTGGTCTAGTTCCAGAATGAGACGTTGTTGATTTATAAAGCACTTGAAACAATACCTGAAACTCAACACAGGATGTGTTCAAATGCTTCAGACAATTCTTTCATTATTTTTATTAGCTGGCCCCAATCCATCAAAATACGACAGTGTGGTTCAGACCATCGAACAAATTGCACAAAAAAATCCAGGCACGACTCAGCTGATTTCAATTGGGTTTAATGACAAAGGTATTCCGATTCAAGCTTTGCAAATCGGAAATGGGCCTGTTCATTCTTTAATTGTTGGTACTCATCATGGTAACGAATACGGCTCGACTGCTGTTGCACTTGGAGTTGCTGATAGCTTGGCAAAAAATCCAATTGCTGGACAAACTTTGTATGTAGTACCTGTTTTAAATATCAGCGGTTATAACCAAAACAATCGCTACGAAAATTCTTTTGATGCAAATCGTGATTATCCTGGGCCTTGTAAAACAGGAACTAATTATAATTTAAAATCAACAAAAGCCTTGGCTGATTTTGTTGAGCAAAAAAATATTGTGATCTCGGCCACGCTTCATACTTTTTGGCCGGCTGTGGTTTATCCGTGGGGAATTTCGACCCAAGATTTATCGACGCCACATGATCAAGAGTACATGAAGCTTGTGAATGCAGCCACGATTGAAAGTGGCTATCAAACTGGAAATAACACACAAGTGCTTTATCCGGCTGATGGAACATTTGAAGACTACGCTTATTGGAAACACGGCATTTGGTCTTTATTATTTGAACTTGGGTTTTCACATACACCGGATCAACAAGCGATTAAAAATTTAGTCGATGTAAATGTTCCCGGCCTACGACGATTTCTTGAGCAATCACCGCAAGTGCGAGTTGCGGATCATGCTTTTACAGGAAAATGTGATACTCAAACACTTCAAAGAATTTGGCTTGAGTAATTCTTTTTTTTAACGATTTACTTCTTCTAAAAAAGATTTCATCGCAACAAAAGAGCGTTGGTCGGCTTTTTCGTTGTATGCTGCTCCTGTTTTAATATCCGTTCCTACATGTTTTTCAGTGAAAGCGTGAACAGCTCCGCTGTAAGCCACAAATTGGTAATCAACAGCGGCATCGTTCATTTCTTTTTGAAAGTTTGTGACTTCAGCTGCATTCACATAAGGGTCAATCGCCCCGTGAAGCACAAGTACTTTTGATTTAATATTTTTTGCGTCGGTCATATTAGCTGCAGATAAACCACCGTGAAAGCTGACGACACCTTTTAGCGGAAGCGCCATACGAGCCATCTCTAAAGCGGCTGTTCCGCCAAAGCAGTAACCCATCGCGCTGACTTTTGCGGTATCAACAAAAGTATTTTTTTTTAATTCATTAAAGGCAGCTTCAGAACGTGCGCGTAATTCTTTGCGGTCTCCGGTTTTGTATTGAGTAGCTAAGGCTCCGGCTTCATTTGTGTCTTTTGGGCGAATTCCTTTTCCGTAAATATCGGCAACAAAAGCGACGTAGCCTAATTTTGCCATTTGTTCGGCTCTCATTTTAACGTAGTCACTGACGCCCATCCAATCATGAACAATAACGACACCTGGAATTTTTTTTCCGGCTTTTGCGAAATCTGTATCGTAAGAAATAAAACCTTCCAGCGCATGAGCACCTGATTTATAATCAACTTTTTCTGTGACGACTTTTGCAAATGAAAGACTTGAGGCTAAAATAGTTGCGGCAAGAACTAAAATACGTAAATGTTTCATGAGAACTCCTTTTGATATTGATGATTTTATAATATGATCAAGCGACGAATAAAAACAAACAAAGAAATTGGCAAATACTTCCGGCTAAGACAAATAAATGCCAAATGCCATGAAAATGTTTAACTTTTTCGTCAAATACAAAAAAGATAACGCCAAAAGTGTATGCAAAACCACCGACAGCTAACCACCAAAAACCGGGTGTCGATAAAGAATCCATCAGCGGCTTGATGGCCACTGCTATCAACCAGCCCATCAAAAGATAAATAATCAAAGAGTAGCGTCTGGTTTTTTTTCCTAAAATTACTTCTTGTGCGATTCCCAGTAAAGCGAGTGTCCAGATAATTGTAAACAGTGACCAACCCCAAACACCTCGTAAAGTGATCAGCGTAAAAGGCGTGTAAGTTCCGGCGATCATCAAGTAAATTGAAATATAATCCATTTGTCTAAAAAAGTTTTTACGAGGGCCTTTGACACTGTGATAAATCGTTGAAGTCATATACAAAAAAATCAGCATTGCGCCGTAAACACTAAAGCCAATGATTTTGATTAAATCATTTTTTTGTATGGCTTGCGAAATTAATAAAGAAGCACCAATAAAGGCAAGTACTGCTCCGATGAGATGGGTAAAACTATTAAAACGTTCGCCTTTGTACATGCAGAAAGTATAACTAGATTTAGTGACTCGACAATTAAAATTTGTCATATTCGGGACATGTTGAATAACAATCCTATTTTAGATAAGCCCACCAAATATTTTTTAATACTTTCTTTAATTATTTATATTTCGGTGATGCTGATCAACGACGGTTTTATGGCGCTGGATGAATATTGGGTCGGTATTACTCGTTACATTCCTGCGCAAACATCCACTTTGCAAAATTTGGTGACAAGTGATGATGTGAAGTCTCCGTTACAAATGTTGCCAATGCATGGCGTTGCTCAGATGGCGCTGAAATTAGGAGTTGAATCGGCTTACTTGCAATACAGAGTCGTGATTTTTGTCTTGGGTTTGATTAATTTTTTATTGTTGAGTTTTGCTTTCTTGGAATTTTCGCGAGTGCGTTTTTTAAGCCGACGACAAACAAATTTGTTATTTTTGATGCTGACATTTTATTTTGCAGCCCCTTTTGCTTTTACGCGTCCCATGTATGAATCAATTGCAGCCCCCTGGCTTTGTTTGGCAACGGTCTGGGCGATCAAGTACGATCAAAACAAGCAGCTTAAAGATTTGTTATGGGGCGTTTGTTTTGCTTCGACAGCTTTTGTGCTTCGGCAGCAGCTGGGATTTTGCGCTTTGATATTTATTTTTTTGACTCTACTTAAAAAAGAATGGAAACATTTTTTTGCGGCTTCAGCCTTAGGTTTATTTATTTTTATTCTGGTTGGTATTCCAGATTATTTTTTACGCGGGCAGTTTCATTTTTCATTGCTGAATTTAACAATTTATAATTATCAACATGGCTCTGACTACGGTCAAAAGCCCCTGACTTTTTATCCGGCGCTGATTATTTTGATGTGTTGGACTCCATTTTTTATCAAAAAATATCCATTCGCTTTTTTAAAAGATTATTTTTTTAAATCAAAATCTTTATGGGGTATTTTATTTTTGTTTGTGTTTCTGCATTCTTTGTTTCCGCAAAAGTGGGAACGATTTTTAATCTCGGTGATTCCGATTTTAATTTTTTTAGTTTTTCCATTTTTAGATTATTTGCAGAATGAATTTAAAATTAACCGCTGGCGGTTAATTTCTCTTTACAGTTTTAATGGACTTATTTTTTTTATCGCCAGTTATTTTCCACCTCAAAAAAATCTGATCGAGATGTCTTTGTATTTAAACGAGCACCCTGAAATTCAAAAAGTTTACCGCTTAAACGACACGCCAGGCTGGATCACTGAAGCCTTTATTGAGAAAAAGAATTTTATTTTTGAAGAAACTAATCTTGAAGGTTTGCAAAAAGTCGACTGGTCAGACTGCCACAACACGGTTGTTGTGGCCGAACACGATCTTCAAAAATACGATGTTGTACTTCAGAAGCTTTCAACAAAAGCTTCTTTTAATGTGAATTTGATTGAACAATGGGCTTATCGTATGAACCCCAAAAATAACGCCCGAAGAGTGAAGCTTCACTTATTTTCGGGCTGCATTGCAAAAAACTAAAGAGGCCTTAGTTCCAAGAGCGTAAAATCTGGTGATTCAATTGATCCACACCTGAAGTTTGCGCTTCGTCTCCGTACAAGTACTTGTTTGTGGTTTTTTGATCCATCGTTAAATCTTGAACGGCACCGATCATCCATTTCCAGCTACCAAAAAAGTGGTAAGCCGAAATTCCATCTTGTCCGCCAAAGAAAAATGATTTACTCAAAGGAAAAAAATGGTCGGCTGTCAGCTGTTCATAATTTTTGACTAGAATAAATTGTTTCTTTTTAACAGTCAGGTTTTGGTAGATTTCATCAACCAAAGATTTTTTGATGACGGTATCGCCTTCGCCCCAAATCAATGTCACGGGAACATTCGGGTTGATTTGCGCGATCAAAGTTTTATCATAGCCCGCTGGCGCAAATAAAACGACGGCTCCTAATTGAATTTGTTGCGAGTTAAGACTGGCTGATCCAGCTGCCACAAGACTGACGTAAGCCCCTTTAGAGTGACCTGAATAGACAACATGTCTAGCATCTAATTGTGAACCAAGTTGTTTCAATACTTCGGCTGTTTGCAGATTAAAATCGTTGGCCATGCGTGCCCAGTCTTGATCAAAAAAGCCTGTGTCAAATTGCGGAAATACGACAGCAATTCCTTTTTGTGCAAGATGAGAAAAAGTTGAATCGTAACCCGTGATATCAATCGCTTGCCCGTGCCCGTAAACCAGCACCGGAAATTGGTGAGACGCATTTTGCGCATCGACAGGCAGATAAACTTCAATTTTTCGTTGATTAAATGAAATTGTTTTTCGAGCCATCTGATAAAGGTATGAAGCACTTCCCGGGTTTTCTGGATTTTGGGGTCTTTGGGGAAGCTCGGCCGCAAAAGCTAAAGGCGCTAAAGATAAAACAAGTAAAACAGAACTGAAAAAAGATTTTAAAAACATTGGAAACTCCTTTTGATAAAATTAATATTAAGATTAATATTGAGCCTTGAACCAGCAAGCTGGTCTTAAACCAATTTTGTAATTCGAGTAGTGGGTGCACGAAACAGCTGCGGCTTCTTTTTCTGCATCGGCTGAAAAGGGTCCGCTTGCAACAGTCTTACCTGGAATAATATTCGGATTAAAAGCGGCTGCACAAAGTGCTCCTTGATAGGAAGTGTCCATGCGGCACTGTGTGTCTGGATGATCGGTGAATGTGGTCGTGACCTGCGATTGATCCGGCGTCGAAAAATGAGCCATCGGTTTATTTTTAATGCCGGCCATCGTTTTGATCACAGATTCAGTTGCAACTAAAGTGCGGTAACACAAATCCTGCGAAGGTGTGTCAGTCCAAACTGAGTTGCATGAATCTAAAATTTCAGTTGAAGCTGTTTTTCTAAAAGCCGCATTTTCTTGAGACTCTGAACCCCAAATAACGCGCGAGCAATGTTGCGTTGCAAAGTAATCGGCTTGGCCTTCGGCCGCAATTCCTTTGGCTTGAATTGGATTTACTTGTTTAATGTAAGCGAATCCGCCCAAGTGGTGACCCATTTCATGACATAAAATTAAAGACATTCCATCGGTTGTGAGTTCGGGCCGACGTGCAAGACCACCGGTAATTTGAATATTCCAAGCTCCGAATAATTGATTGGCGTAGGCATTTGGTTTTTCGTTCTTCCAGTCGCCTTTAATCGCAAGGTTACCGCCAAAGCGAGCCACATCGGCCGTGAAAGCGCTTTGAATTTTTTGAATGATTTGATTGAAATCACTTTCGCTGATTTGGGCTGGCCCAAGACTCATTTCACTCATGACAATATCTTTATCATCAATAAACTTTGCGTGAGCGCTACTGAACTGAAATAAAAAACCTAATCCGAAAACAAGTTTTAATACAAAACTTTTCATGAAACCTCCGTGTAGAGATATTCATGCATCATTCAATAGGCAGGTCAAGTTTGCTATGATTGTGTAACGGGCAGCCATTTTAAAACTTCGTCGCGCTTTAAATTTCGCGCTTTGCAGTATTGATCGACTTGATCTTCTGCGATAGGGCCCACATGAAAGTATTTTGCTTTGGGGTGATGAAAGTAAAGACCCGAAACAGAACTGGCTGGGCTCATCGCTAAATTTTCTGTCAGTTGAATTCCCGTTCGATCAGCCACGTCCAAGTGCTTCCAAATTTGCAATTTAGTTGTGTGATCAGGACAAGCGGGATATCCCGGCGCTGGGCGAATGCCCCGATAATTTTCTTTCAATAAATCATCTGTTGATAAATTTTCTGATTTTCCGTAACCATAAGCTTCGCGCACTTTTTTGTGGGCCCACTCGGCTAAAGCTTCAGCGATTCGATCCGCCAGGGCTTTGATCATGATACAATTATAATCATCATTTTTTGTTTTGAATTCTTCGGCAAAATTTTCAAGTTCAGGGCCTGCCGTTACGGCAAACATTCCAATAGAGTCATATAAATCACTTGTGACCGGAGCAATAAAATCAGCTAAGCAATAATGAATATCGTTCAGGGCCTCTTTAGTGCGTTGCTGACGTAAAAAAACAAGTCGATCGATCACGTTCAGCTTTTCATCATATAAAAAAACCGATTCATCTTCAGATTGCGCTTTAAAAAATCCAACGCTGACTTTGGGTTTAAAGAGGTTTCCTTTATAAATTTTTTCAAGCCAAGCGCGCGCTTCCGTCAGAAGTGTCTGAGCCTGAGCCCCGGTTTCGGGTTTATCTAAAATACTTGGGTAGACTCCTTTAAGCCCCCATGTCCAAAAAAATGGAGACCAATCAATCAGTTCAACGATTTCGTGGTAACTGGGCTTTAAATCAAAAAGACCGTACTGATGTGGTCTTGCAATTTCATTTTCTTGCAAAGCCCATTTTATTTTTTTTTGTCGAGCCGTTTTTAAATCAATCAGGGGTTCTTTTTTTGAGCTTAAATAACTTTCGCGAATCTGGTCGTAATTTTTTTTATACTCGGCTTGATGAAAATCTTTTTTCTCGCCCAGTAATTTTGAACAGGCTTCAGTGACTAACGAAGCATCTGAAACATGAACGATGGTCCCTTGGTAATGCGGGGCGATTTTCACAGCCGTGTGCACAGCTGACGTGGTGGCGCCGCCAATTAAAAGGGGAGTCGTAAATCCTTGTGACGTCATCATCTGCGCATTGTAAATCATTTCATCCAGCGAGGGTGTGATTAAACCACTTAAGCCGATCAGATCTGCATTATGTTTTTTTGCTTCATCCAGAATTTTTTGGCCAGACACCATCACACCCAAGTCAATCACGTTGTAACCATTGCAGGCTAAGACAACACCCACAATATTTTTACCAATATCGTGCACATCACCTTTAACAGTGGCAAGCACGACAGTGCCGGCGCCTTTTGAAGTGATTTCGTTTTTTTTCATGAAGGGCTCAAGGTAGGCCACGGCTTTTTTCATCACGCGCGCACTTTTAACCACTTGAGGTAAAAACATTTTACCTTCTCCAAAAAGTTTTCCGACAACTTTCATGCCTTCCATCAACGGGCCTTCGATCACATCTAAAGGCCGCGCTAATTGCTGTCTGATTTCTTCGGTGTCAGACTCAACAAATTCATCGATCCCTTTCACAAGAGCGTACTTAATACGTTCATGCACGTTGAAGGCTCGCCATTCGTCTTTTTTTTCTTTTTTGAGAGTTTTGACCGATTCATTATTTTGTGACCACAAAATTAAATTTTCGGTGGCATTGGCGTTTTTGTTCCAAATGACATCTTCGCAAAGCTCACGAAGTTCTAGATTAATTTGATCGTAAACTTGCAGCATGCCGGCGTTCACGATTCCCATATCAAGACCAGCTTGGATCGCGTGATATAAAAACACCGTGTGCAAAGATTCTCGAATTTGGTTTTGACCACGAAAGCTGAATGATAAATTTGAAATACCACCCGATGTTAAAACACCGGGGCAGACTTTTTTAAGCTCGCGAATGGATTCAATAAAATCTTTGGCGTAAGCGTTGTGCTCTTCCATACCTGTGGCGATAGCTAAGACATTCAAATCAAAGATGATATCAGTGGGTTCGAATCCAATTTGATGAACTAATATTTTGTAAGCGCGCTTGCAAATTTGTAGACGGTGAGCTTGGGTCACGGCTTGACCAGACTCATCAAAAGCCATCACAACGACGGCTGCTCCCAATTGAAAAGCTTCGCGGGCTTGGTTAATAAAAACGTCTTCGCCTTCTTTGAGTGAAAGCGAGTTCACGACACCTTTGCCTTGCAGGCATTTAAGGCCTTCGACAATCACATCAAACTTCGAAGAGTCCACCATGACGGGAATTTTACAAATGTCGGGTTCGCTGCCAATCAGATTTAAAAAATCTTTCATTAATTTATTTGAATCCATCAGGCCTTCATCAAAATTAACGTCTAAAATATTAGCGCCATTTTCGACTTGCTGACGAGCCACTTTTAAAGCCGCATCAATTTCTCCGGCACGAATCAGTTTTGCAAATTGCGGCGAGCCCGTCACATTGGTTCGTTCGCCCACCATGATAAATGATCGTTCGTTGGTCCATGGAATATCTAAAGGCTCAAGACCTGAAAGATGCAGCTTTTGTTTTTGCAATTCAATTAAATCAGGCAGCAAACGTGGTTTTCTTTTTTTAAGTTTATCGGCAATGGCTTTGATATGAGCCGGAGTGCTTCCGCAACATCCACCCACAATCGATAGATGCTTTGAGTCCGCCATTTTCGAAAGGGCTGCTGCCATACTTTCGGGTGTTTCATCGTAACCCGTTGGGCTCAGCGGATTTGGAAGCCCTGCATTCGGGTAACAACTGATGTGGCAATTCGCTACACGAGATAATTCAGAAATATAGGGAGCCATCAAGTCAGCCCCCAAAGCGCAGTTAATTCCAACACTCAGTGGTTTGGCGTGACGAATTGAATTCCAAAAAGCTTCAACTGTTTGCCCCGATAAAGTTCGACCTGATTGATCGGTGATCGTCACAGAAATCATCAGGGGAATTTCTTCAGATTTTTTTTGTTCTAATTTCTTGATGGCATAAAGACAGGCTTTTAAATTAAGCGTGTCAAAAACAGTTTCAGGAAGAAGAATATCAGCGCCGCCCTCAAGTAAACTTTCTGCTTGCTCGTAATAAGAATCAACCAAGTCATCAAATGAAGTGGCCCGGTAGCCAGGTCGATTCACATCAGGTGATATCGAGGCCGTGCGATTCGTAGGTCCTAAAGCGCCTGCGACATAACAGCGTCGATCAGGATTTTTTTTCATAAACTCGACGCAAGCTTTTTTTGCGATCCCAGCTGCAGCTAAATTAATCGCGCGGGCTTGGTCTTGCAAACCATAATCACTTTGCGAGATCTTTGTGGCGTTAAAAGTGTTTGTTTCAATAATGTCGCAGCCGGCTTCAAGATACTGTGTGTGAATTTCAAAAATAACTTCAGGCTTGGTGATTGAAAGCAGATCGTTATTTCCCTTAAGATCACTGGGGTGATTTTCAAAATGGCCTTTTCTAAAATCAGTTTCATTCAGTTTGTACTGTTGAATCATCGTTCCCATCGCGCCGTCTAAGATCAGGATCTCGGACTGAAGTCGCTTTCGGATTTCACTTGCGATGTTTGAAGACTTAAGCATTTGACCTACTTCGTATTTTAACGTCTAAGTTTTTTAAAAATTTCAACAGTTTGAGCTGCATCATTCATGATATAAAAATGCAAAGCCGGAGCTCCCATTTCAAGAAGTCCTAAAGACTGCTTGTAAGCCCAATTTTGTCCGATTTCGACCACATGATTTGGATTTTCTGAAATTTCATCGACTAATGCAACAGGAAGATCAACATGAAATGTTTTAGGCAAAGACGCCATTTGATTGACTGATTTAATAATTTTTAATCCAGGTACGATCGGAACTTGAATGCCGATGTCTCG
Source organism: Bdellovibrio sp. (assembly GCA_043747435.1). Taxonomy (GTDB): domain Bacteria; phylum Bdellovibrionota; class Bdellovibrionia; order Bdellovibrionales; family Bdellovibrionaceae; genus Pseudobdellovibrio. The sequence continues at coordinate 62,033 of JAYTPD010000004.1, read as the reverse complement.
GCAAGATTTGACAAAATCAAAATACTTTTGATTATCAAAAAACAACTGAGTCACGATGTAATCAGCGCCAGCATCCACTTTTTGTTTTAAATACTGAAGGTCTGTTTTTGGATTAGCCGATTCAAAATGCTTTTCGGGGTAGCCTGCGACTCCCACACAAAAATCAAGGGCTTCGCAATTTGAAATGTCTTCAACAAAACGACCTTGGCGAAGTTCAATAGCTTGTTTCACAAGATCGGTCGCAAAATGATTGATCGAACGGCTTTTAGAAATTTCTTTATTATAATTAGGTCCATCGCCACGAAGGGCTAAAATATTATGGATTCCCAAATAATGAAGTTCAATCAAAGCGTCTTCTGTTTCTTCTTTAGAATAACCTTTGCAAAGAATATGGGCGACCGTATCAATTTTAAATCGGTTTTGAATAATGCCACAAATACCTAAAGTGCCTGGTCTTTTTTTATAAATACGGCGCTCAACAGAACCGTCGCTTTTTTCGTGATAATAAGCCATCGAAGAGTGAGACGTCACATCAATCCAAGCCAAGTTGGCAGGAGCTAAAGTTTCAACTGTTTCAATAATCTCTTGCGCCGAGCGCCCGCGGGGCGGGGGAACGATTTCGCATGAAAAAGTGGGCTCTTTCGATTTTAAAAGATGATCAATGACTTTCACGGTCTTTACCTCACTGCAAAGTAAATAAAAGCAATTTAAAAACAGTCTTGAAGAGCGTGAAATAACTGAAGTGATATGAGAAGATTTTCTCAAGCGCTTTAGCTATTTTTTGCCAGCAAGCTGCGATCAAATTGGCATTTCGAATTTTAAAACAGCGACTTTTCTCGCTTCATATTTGAAAAAATCTCACGATTTTGAACTGATGTAAATGAAATTGAATTGAAAGCTTAAAAAAACACAGTCCGTTATTACACACTCTGTAACTTAAAAAACGATGTGCATTTCGCTGGGTAAATCGCTTTATCGGCTTGCCAGATTTACGAACGAAATGTAGCTTAGCCGAATGATTCCTTTTAGTAAACCTTTTATCCCTGCGAAGTCATTGACCTATTTAACTGAAGTGTTCACTTCGGGTCGACTTTCTGGTGACCACAGTTTTACTCAAAAATGTCATGAGTATTTAGAGCGTAGTATAAAGGCTCAAAAAGTTTTGTTAACAACTTCAGGTACTCATGCTTTAGAAATGAGTGCTTTACTTTTAAACTTACAAACTGGCGATGAAGTCATTTGCCCCTCGTTTACTTTTTCATCGACAGCAAATGCTTTTGCACTTCGAGGCGCTCAACTTCGTTTCGTTGATGTTGATCCCGTCACTATGAACATAACAGCACAACATATTGAGCAAGCGATAACATCTAAAACAAAAGCAATTTGCGTCGTCCATTACGCGGGTGTGGCTTGTGATATGGATCCGATCATCGAATTAGGCCGATTAAAAAATATACCGATTATTGAAGATGCAGCACAAGCCATTGGTTCTGAATATAAAGGGAAAGCTTTAGGTCGAATGGGTTTATTCGGTTGTTTAAGTTTTCATGAGACTAAAAACATCACTTGTGGAGAAGGCGGAGCCTTGATCATCAATGATCAAGAAAATGCTTTGAGATCCGAAGTGATTCGCGAAAAAGGAACAAACAGAGCCCAATTTTTTCGTGGAGAAATTGATAAATACTCTTGGCGTGATATTGGATCTTCTTATCTACCCAGCGATATGAATGCCGCTTTTCTGTATTCGCAGCTTGAAGAAATTGATTTTATTCAAGCTGGACGTATGAATGCGTGGAATAGATACGCCGAAAATTTACGGAGCTTATCTCAAAAAGGCTTCATTTCGCTTCCTCAAATTCCTGATTATGCAAAACACAATGCCCATATTTATTTTATAAAACTTAAAAATTCTGAATGGCGCTCAAAATTTATGAAGTTTTTAAAAGATCACAAAATACATACGACATTTCATTATGTTCCACTTCACTCAAGCGAGGCTGGATTAAAATATGGAAATTTTATTGGAATTGATCGCGTAACGACTTTAGAAAGTTCGCGTCTTGTCAGATTACCGCTTTTCTCTGAGCTTTCAGTCGAAGAATGTGATTTGATTTGCCAGCATATCGAAGATTTTTTTAAGACATTATAAGTCAGTACACGAGCACTGCGACATTGTCATAACCCAATTGCCAGAATGACTTCACTTCAATAACAATGAGCCTATGATTTTTTCGATTGTTATCCCAGTCTATCAAAATGCAGAAAGTTTACCAACAACAGTGAGTAAACTTTTATCCTTGTCAGATCAGCTGAATGATTGCCAAATTGAGTTGGTTTTCGTCAATGATGGATCCACAGACTCATCGTTACAAGTTTTATCGAAGCTACATCTGCAGCATCCAAACCATATTGTTATCGTCCAATTGACAAAAAATTTTGGGCAAACTCCGGCTATTCAAGCAGGATTTAATTATGTATCTGGTCAATGTGTTGGAGTTATTTCTGCAGATTTGCAAGACCCTTACGAAAAATTCATTCAGATGTATCATCTTTGGAAGGGCGGAGAAAAGTACATCATTGGAGTGCGAAAAAGTCGTAACGAAAGTTTTATCAATCAATTGCTTTCAAATTTATATTGGTTCATGTTACGTCACTTTTCACTCAAAAATTTTCCAAGAACGGGATACGATTTTTGTCTTTTAGATCGTCAAATCGTTGAAGATATGAATCGCATGAACGAAAAAAACACTTCAATTTTTCCACTTATTTATTGGCTTGGGTACAAATCCTACCAAATTGAAATTGATCGGATGGAGCGCGAATTCGGAAAATCACAGTGGAGTATTTATAAAAAAATGAAGTTGACCTTAGATACGTTATTTGGATTCACACGTATTCCCATTCGATTTATCACATTTTGTGCAATTGTATTTTCAATTATTTCTTTTGTTTTGCTTTCACTCATCGTCATCGATCGTGTTTTCAATGGAAGCCCTGTGCAGGGTTGGGCCTCGACAGTGTCATTGATTTCTTTTTTTGGTTCGCTTATTTTATTTTCATTGGGAATTATGTCTGAATATCTGCTCAGAATTTTAGATGAAGTGCGCCGACGGCCCACATTTGTTGTGGAACAAGTTAAAAATAGAAATGAAAGTAAGTAAAGTGAGTCTAAGTAAGAATTCAAAAAAGTTTAGTTTTTATCTTATGTCCAAGAAAGGCTTAGATGTGTTAGAAAGTCACATTAAAGCTTTTGGTGCACAGACAATTGCTTACGTTGTTTCAGCTGAAGATAAAATGATAGAGAATGATTTTTTTACTGAAATTAAAAAAGTATGTCGAATAAACAAGATAAAATTTTTTCATAAAAAAAATAAAAATAATTTACAGGCTGACATTGTTTTTGCGATTTCATGGCGTTGGATCATCGATGTTGATCATAAATTAATTGTATTTCATGATTCTATTTTACCAAAGTACCGTGGTTTTGCTCCTTTAGTTAACTCGCTGATTAACGGCGAAAAGAAAATAGGTGTGACGGCAATTTGGGCCAGCAAAAATTACGATGCGGGTGACATCGTAGGTCAGAAAAAAATGAACATCAGATATCCGTTAAAAATTGAACAAGCTATTGATTCTATTTCAAAACTTTACTGTGAACTGCAAAATGAAATTTCAAAAAAAATTCTTTATGGAACAAAGCTTAAACAAAAAAAACAAAATGAGAAGCTTGCTAGTTACAGTTTGTGGCGTGACGATGAAGATTATCGGATTGATTGGACACAAAGTGCAAAGAAAATTGTAAGATTTATTCATGCCGTAGGTTTTCCGTATAACGGCGCGAAGACTGAAATGGACGGTAAAATTTTTAAAATCTTAGACAGTCAAGAGTTAGCTGATGTCAAAATCGTAAATAGAACGGTTGGAAAAATTATCTTCATGCAAGAAAACTATCCCGTTATCGTTTGCGGTCGTGGACTTCTGAAAGTTACCAAGATGACAACTGTCGATGGAACGAGTTCATTGCCTCTCAAAAAATTCAGAAGCCGTTTTAAATAATTTATTTTTTTATAACCAATAAATGGTTCGGTGGTTCTTCCATTAAATCACCCAGGCTAAATATAAGACAAAGCGGTATATTAACCAGGCAATAAATAACCATCAGCGGAAAAAGTAAATAGAACCAAATATTTCTTTTGGCTTCTGCAAAAGAATTTCCAGAATGTTTGAAGGCCGAAAGAAAAAAGTAAAACATTCGTGATGCGGCGGTTTTCCAAAATCCACCTAAAGGTTCAAGACTAATAATTTCTACATTAGTGCGTCGGCAAGCTTCTTCAAACCAAAAGCGAAGAAAGTTTTGATAATGGTACGGAGCTAAGTGCATTGTTGCCGTTTGAGGAACTAAAAAAATTCCATATCCACCTTTTTTAAGAACGCGAACGCATTCGCTAAACATTCTGTAGGGTTCAAAAGTGTGCTCTAAAACTTGTATATTTGTAATTGTGTCGAAAGATTCATTAGCAAATGTTAAATTGTTTCCATCTCCAACAACAAATTTGACATTATTGGGAATTTTTTCTAGACCAACATAATCAGTGCTCTCAAGAACAGTCCATGTGTCAAATGGTATTTCTTTTTTAAGAGCCGTCTTAAAGAAAGTAGCACCTCCAACATCAAGGACATGACCTTGGCAATATTTTTTAAGAACAAAAAATAATTTTCTGGAAAATAAATCACGAAGAAAGTACAAAATTTTTATGCTAAAGTTATATTTAAACATACCAATATTTTACTTGTTGGCTAAGTATCTGCAATAGTATTGTACGATGCTGCGTGGCGGATGCACTAAAAGTATAGATGAGGAACTCAATTTGCAAATCGAAAAAAACAGCCAAAATGTTCATTTTCAAAAAATTTATTTTTATATCTTAATTCCTGTATTTGCAGGAATTATTTTTGGAATATTAGTCTATCGACTTTTTTTGGGAGTAGATCTGACCGATGAAGCTTTCTATATATCTTTAACCAAAGTCTTTACGCAAGGGTTTCGGCCCTATTTGGATGAGATTCTGGTCGTACAGTCTTTTGCTATTCTTCTAGCGCCGATGATGAAGATTTATCTTTTTTTTGTTCATGATGCCGAGGGTTTGGTCTTGTTTTTTCGATTATTATTTTTCACCAGTTTGGCGCTGTTTTGTTGGGCATTGTTTCTTACAGTACGGCATCGACTTCAAAGGGCAGAGACGATTTTGATATGCTTATTGTTTTTAAGTTCATGGGCCTTTACGATTCCAAGTTTGAGCTACAACACATTAGGTTCGATTTTTTTTAACTTGGGCATCTTAATTTTATTATTTGTATCTGATCAAAAAAGTAAAACATTAAGATTAGTTTTGGCTCTTCTTTTTTTTACACTCTCTATTTTTTGTTATCCGACGACATTAGTTTCAGTTGCGGTTGCATTAGGATTATTTATTTTTTGCACTCGGTCCGTGGTTTGGCCTAGAAAAGTATTCATTTGTAGCATTTTGTTTTTATTTTTATGCTTCATTGTATTTTATTATTTGGTTTTTATTCATATTGGTTTGGAGAGAGTTGTTGCAATTTATAATTTTACTCATTCGTTTTCACTACAGGGTGGAGGTTATAAAAAAGTGATGTTAATTAAATCACAGTTTCAAGATAATTTTAAATTTTCAGCTTTAATCATCGGTGGAATTTGGGGAATGTGTTGGGCCGCTCGGATACATCTATTTTTAGGCTTTTTACTTTTAGTATTTTTAGCAACATTTATATCTTTATATCCAATCGGGGTCTTAACGATTTTGCCATTTCACTTAGTTGGTCTAATTTTGGTTTTAACAGGATTGCCTGATTCTTTTTTAGCCTTGCTTAAAAGAAAATTAGACTTTTGGAGTATGATTCCTCTTATTGCGTGCACGATGGGGATTATTTATTCATGGACCAGTAGCAATGGTTTACCTAATTTTGCAGCGGGCGCAACAATTGGGCTTCTTGGATTTGCATTATTTTTATCGAGGCGACTGGAATCGGTAAAAGGCGGGCGATATTTATCTACAACAACTTTAATATTTTTTGTGTGCGTGCAAGTTAAGTGTTTATTTACGTATATCTATGGTGACGATTCAAATTTTAAAAATTTAACAACACAAATTCTAAGTGGCCCCTACAAGGGATTATTTACGAATCCGGAAAAAGTAAAATATCTGGATCTTTTTGCTGCTGACATAACTGAATTGAAAAAGTATGCAAAGACGATTGCCTTTTTAGAATCGACCACAGCAGGTTATTTATTCACCGATATCAAAATCAGCGCTCCAGGAGTTTGGGTGTATTCACTCAATCAACTTAATTATGACAGAGACTTCGTTTTTCGTTTTTATCAACAAGAAGTTCATCTGCCGGATATTCTTGTTTGGGGTCATCTTATTCCTGTCAGCCATGATTTTTCTTATAAACTTGATCACGACTTACCGGACAAAATGAAATCGCAGATTTTGCCGCTCTATCACGTCATTAAAGAGCGTCCGGAATACACGATCTATAGTAAAAATAATAAAATCTGACATGCTAAAGTAATAAGAGTTCCTCGCGATGAATTATCAAAATATCATATATCCAATTGTAGATATTGACTCACTTCCTTGAGCCTAGTGTTTGCCTTGTACGAAGTAACTGTCTAACAATTTTTGTCAAAAGTACGGATTAATTCTATTTTCGTTTTAAACAGCAAATAAACAACTCTGCGCGCCTATGAAGTGGTCTTTATTTTGATCAATAGCAAATGATCACAGATAATTCAATTTACCAATAGGAGAGATCGATGAATTTTTTAACGACGTTTAAAAACTCGATTATCGTTGGCGCGTTATTTCAATTTTCTTTTGCTTTTGCTGAAACGAATACGGCAACAGAGCAGCAAGCGAATACGGCAACAGAGCAGCAAGTTAGTCAAGCACTTCGAGACTCATCAGGGCTATCAGGCCTGTTGCAAAGTGCTGGATTAAAAAATACTAAAATTGTATCAACTGAAATTAATGTGAATGCTTACTCGGGTGGAAGTGACGGGATGGGGCTTGATACAGACGGACCGGCGATTGTTTTAGAAAGCCAAATTTCGAATCGAGTTCGTGCTCAGGTTAAACTGGCTTTTCAAGAATTAGTAGCCGTCGAAGCAGGGCATTTTGTAAAACCTTTTAATTGGTCTTCTTTTATTGAAGAAGCAAAAATTATTATTGATCAAGACCCTCAATCAAAAATTCCTTTTGTCACGATTATTGGTAAGCAAGAGCTCGAAAATGGAAGCCAAGATTCTGAAATGACGATTGAAGAAAATGGACCTTTGCATGGCATTACTCGCATCAGCGGAGCTTATGCAGTTCAATTTCAGATGGACGAAAAATTTATCAAAGGTTTAGACTCGGTCGCTTTTTCATTATTTACAACCGGGCATGGCAACGAAGATAATCAAGGCGACAATGTTCATGCTGGAGCAAAAGGTGCGCTTGTAGCGATTTCTAAAAATCTTTCAGATCGTTGGATTTTAAGTGGCTCATTAACTCATATTACTTATCCTGGAAAAAACGAAACTCGATTGAATTGGGGAGTCGTTTATAAAGTGGATCAAGGTGGGTACAAAGTATTTTTTAATCATGCTCTTTTTAATTACAACCCACTTTATCCAGATTCAAAAAGTGTTTGGACTTTCGGTGTCGTCAAAAAAATGGGAGATAAAAATTCAGTCACGGCTGAAATGTCTCATGTTAGTGGAGTCAAGTCGCAGTGGGGCTTGGGCTACCGACGTCAATTCACTGATCACAGCTCGGCTGGTATAGGTATCAGGTACGATCGATGTTCTTCGGGCCAGTGTAAAAGTGGAACCACAGTTGAAACACAATATCGGTATAGTTTAGAAAAAGAAGACAATGAAGTTAAAGAAGAAAAAGAATAATTATTTTGAAAGAGGTTTTTATGTCGAAGAATATAAGTTCAAAAAAAACAAGTGCGGTGGCTTTATTTTTTATGTCAGCGGCTCTTATCATGACAGCTTCGCAGGCTCAGGCAAAGCTGTTGACCCAGTCAGAAACCGCGTCGATTCGGCAAGCTTTGATTAAACAAGGTTGGCCCGAAACCGCTCTTAAAAAAATTAGTGGTTCACCCAAAGAATACAGTTCAGACATTTTGATTGAATCAGAAAAATCTGCTGTCGTGCTTTCTTTAAACGGAAGTCAGCACTATCAGTTTGCTGAAGTGCTTTACCCCACAGGCGCAACACGTGATGAAGTTGTGAACTATTTAGAATTTAAATCTCCCAGACTCTATTATGAAAACACAAGTTCAGAAGGCCCGTCGAATGCTCTTGATATCAATGACTACAACGAAAGTCGCTATAAGAAAGCTCTAGGCGATGGTGCCGTGCCGAATCCTGGTGACGATCAAAATCTGTGGTCTGTTAAAACGCAATCATTACCCGTTTTTAACAGAGTTAAATATTACAAAAACGAATACGGACAAAATTTAGTCGATGTGACATTAGGACTTACATTCGGAACAAAGTTTCAATTTTCAGGACGAGTTTTAGCCGCAGAGTTTAAAGAAATTTTATTTTTGAAATTATCGGAAGCTCCTTATCAACAGTATATGGCTTTCAAAAATAATCCTGATTTTTCAGTTTTAAAACTTGAAGTCTTTGGATTGAGCGCAGATGGAAAGTATGTGAAATCAAGTCACTTGATAACCGGCTACGACACATCTTCACCAACATTAAATCGCGTCAGAGATTTATACTTTGAAGAATTCGGCAAATCGACGATGAGTCAACAAGAAATCAAAACAGCAAAATTATTTGAATTAAAAAATGTTGTGCTGATGTCTTGTAAGCGGCTGTTTTAGTTGAGTTAATATCCTCCGTTTTATTTAGTTTACGTGTTGCATATGTGTTTATAAACAAGATCGCATCGTGCATTTTTATTTTAACGATAATCGTTTTTCCACGATTGTATGCTGCGCAAGATGCTCCACAAACATTTACTTTCGATGGCCGCGCCTTTGCCGATAACGCTGCGACTAGGCCGATGTTAGATACGATCACGACCAAAGTTCAAATCCTTAACGCCGCACAAGATCCGACAACCAGCGCCGATCTGTGGTTTCCACCGTAGTGGTTGACAACACTCCGGATATGGCGGACAATATCGGAGTATGATCCGAAGAATACAAAAACTCAGTCAAATCAATAGTTTATTTCTGTTTGGTGCGCGCGCGACTGGCAAGTCAACTCTGCTGCGGCAGCTTTTTGGTGACCAAGGTACTTTGTGGATCGATTTGCTCTCAGAGCAAGACGAAGAAAGATTTGGAAGGTATCCTGATAATCTTTCTAAAACATTAAATTCAAAAAAATATAAACGAGTCATCATCGATGAGATTCAAAAATCATTGAAGCTTTTAGATGTCGTGCAAATTGAAATAGAGAAGCACAAAAACACTCAATTTATTTTAACCGGCTCTTCAGCGCGAAAACTCAAACGCGGTGGCGGCAATTTGCTGGGGGGCAGAGCTTTTCAATTTCATTTGTTTCCGCTGACGTATCGGGAACTAGGCGATCGTTTTGATTTAGATCATGTCCTGCAATTTGGTTCGCTTCCCAAGGTCTATGAATACAAAAAACTGGATGATATCAAAGAGTTTTTGCGGGGTTATGTTTCAACTTATTTAAAAGAAGAAGTTGTGGCCGAGCAGTGGGTTCGTAACTTAGAACCCTTTCGAGATTTTATTGAGATCGCGGCTCAGTGCAATGGCAAGATGATCAACTTTTCAAAGATCGCTCGCGAAGTCGGTGTCGACGATAAAACAATTAAGACCTATTATCAGATTCTTGAAGACACTTTAGTCGGTTTTTTTCTTCCTCCGTTTCACCGCTCGATTCGTAAGCGACAACGAGAATCGCCAAAGTTTTTTTTATTTGATACGGGAGTCAAACGAGCGATCGAAAAGACACTGCGTCTAGAGATGACTCCAAAAACCTACTCGTATGGGGATAGTTTCGAACATTTTTTGATTTCCGAGTGCTTTCGTTTGAACGAGTACTTGAAACTCGATTTCAAAATTTCCTATCTCAGAACCAAAGACGATTTGGAAATCGATCTGATCATCGAACGGCCCGGTGAGCCCGATCTTTTGGTTGAAATTAAATCAACTTCAAAAGTCACTGAAGAGGATGCGCGTCAGTTGAATTTGATTCTTAAAGATTGGGATCGAAAGGCGATCGCCGAAGTATGGTCTTTGGATCATTTTGAAAAAAAAGAGGGTCGCGTGCAGACCCGTCATTGGCAAAAAGCGTTGGAACTTTATTTTTGATCTACACGGCGCGGTGGCGGCCTACTTCTTTGCGCTTCACGTGGGTCTAAACGTTCTACTTCATACGTGATGCGCCGAGCTTCTTGTTTTTTTGACGAGTCTAAGATTTGGCGCAAAGGGCCTCGGTAAAGATCTTCGGGATTTAATTGCACTTTTGTTTTTTGGCCGGGCCGAAGTTCCTGCAAAGTTTTTACAAGGGGCAAAGACAGGTCACGCTTTTGTAGAATAAAAGGTCGTCCTAATTTTTCTGAATTAAAAATTTCAACGCCCTTTTCATTACGTGCGATCACGTGAAAAATAAAAGACTCGTTTCTATTATTTGGATTTCTTTCGGGATCAAACCTTGAAGGGGCTTGGTTTTCTTGCCTACTTGCACTGTTTTCTTGGCGGGTGGGTGCATTGAGCGAAGTTTCTGCGGGCGGTGGTTGGGAAGGCGGCGCAGGGTTTAAATTTCTTTTTTCAGCGGAAGCTTTTTGAATATAGTCCATGCCTTCAGAAAGTTCTTTTTGTTGAAGCTGGGCTTGATCTTTTTCGGCGTCTTCTAAGGCCGCTTTCATCACACGGGGATCAAATTCAATTTGTTGTTTTTTTAAGTTGCGTCCCACTTGCAAACCTAAAGCGTAACTGCCTTGGGCTTTCAAATCCGAAAGACTTGGTGTGCGAATAAAAATGGCCCATAAAATAAGGCTAGAAAAAGCGAAACCGGCAGCGAAGCTCAAAATAATTTTTTTCAGTTGATCATCTTATCAATGCAAGATCTGCCCCGCAACAAGACCTTTGCATTAGGTACAGACCCTGTGTGTCTGGTCCCCGGGACTGGACTTGAACCAGCACAACCTTGCGATCGCCAGCACCTCAAGCTGGTGCGTCTACCATTTCGCCACCCGGGGATACTTAAAAACATTAACAAGGCTTACACTTTTCTGTCACTAAATTTAATTAAACGAACTGATCAACAAATCTTTACTAAGAAGCTTTTTGACCAATCTCAAAAAGAAATTCAGGAGCAAAGTCAGCGCCATTCGGCCATTCGATAACGTTCCATTCAGTTAAATAAGCCTGTTTAAAAAAATCAATATTTTTAAGTGGTTCGAAAATTTCGCCAGTCAACTCATTTACTAAGTTAACTATACGAGTTTCGCCATTGTTAAAAATAATCTTGAGTTGATAATCATTTTGAATTGAAAACTGTTTTATTTTAAGGATCATTTGCAAAATCTCCTTGTTATTCAAGGGGTCTAATTTTTTTTGTTGGTTTTCCAGTTTGCGCAGCATTCCAATTTTCCATTAATTCTTCACGATGATCATCAGCCCACTCAAGCACAGCAGCTTTTATACGACGAGGAAGTTTTCCTTCCATGGTACGAAGGTCAGTGATTCCGATAATTGCCTCATCACCACCATAAGTAACATGAAAATGAGGTGGATTATGTTCGCGAAAGTTCATTGTAATAATTGCTCCTAAGAATCGACAAATTTCTGGCATGTTTAAATTATTGTCACGGTCCTGTTAGAGCGTCAATTCAATTCCTAGCCTTTGGCACGATTGCCCTCTGCTTTACGTCACGGCAAAATAAGATCATGAGGTGAGTTCATGTTTTATTCTAAAAAATTATTTTTTTTAGTTGTCGCATTATTTGTTTGCAGCTGCACTCATATTCAAACAAATCAGCGGGGGCTTGACTCGGTCGGGTCTTGTGCTTTGGATGCGGTTCATCCCCCATTATTTAATGTGATCGAAAATAATCAAACTCAAATTATTGTCGATTTAGGCGACTTCGCTGAAGCTTTTAATTTATCTCAGAATAGTTACAATTATAAAATCTATTTCAGAGGTTCAAAAGAAAATAAAGACGAAGTCGATCAAGTTGTTCAAAATGGCGAATCTGTACAAAAATTAACACGAGTCACTGTGCCCGTGAAAAAAACGGGTGTGTATTTTTTTGTTATCTTTGAAAACGAAAAAACTCCTGTGTGGAAACAAAAAGTTTTTGCTATTGCTTCGACTGAGCATCAGTTAAGTGATGCTGAAAAAAAAGAGCTGGCCGAAAAATATGCTCCAGTTGTAAGTCAGCACCCTGACGAGTTGTATTTTCCTGTTTCTTTAGATTACTTAACCAATCAAGTTGAAGTTGATTCTGAGCTTGCGAAAGAGCCCTTTCGTTTGACAGATAATAAAGCTGTTAAGTCATTTTTTAAACCCAAACTGAATCTGGATTTTAAATTTCCATTTTCTGATCTTGATAAAATACTGCCTTATTATGGACACTCAGAATCTGTTTTAAAATCAGGCTTAAGCTCGTCAGCGCTAACACGGCTTAAATCAAGATACGGAAAAAATCATATCACAGTCTATTACTCTGTTTTTGAAAATCCAAAGTGGAAAGAAATTTATATTAATTATCATTTCTTTTATTCTTACGATCCCAAAAATGGAACAGTCGATAATGATGTGATGGCGGCCCATATTTTTGATCGCGAAAGTATGACGGTTGTTTTGCGTTCGACTTCAAAAATGCCCTTGGCCGTTTTTTATGGAGCCCATTTGGCGAGTCAAACGATGGGGCAATTAGACATCAATGGAAAAGCTTTACAAAAATGGAATTCGGGCCGTGTTTTTGTGAATTGGCCTGAAGTGAATAAAATAAAGACTCACCCCATTCCTGCAGTCGCTTTAGGCTCCCACGCGATTTACCCCAAGCAAGGTCAGTACGCCGTTTTTTTAAATAACTTTAAATTATTAGTCGAGCCTGCGGGTGGAACCCGTGTTCTGTATCCGGAATTTATGACAGATCTAAAACTCACGCCGACAACTTATTCTTATCGATTGCAAGATTTGAAACTTGATCATGTCACAAGCTCTTGTGATAATCCTCAAGCCCTGTTAGCTTTTTCGGGCTCAACAGTCGACGTACTGGGGCCTGCGAATGCAACGTTTCCGCCTTACACCGATCGTGAAGAAGATTATTTTAGTTACGCAGATCCCAATGCGCCGCTGTTTGATATGACAAAATAAAACCTCGACCAAAATCCACATAAGCTTCACTTATAGTTCGAATTTTTTTCGATACTGCACATTTATTAACCCTAAGTGGTCTGGTTACTTGTCTTACTTCTAAGAGCACGGACGCTCAGTGAAGCTTCAAAAACGAAACACCTAGGATGGGCGTTTCAAGCTTCTCCCCCTTCGAAGTTAGGGATGATTTCGAACTGAAAAAAAGGAGTTTTTATGAGCGATCTATATGAGGTTTTTTTGTTTTGTGCGTTTTACTCAAGTGTTGTGATCTTTTCCCTCTGGATGACAATCGCTGATCGCAGTGAAACGAAGTTTAAAGGTTTCTAGAAAGAAGTGTTCAAGGGTTAGGTGGTTCCCCGCGAACACATCTTCAGCGGATGCGATGAGCATCCGCTTTTTTTTTGTTTAAAACAATTTTCTTTGCTACAAGTTTTAATCGATGAAATTATCTGAACTAAAATATTCTTTTCCAGAGTCCTTGATCGCAACCGAACCCTCAAGGCCCACGCGCGTAATGTGGGTGGCAGCTGATCAAAAACCCGTCGAGAAAACAATTCAAGATGTGATTACAACGATTCCAGCGGGCGATGTGTTTGTTATCAACAACACAAAAGTTTTAAAACGCCGTCTATTTGCAGAAGATCAAACTGAAATTTTATTTTTAGACGAGATCGAAAAAACCGCGCAACATAATACTTGGAAAGTTTTATTCCCTTCTAAAAAACTTAAAATCGGCGACCAAATTCGTTTAACAAATGGATTCGTTCTTAAACTTCTTGAAAAGGGGCGTCCCCAATTTGTTGAAGTAACACCTGCCATCACAGAAAAAGATTTCGAAAAAATGGGTGAACTTCCACTGCCTCCGTATATCCAAAAAGCGCGCAGTCAGCGGCACACTGTTTTGTCAGATGAAAATTGGTATCAAACAGCCTGGGCTAAAAAAGCGGGCAGCATGGCAGCACCGACAGCAAGCTTACATTTTTCTGAAAAAGATTTAGAAAATTTAAAACAAAAAGGCGTTCATGTGATCGAGCTTACGCTGCATGTGGGGCTGGGCACTTTTTTACCTGTGACTGTCGATGATTTAAATCAGCATCAAATGCATTCAGAAACTTACCAGATTAAACCCGAGAATTGGTTTCAAATTTTAGCTGCTAAGCAGAATGGAAAAAAAATTTGGTCACTGGGCACCACGACAACACGGGTTCTTGAGTCTGTTGCTCGAACAAATAAGTTGCAAGGCGAAACAGATATTTTATTGCAAGTGGGAAGTGAATTTAAAATTGTTGATGTGCTGCTGACAAACTTTCATCAGCCCGAATCAACACTGATGGCATTAGTTGCGGGTTTCGCAGGCTTAAAGAAAGTTCAATCCTGTTATCAGTGGGCCATCGAAAAAAAGTTTAAGCTTTTTAGTTATGGTGACTTTTCAGTTTGGTTCAAATAAGTTCAAGCGATGTTAGAAAAAATGAAACTCGGACAATTCAAACTTCACAAAAAATCAGGTCTTGCTCGTCGTGCCACTTTGATGACAAGCCATGGCTCATTCGAAACGCCAACATTTATGGCCGTTGGAACAAAAGCTACAGTAAAGGCCATGAGCCCCGAAGAGCTTCAAGATTGCGGCACACAAGTTGTTTTAGGTAACACTTATCATTTGCATTTGCGTCCTGGCGAAAAGCTGATTAAAAAATTAGGCGGTCTTCACAAATTCATGAATTGGCACGGGCCCATATTGACGGACTCAGGCGGGTTTCAGGTTTTTTCTTTATCAGGACTTCGCAAGATGTCTGAAGAGGGTGTCGAATTTAATTCGCATTTAGACGGAGCCAAACATTTTATCTCGCCAGAAAAAAGTATGGAAATACAAATGGATTTGGGCTCTGACATCATCATGGCCTTTGACGAGTGTTTGCAATATCCCGCGACCGACGAGCAAATAAAAAAATCGATGGATCTAACTTACCGCTGGCTACTTCGTTCGCATCAAGCGATGCAAAGACCCGAAAGTTTACTGTTTGGGATTATTCAAGGGGGTTTAAGTTTAGAGCATCGCAAATATTCTTTAGATCAAGTCACAAGCGTTGATCTGCCAGGTTACGCGCTGGGTGGATTTTCTGTGGGTGAACCCATTCACTTGATGCACGAACTTCTTCCCGATATTGCTCCGCTGATGCCCGAAAATAAACCACGCTATTTAATGGGAGTCGGAACTCCGCTGGATTTAATTATTTCGATTGATGCAGGCGTTGATATGTTTGATTGCGTTTTACCAACTCGAGTGGCGCGCAACGGGACGCTCTACACTTGGCAAGGTAAACTCAGTATCAAACGTCAGCAGTACAAAGAAGATCCAGGGCCCTTAGATCCCGAATGTGACTGTTATACTTGCAAAAACTTTTCGCGCGCATATCTTCGACATCTTTTTTTAAGTGGTGAGATTTTAGGCTCAAGATTAAACACGATTCACAATTTGCATTTTTATATGAGTCTCATGAAAAAAGCGCGCGAAGCACTTGAACAAGAGCGTTGGCCTGCTTACCGCGATGATTGCCTAACGCGTTTTGTAAGATCAGATAAAGGAAACGAATAAAAGCAGCAAGTGCTTGATCAAAGCCCGGTTTAAGTGTTCAATTTTACTTTGCAATTTATTGAAAGAGGAATTGAATGTTTAAATATTTGTATCAGTCTTTATTATTGTCGAGTCACCCAGCCTTGGCAGATGTCGTCGCGGATCCCAATGCGACCCCAGCTGTCGCACAACAACCTTCGTGGATGCAGTTTGTTCCGTTTGCTGTGATCATCGGTGTGTTCTATTTTTTCTTGATTCGTCCACAAGCCAAAAAACAAAAAGAGACTCAAAGTTTTTTATCAAGTCTTAAAGTCGGCGATCAAGTGGTCACGACATCGGGAATTTTGGGTCGCATTGCCGGTATGAATGAACAAGTGGTGACTTTAGAAATTGCAAATGAAGTGCAAATTAAAGTTCTTAGATCTCTTGTGATGATGTCACAAGCTGCTTTACAAGTTAAAAAAGAAGGAAAATAACATGGAAGGTTTACGTTCTCGCACGTGGCTTGCAATGATTGGTATTGTAGCTGCAATTATTTTTGTGATTCCCAATTTTGTAGATGTGACAAAAGTCGGTTGGTGGCCTGCAGCTAAATTGAATTACGGTCTTGATATTCAAGGCGGTCTACATTTAGTGATGGGTGTTGATGTTGATGCTGTTGTTGCAACAACAGTAACTCGCCAAGTGAACGTTTTAAAAACTGAATTCGCAAAAGAAAATTTAGTGGTTAAAGACTACAACTTAGCAAAAGCAAAAGAAGGCCAATTCGACATTTTGGTGAACTCGATTGAAGACGCTAAAAAAGTGGAAGCTTTAATTACAAAAAACTACCCGGGTAGTTTACAAATTTTATCGGTTCGAGCCGACGCCGTAGAACTTAAATACTTTGACGCTTATTTGTCTCAGCAAAAACAACTGATTATTGGCCAAGCGATCGAAACATTACGAAATCGAATTGATGAATTCGGAGTTGCCGAACCGTCGATTACTCAACAGGGATCTGATCGCATTCTTGTTCAGTTACCGGGTGAATCTGATGCTGAAAAAGCAAAGCAGTTGATCAATACAACGGCTAAACTTGATTTTATGATTGTCACATACGAAAAATCAGCAGATGAACTTCGAAAATTGATCACTGATGCCGAAAAAGCGGGGAACTACACTTTAGCCACTTTAAAGTACACTGAGTATGTGAACCGTTTGAATAAAGATCTCGAAGGTAAATTACCTGCAAAAACAATTTTATACTTTGAAAAAGCAGCGAACGCTAAATCGATGGAAGCCGCTTCAATTCCGATTCTACTTAAAACAGACACGGATCTTGGCGGAGAAATGCTGGACACAGCTGCTGTAACTTTCGATCAGTACGGAGCACCCGAAGTGTCTTTGCGCTTCAACCCAGCGGGCGCGATTAAATTCGGAGATCTAACGGGTAGTCATATCAACGAACAAATGGCGATTGTGTTAGATAAAGTTGTCAAAACCGCTCCAAAAATCAATACAAAAATTCCCAACGGCAGTGCTGTGATCACTTTAGGTGGATCACGCAATAATCAAGACAGTATGGATGAAGCCAAGCTCATCGTAACTTCTTTACGTGCTGGAGCACTTCCGGCTCCGCTTGAGCAGCTTGAAGAGCGTCGTGTGGGTCCGTCATTAGGTAAAGATGCATTAGATAACGCAAAGATGGCTTCTTACATCGGATCTATTTTAGTGATGATTTTTATGATGGTTTACTACCGTGGCATGGGTTTCATCACAACAATCACTTTGGTGATTAATATTTTTTCTGTGTTTGCGTTATTAGGATCTTTAGGTGCAACTTTAACTTTACCTGGAATTGCAGGTATGGCACTGACCGTCGGCTTTGCTGTGGATGCAAACGTTTTGATTAACGAGCGCATTCGGGAAGAGTACGCAAAAGGCGCGTCGATTAAGGCCGCTTTACAAGAGGGCTATTCAAAAGCAATGACGGCCATTATTGATTCCAATATTACTGTGGCTTCAACAGCTGTTGTGTTGTTATATTTTGGAACAGGGCCCGTGCGCGGTTTTGCTGTAACATTACTTGTGGGTTTAGTGACAACATTATTTGCGAACGTCTTTGTGTCGAAAGTGATCGTTGATAATCTTGTGCACCGTTTTGGTGTTCAGAAAATTTCGGTTTAGGAGTTATGATGTCAAATTCAAAAATAGTTAAAAAAAACGAATCTGAAAGTTTTGGTCGCTTTGATTTTATTGGGAATGTCGGAATATTTGGTGGTATTTCTTTAGTGCTTGTTCTTTTGTCTTTAGTTTATCTTGCCGTGCGCGGAATTAATTACGGAATCGATTTTAAAGGTGGAACCGAAATCCAAGTTAAATTCGTTCAGCCTTTGCATATTGATGAAGTGCGAAAGTCTGTTGCAGGAATGGGTCTTGGTGAAGTGGGCGTTCAAGCTTTCGGAGAAGGAAACGAATACATCATTCGCTTTCAAGGTGAGCAAGGAACAACAGACAAAGAGACCAACGAAAAACTGAATGCGTCGATTGCTCAAGTGAAAGAAAAAATAAATACGCAATTTGCTTCATCAACACCCGACATTCGACGTGTTGATACAGTCGGGCCACAAGTTGGAGCCGAACTTAAACGCAGCGGGTTTTTAGCGGTCTTTTATTGTTTGCTTGTGATTTTAATTTATGTGGCAATTCGCTTTGACTATAAATACTCGCCGGGGGCCGTGGCTTGTTTATTTCACGATGCCGTTATTACTCTTGCGATTTTTATTTTGGTTGGTAAAGAAGTTAACGTTCCCATACTGGCTGCGATCTTAAGTTTGATTGGTTTTTCTTTAAATGACACGATCGTGGTCTTTGATCGTATTCGCGAAACTGAACACACATATAAAGATAAGGGCTCTTACTTTATTATCAATAAAGCGATTAACGATATGTTAGGTCGAACAATTATAACGTCAGGAACAGTTTTTGTGACGTCATTGTGTCTTTATTTATTTGCTGGTGGAGTTGTTTCGGACATCGCTTTTGCGATTTCAGTGGGTATTTTCTTTGGAACTTACTCTTCAATTTACGTTGCGGCTCCGTTGATTATAATTATGGAAAAACTGAATTTATCTCCGAGACGTGCTTAAAAAAAGGAACAGTGGCCTATGGCAAATTGGAAAGAGAGAAATTCTCAGGCTCCAAAACTTGTCGGGCCCTTTCCTGATTTAATTTCTAGAGTTTTGTCTTCAAGAGGACTTGTTCAAGAAGATTTAGACCTTTTACTGAATCCAAAACTTCAACAATTAAAAGATCCTTTTCGAATTCTTGGAATGGATCAAGCTTGTGATCGACTGATTCAGGCCTTTTTAAATCAAGAGAAAATCTGTATCTATGCCGATTTTGATTTAGACGGAACCAGTGGACTTGCTATTTTAAAAAATGGTTTTGAAAAAATTGGCTTTTGCGACGTCGCTTATTATCAGCCACGAAGACTCAGTGAAGGCTACGGCTTTCATGCTGAAGCCGTTCAAGAACTTAAAAATTTAGGCATCACACTCATCATTACAGTCGATGTAGGAATCACATCGTTTAAAGCTTTTGAAAAAGCGCGCGAACTGGGTGTTGACGTTATTTTAACAGATCACCATTTACCGGCTGAAAAATTACCTGACGCTCTAGTTGTTGTGAATCCTAATCAAAAAGATTGTACTTCAGGCTTAGGTTATTTGTGCGGAGCCGGTGTTGCTTTTTATTTACTTCGCGCTTTAAAAAGAAAATTTTTTGAAGATGTGCGATTACCAAAAAACGAATGGGATCTTAAAGAAGTTCTTGAGTTTTTTTGCATTGGAACCTTAACAGATATGGTTCCGCTCATTGAAGACAATCGTGTGCTTGTCAAACACGGACTTATCGCATTAGCTCAAACTCAAAAAGCTGGTCTTAAAGCTTTACTTGAGGCGCTTAATTTAGACGGTCGTGAACTGACATCGCAAGATGTGGCGATTCGATTTTCGCCGAAGCTTAACGCGTTGTCTCGGATGGAATCTGAAATTTTACCGGCGCAGATTTACTTAGAAACAAATTATAAAAAAGCTCAGCAAATGATTGAAACTGTTTTAGAAAATAATCAAACTCGTCAAAGCTTGCAAAGTGATGCTGAAACCATCGCGATGAAATTACTTGAAAACTGGAATGAGCCCGATTTTGTTTTTGTCAACTCTGAATTTTTTCACCGAGGTATCATTGGTTTGATTGCGACG
This sequence comes from Bdellovibrio sp., assembly GCA_043747435.1. GTDB lineage: Bacteria > Bdellovibrionota > Bdellovibrionia > Bdellovibrionales > Bdellovibrionaceae > Pseudobdellovibrio. Next base: position 41,827 of record JAYTPD010000004.1, on the reverse strand, counting down.
AAGCTTTCACAAGTTTTTAATCGCCCAGCCTTTGTAGGATCACAAAATTCTGAAGGCATGATCGTCGGCAGCAGCCGAACGCCCCAGGGTTCTGAAATCAGTCTGGTGCAAGCTCTTAAAAGCAGTGAAGCTGTGCTGAATCGCTTCGGCGGGCATGCTGCAGCTGCAGGTTTTGAACTTCACGAAAAAAATCAAAAACAAATGATCGAGTTTTTGAAAAATTATTTTTACAATTTAAAGTCCAACTTAATGAGTTATGAAATAGATTATGACACTGTGGCCGATTTATCTGAAGTGAATCCTCAAGTGATGAAGTGGTATGATTACATCGGACCTTATGGTGTTGGTTTTCAAGTGCCATTGATTAAAATTAACCAAGTTTCTCTGACCGGAATTAAAGATCTTAAAGGCGGGCATTTAAAACTTCATTTTTCTAACGCCGATAAAACAAATAAAATCGATGCACTTTTATTTTCGCCCAGTGAAAGTCAAAAACAAAAAGTCAGTTTAGGCCATCAGTACGATGTTCTGAGTGAGCTTCAGTGGAATTATTTTAATGGCCAAAAAACCATTCAGCTTTTAGTGAAAGATTTAAAACTCACCAAGAGCCAAACAGAGAACCAAATATGAAAAGTAAAACAGTTGTTCTGCTTTCTGCCGGGCTTGATTCAACAGTCAATTTCTATGCAGCTCTGCAAGAAACCGACGTACAAATGGCAATTACATTTAACTACGGTCAGCGAGCCGCTGAAAAAGAAATCGAAAGATCACAAAAGCTGACTCAATTAAATAAAGTAAAACACACGGTCATTGATCTTCCTTGGTTAAAATCAATCGGGAACTCGTCTTTAACTCACGCAGAAAATAAAATTCCGTTGGGCCAAACAATTTCTTTAGATAACAAGAATGTTTCTGATCAAACGGCGAAATCAGTTTGGGTTCCTAATCGAAATGGTATTTTTCTAAACATAGCTGCAGCTTACGCTGAAGGCTTAGACGTTCATTTTATTGTTCCAGGATTTAACGCTGAAGAGGCCGCTACGTTTCCAGATAACAGTGCTGATTTTATTCAAGCCACTCAAAAAACATTTTATTACTCGACAGCGAATCATGTCGATGTAAAGTGCTACACAATTCATATGAGCAAATTAGATATCGTTAAATTAGGTCAAAATTTAAAAGTGCCTTTTGAAAAAATTTGGCCTTGTTATTTAAGCCAAGATAAATGGTGCGGCCAATGCGAATCTTGTCAAAGAGCCCACAGAGCCTTCAAATTATCTGGTGTGGACGTTCAACCTTATTTTGAAAAATTATGAAATATACTTTTATTGACCAAAAAATAAATTATGACGGCTCAGCTTTAAAACCCCTTTATTCCTACGTTCAGCATCGTCTTCATGGCGACTCGATCGTGAGTTTTGTTGGCAACTGCAATGTGACCCTTGAGCACATGGTCGACGCCGAAGATTTTGTTGTCTCGGCTGAAATCAAATCAGATCACATGCTACATTTTATTATTGAAATATTTAATCCTAACTTAATGCTTGTCGTGACTCTGCAAAGATTATTAGTTTCAGTAGCACAAAACATTCTAAATAAAAATTTACGACGTGAAGGTGACGACCTTTATTTAGATACACCAACCGGAGCAAAAAAGCTCAGTGTTTCAATTGCTTCAGTCAGTTCGGTATCGGCGATGATTCATTTAGGATTAAACATTAAAAATGAAGGAACGCCCGTTCCCACTTGCAGTTTAGAAGACTTGGGTGTGTCTGCAAAAGAATTTGCTTTGCAGCTGATGAAAAAAATAAGCGAAGAGTATTTATCGATTATTGAAGCAACTCAAAAAGTAAAACCCTTGGTTTGAATTTATTCACGACAAGTCTTCGGCAGGGGCTGTGTCGCTAGGTTTTACTTTAGTTGTTGCATAAGCGTGGTTACATAAAAGACTTGCGATACGGCGGTATTCGCTGAGTAAATCTAAATGGATTGAACTTGTGTTGATCGTTTCTTTAAGACCACGATTCAGTCGAAGAATATGATTTTCTCGGTAAGAAATTTCAAGTTTTGCTAAATCTCTTTTAAGTTGAATGGCCAGTTCGCACATTTGGGGGTTGTCGTAAGCATTGATTCCCATCGAGGCCACTTTAACAACTTGCGAGTGCATTTTTTGAATTTCAAGTAAGCCTTCACCTGAAAATTCAAGTTTCAAAGCATGTTTTTTAATAGCTAATGTTCGAATGTTAATATCGATCGAATCAGCGGCTCGTTCAAGATCGCTGATAAACATAATCATATTCATAATATTTTGATGAACAGCTGTCGCACTTTTATTGGCGTGATCTAATAAAAACATTTTAATTTCACGGTATAAAAAATCCACTTGATTATCGCGATCTTTGATCGACTGAACAAGACCAGGGTCTTCGGTTTCAAATAAATGCACAGAGTCTTTGATCATGTTGATGACGATATCGGCCATGCGCATGATTTCTCTTTGCGCATAAGAAATAGCAAGCGCCGAGTTTTGATAAGTATTCAGAGTTAAAAATTCAGCGCCAAATTCATCGGCCGCTGTTTTAGGAAACATTTTTTCGATCAGTTCAGCGCCTTTTTTAATAAATGGAAAAAACACAAGGGCCGAGGCAATATTAAAAAAGAAATGAGCATTCGCGATGATTCTGGAAGACGTTGTTCCAAAAGTTTCGATGAATTCTAAAAAATAATTTGTCAGTGGGTAAAAAATTAAAACGCTGATGGCTTTGTAAAAAAAATGAGCCCAGGCCACTTGTTTACCAATGTAATTGCTTCCGGCCGAGGCAAAAAGGGCCGTCGAAGTCGTTCCAATATTGGCTCCATAAACCCAAATCATTGCATCATGAACACTCAAAACCCCCGCCGCTGTTAAGCTCATGGCTAAACCAATCGTGACCGCACTGCTGTGAACAAATGCGCAAAATATTGAAGCCGCTAAAAAAGAATAAAATAAATTGTCGCGGAGTGATTGAAAAAATTCGGATAGAACTTCAAGTTTCGAAAAATAATGAGCACTGACTGAAATCATTTTTAGACCAATAAATAAAAGTGCAAAGCCCATCAATACAGTCGCAATATTTTTGATCGATATTTTTTTAGATAAAAAATAAAGACTAAAGCCTAAAGTAAATAAAGGAAGTGCAAATTGGGAAAGATCAAAAGAAATCAGTTGCACGGTTAAGGTCGACCCAATGGCCGTGCCAATTATAATTCCCATCACTTGCGGAAGTTTAATCACACGGGCTGAGCCTAACCCCACTAACATCGATGTGACGGCACCTGAGCTTTGTAAAATGGTTGTTAAACCAATCCCTACGCCGATCGACAAGAATTGAGAATTTGAAATTTGATTCATGAGCGTTGTAATTCTTGTGGCCATCAACTTTTCTAAACTGGTTGAAGCCATCGAACTTCCGTATAGAAAAAAAGCGACTCCGGCGAGTAAAATAATCAGATTCGAATTTTGAAAATCAAGCATAACCTTAAGGCTCCTTCAGTAGTCCTTGCCAACCTGTGATTATTTTAACAAAGTAATTTCATGCAAGCTATAGAAGTTGTGGCCCTGGCCTTAAAAAGAAAGACTGATCAAAAGTACTTACTAGCCCGTCGAGGTCCGGGTCAATCGGGCAGTGGGGAATGGGAATTCCCAGGTGGTAAAGTTGAAGCTTCTGAAACTCAGCAAGAAGCCTTGGTCCGTGAAATTTTAGAAGAACTTTCGCTAACAATCGAAGCGCAGAATTTAAAATTCATCAGCGACCATATCGAAAATTATCCGCAAAAAACAGTTCATATTTATTTATGGGGCTATGTTGTTGAACAAGACGTTGCTATTTCATTGACCGAACACGATGCAATTAAGTGGTGTTTACCGACTGAAATTCTTCAACTGAATCTAAGTTCAGGTGACCGCCCGTTTGTGTCTTTGCTGAAATAAGACAAAAGTCTTGTTGCTGTGGGAAGGTCATCAGCTTAAACTAAAGTACTCGGAGTATACAAATTGTCTGAAAGTAAAAATTCCTATTTTTTATTTCCTTTAACGAATGTGACATTATTTCCGCGCACAACAAAACCTTTAAATATTTTTGAACCTCGCTACTTAAAAATGATTCAAGAATCCATTCATCAAGGTCGGCCGATTGCAATCTGCTTTGTGCCCGAAGGCACGTCAGAAATTCGACCTGTTGCGGGCTTTGCCATACCGCAAATCATCGAGCAAAGGCCCGATGGTACTTTACTTGTTTTTATGAGTGGTCAGGGGAAAGTTCGTCTTCAGACCGACCAAATTTTTACTCGTGATGATATGACTTTTGCAAATGGCGAGATCATTCAAGAAAATTTAATTTTAGACGATGCACTTAAACCCAAATACATGGCGCTCAGCGAAGCATTGGTGCGATGGATTCGGCAGCACATTTCCGATCCTCATCAGCGGGAAGTTTTTATTCGCGGCCTCGCAGGGCCTCAAGAAGTTATTGGCGCTTTTGCAGCTTATTTAATTTTTGATTATGATCTGCAATATGAAATGATGGAAATTTTATCTTTAAATGAGCAAATCACGTTTCTTTATCGCTTGCTTGAATCTGGAAAACTCACAAATATTTGAACCAACATTGACCAAACAAAATGAGCCATTGCTAAATGCAGAATTTTTAAATAAATGGGCGACAAAGATAAAAGCGTGATGATTCCAATAAAAACAGCTGTTAAAAAATAAAATGAAATTTTTATTTCTGACTTGAAGTAAAACCAACCAATAAAAAAAGAACCAATACCCAAAGCAATCAACGGATGTAAAATGCGTAAACGTATAAATAAATGGTGATTTGAAGAAAAGTCTTCCATCAGGCCCTGCCACAACGAGATCGTTGGAAAAAGTGTCGTCGACAAAGAAGCAATTGCTCCGGTTAGTGGTAATAATAAAAAAAGTAAAAGGTATTTTTTATTTCTTATTTGCAGAGGAACATGCGGGCCTGCTTTCAGGTTTAAGTAAATGAGATAAGTTACGCCTGTGAGTAAAAAACTATTTAGTTGATGAAATGCCATCACGAACAATCTTAAGATCGAATCATTTTCAGTAACCAAGCGGCCTTTGACTAACAAAGCGCCGATCAGAGCTTCAGATATCATCAAGGCAACAAGCAACCCATTTATTTTTTGAAGTCGGGTTGAAAGACTGAATTTGCGAAGCTGAAAGAATATAAAGATAACGATGATGCCAAAGCTTCCGCTCATCAAACGGTGAGCGTATTCAATCCACGTTTTTTTTTCATTAAAATCGGGGATAAGGTCTCCTTGGCATGTCGGCCAGTGATCTCCGCACCCATCTCCTGAATGAGAAATGCGAACCCAAGCACCCCATAAAATAACTAAAATCGTGTAAAGCCAAAAGTAAAATAAAAAACGAGTCCAAAAATGAATTCGATTTTGCTCAGCGATGTTTTTTTCCATATTTAATCCGTTAAAGCTTTCCACCAGTAATTCAAAGATTGAAGTTTATTTTCTTGTTTAAAAATTCGAAAAAAATAACGAAGCATATCTTTTGAGTAGTTTAAAATAAAAATTAGATTCAGGTAATGATGTTTACACATCAACTTTCGCCTATTTCTTTGAAACAGATATAAAGTATAAAATCGATCTTTGTGGCAAGTTTTACCAACTTTATGTTTTAGTTCAAACTCATTTGAGTGCTTAATTTCAAAGCCCAGTTTGCCAGCACGCAGTCCAAAATCCACATCTTCCCAGTAAGTATGAAATGTTTCATCAAAACCTTGCAGCTGATTAAAACATTTTTTTGATAAACCAAAAGCAGATCCTGGAACATAATATTTCTCGTGAGGCTCTAAAGCTATTGATTCTTTTAGATCACGGACATGACGTAAAGCCGAGCTCTGCGTATTAATAACTCCGATCAATGAATCAATTTGTTCTGTGTTACGCTTCAAAATTTTTGGAGTCAGCACATCAAAGCCTGCCGGGAAGACTTCCGCAGATTTAATCAGCTCGGTATCGTTCGTTAAAAAAAAGAGCCAATCGTGATTTTTAAATACTTCTTGGCAGCCGAAGTTAATTCCGCCCGAAAAACCTAAATTTTTTTCCATCAACACATGTTGAATAGAAGGATTTTTTTTTATGAGCCATTCAACATGTTTTTTTTCGGAGCCATTGTGAACCAAAAAAATTCTTTGAGGATCGATATTTAAGCGTAAGACAGACTGAACTGTTCGATCTGTCAAATCAGGGTGATTATAACTCAAAATCAGGTAAGCAAAGTTTGTTTGCACATCTGTGGTTTTAGACGTTGGGTAAGTAAGGATCAATGATTTTTCTTGCGTTAATTTCGGCTTTAAGAACAGATAAAAAGATAAATACTCCGCCTGTTTTTCGGTCTAAAAAAATAATCTCGCGTGGGGGAGTCCTGAGGTCAAAATTTTTAAACTGCATCGCTTTTTTAACGACTCGGCCGGGTAGATCTGTTTGTTTCCAGTGATAAGTTCCATCTGCTGCAATTTTGTTTGATTTGTTGCGGGGGTCTTCGGGTGTCCAGAATGGTTCAACGGTTTCATAACAAAAATCACTAAAAATTTGAATGTACTCGTCCGAATCCGTTTCTGTGATGAAACCTAATTTTCGACTGGCTTGAAGAAACATTTTTTCATCAAAAATCACAGAACCTTTGACCATTTGTCTGTAACTTTTCATAAAATTAAGACCGAATTCCCGACAAGCGCCAAAGTCTAAAAGCACAAGGCGATCGTTTCCTAAAGAATCGATTTGAATTTTGTAATTACCAAGATGAGGATCTGTTTGAACTAAATTCCATTCAAAAATTTCTTTAAAATAAAGATCTAAAAAATTTTCAGCCAAACGGTTTCTTCGTTTTTGAGACAAAGTTTGAATTAAAGGATGATCGGCTTTAAGTCCGTCGACATATTCCGTCGCTAAAACTTTTTGATTCGAGTAGCGATCGTACACTTTGGGAACATAAAAACGATTGTCTTTCAAAACCAAAGCGCGGTATCGGCGCGTCAGCTCGGCCTCTTCGGTGTAATTGAGTTCTTGTCGTAGCATTGATTTAATTTCTTCAAAAACAGGATTCAGATCAATGCTATCAGGTAAAATCTGCGACACTTTCAGTAATGTCCTTAAGGCTTTAACATCTGAATCAATCGCTTTATCAAGCCCAGGGTACTGGATTTTAAGTGCGATGATTTCGCCCGTTTTTTTAATACGAGCTTTATGAACTTGGCCCATGGAAGCGCAACCTATGGCTTCGGGATCGATCTCAAGTTCATCGATAAGTTCAGCTGACATGTGTTTTTCAAGAGTTTCTTTCATCATGGGCCATTCAATGGCGGGTGAATCCGATTGAAGTGTTTTCAAAATTTCATTCGCTTGTGGAGGAAAAAAATATTCTCCGTACATCGAAAGCATTTGACCGGCTTTCATCAGGCTTCCTTTAAGCTCGCCAAATTCTTTGGTGAATAGGCCAGCTTGTGAAGTCCAAAATTCATCCATCGATGATTGACCCACTTTTGTGCCGGCGTACTTAAGCCCTGCATTAAGACCTAATTTAGCGACAGAAAGTCCCCTTGAAAACAAAGAGCTTTTGATGTTGGTGAGTTTATTTTTTTTCATCGATAATTTTTACCATTTGATTGATTTTCACGCTTAAAATAAGATTGTTATCTAACAGAACTTCTACTTTAAATTAACATAACTTGATAGGATCTCAAAGTATGAATCAAAAAAAGCCACTTGTGACACTGTTTTGGTTTCGTCGAGATCTACGACTCGATGATAACGCGGGCCTTTATCACGCACTTAAAAACCACCTTCAAGTCCAGCCCCTATTTATTTTTGATAAAGATATTTTAAATCAACTTTCATCCACAGATGCGCGCGTTTTGTTTATTCACCAAACTCTTGAAAAAATCAAAGAGGATTTACAAAAAAAAGGCAGCGATTTAATCGTTCGATACGGAGAAGTTGAAGAAATTTTTGAGCAACTTTTTACGGAGTTTCATGTTGATGCCGTTTACGCCAACCACGATTACGAACCCAAGGCCATCAAGCGTGATGAAAAAATAAGTGAACTGTGTCAATCCAAGAATATTCAATTTTTAACTTACAAAGACCAATGTATTTTTGAAAAGAAAGAAATTCTTAGCGATCAACAAAAAAATTATACTGTTTATACACCTTACAAAAAAAAATGGCTTAGCCTCGTGAATGAATTTTATCTTAAATCTTATCCCAACGATCTGTACGAGGCTCATTACCGTAAAGTCAGCACAAAAACGGCAATGATGAGTCTAAAGGAAATGAAATTTGAAAATTTTGATTTTGAATTTCCAGAGACTGATCTGAAGACCGCGATGTTAAAAAAGTACTCTGAACAGAGGGATTTTCCTTCTCTTGAAAAGGCCACCTCTAGATTAGGATTACATCTGCGCTTTGGTACAGTCAGCCCGCGCGAGCTTGCACGCGAAGGCCTTAAGCATTCAGATGTGTGGCTGAGTGAATTAATCTGGCGTGATTTTTTTATGCAGATACTTTGGCATTATCCCCATGTTGAGACTTCCAGTTTTAGACCTCAATACGAAAAAGTAGCTTGGCGAAAAGATAAAGCTGAATTCGATAAATGGTGCGAAGGTCAAACGGGTTACCCTCTGGTTGATGCCGGCATGCGCGAGCTCAATCAAACCGGTCATATGCACAATCGTGTGCGAATGGTGGTCGCAAGTTTTTTAACAAAACATCTTTTGATGCACTGGTTGCAAGGTGAAAGATATTTCGCTGAAAAACTTTTAGATTACGATCTTTCAGCGAACAACGGAAACTGGCAATGGTCTGCAGGAACAGGCTGCGATGCGGCTCCTTATTTTAGAATTTTTAATCCGGCCTCTCAAATTGAAAGATTTGATCCGGAATTTAAATACGTTAAAAAATGGGTTCCAGAATTTGGAACGTCTGAATATGTAAAACCTATGGTCGATCACAGCTTCGCACGAGAGCGAGCTTTAACCGAATTTAAAAAGGCACTCAAATGAAAATACTTATCACTGGGGCTACAGGACTTATTGGTCGGCAATTAGGTCTTAAATTAGTTGAACAAGGTCACCAAATACGGGCCGTCAGTCGCGATCGTCAAAAAGCTCTTCAAAATCTTCCTTTTCCGGCTGAAATCATCGAGTGTGATTTGCTTCAATCACCATTAACTCAAAAAGATTTTGCGGGAGTCGATGCAATTGTTCATTTGCTTGGAGAAACTGTCGATGGTCGCTGGAGTGATAAGAAAAAAAAAGAAATCATGGATTCCCGCGTTCTTTCTTCAGTTAATTTACTTAAAAATTGTCCGGCTGATATTAAAACAATTGTCACTACATCGGCTCAAGGATTTTATGGCGATCGAGGCGATGAAATACTCACAGAAGACTCTTTGCCAGGAGAGGGATTTTTAGCCGATGTTTGTCAGCAATGGGAAAAACCTTTTACTGAATTTCAAAACAAATATTCAACTCGAGTCGTGATCGTTCGAATTGGTGTAGTGCTTAGTCGTGAAGGTGGAGCATTAAAAAAACTGGTCTCTTTATTTCAGAAAAACCTTGGAGCTTCGCTTGGATCTGGAAAGCAGTGGATGAGCTGGATTTCTTTAGATGATGTTTCAGAAATATTTTTACAAGCGGTTCTTCAGAAGTCATTTAAAGGTGTGATCAACGCGGCTCATCCTGAACCTGTGCAAAACCAAGAGTTCACTGAGTTGCTTTGTCAAAAGCTGGGGACGCTTCAACTTCCATCTGTGCCAGGTTTTGTTTTAAAGACCATGCTCGGCGAGATGTCAGAAATTGTTTTGGGCTCTTACCGAGTTGATTGTCAAAAATTAAAAAATCTTGAATTCCAATTTAAATCAAAAAATTTAAAAGAATTTTTTGATCAAGAGCTTGAATGTTTTAAAAACGGTCAAGGCTTTTTTTACGCTCAGCAGTTTATCCCAGCGGATATTGAAAAAGTCTTTCAATTTTTTTCGGATGCAATGAATTTAGAAAAACTAACGCCAAGTCTATTGAATTTTAAGGTCGAAAAATTATCGACACCTGAAATTCAAAAAGACACTTTGATTGACTATAAACTTAAGATTCACGGTGTGCCCGTGCACTGGCGAACTTTGATTGAAACTTGGGATCCACCGTATAAATTCACTGACCAGCAGCTTAAAGGCCCCTACACTTTGTGGCATCACACTCACACTTTTAAAAAACTGGCGGGCGGAACACTGATGATAGACGAAGTTCTTTTTAAGCTTCCGCTCGGGCTGTTAGGACGACTTACAGCAGGGTCTTTTGTCGAGTCCGATGTGGGCCAAATTTTTGGATTTCGTCGACAAGTCATTGCCGAAGAAAAATTTTAAAATTATCTTGAAAGAATGCTGATTGAAGTTAAAAGTTCATATCGATCTTTAATTCGTTTTGAAAATAATCAACTTAAAGCGATAGGTTCTGAATTTCTACTTTTTCGTCTTCAAGAACTCGTTAAGTCTTATGGCTACGACTTTCAAACTTGGCCTATTTTAAAACCGATCAAAAATGATGATGAAATTTTAATTAACGAGTTTGTCGAAAAAGCGCAGAATAAAGTTTTTATTTATCCCCACGACGAGCTTTGCCACTGCCGCATGATTCAAACCTCTGTTGTGCGTAATGCAATCAAACAAGGTTGTCGTTCAGTCGGTGAAATTTCAAGAACAACATTAGCCGGAACGGGTTGCGGGGCCTGTCGTGTCGACAGTGAAAAAATAATTAAGTTATTAACTGAATGAAGTGCTCGATTCTGGTACTTACAAAATTATTTCAAAAAAATTCATATGGTCTTTAAAATGCAAAAAGAGGTTTTGCTTTTGCCAAAACCCCTTTTTGAAGGCTCTCACTTTTGAAACCACAAAAGGAGATCCGATATGCGAAACTATTTGAATTATAGACGTATTCGGCAGGTTTTAAGATTAACTCGAGAGTTTTTAGCAATTATTTTGATAATTCTAATCATCATCTCGAAATTTTCTGCACTGTAAGTGACGTTATAGTGAAATGACTTTGATTCTCTGAAGAGGTCTGCACCAACATGTACATTGGACAGACCATGGTCGGGACTGAAAATCCCAGATGTGGGGCCATCAGGGATTGGGGTTTTGGTGAAGGCGCTTTTAGACTTTATGAGGCTTCAAAAAATTCTGAGGTTACGGATTATATCAGGAGTTAGAAACATTACTTATCTGTCGCAGTCAGTGAGCATTTCCCATTTGTGCATATTGCCTTGTAAAATTTTTTAAATCAGCTTTTAGAAATCAAGTTGTCAATTTTTGATAAGATCTCTTTCTCAGTCGAGCTGACCCAAGCACCTGACGAGTACAAGTGGCCGCCGCCATTAAAGCTTTGCGCCCAACTTAGAACTTCATGGGTGCGGCTTCTGAAGCTAAGCTTAAAATCGTTATTTTTTTCTTCACGAATGACGATGGCGATGTCTAAACTTTGAATCGACATAAATAAATCAACAAAATCACTGACATCGTCTGAGCTCAGCCCAAAATCAGTTAAGCTTTTTCGATTGATTTTAATGAGAGCAATTTTTTGTTGATTTCTGTAGTCGACATTTTGAATTAAAATAGAAAGAAAATTCATTTTATTCACAGACCAATTATCAAAGAGGTTTTTTTGAATCAATAAATGATCAGCGCCATTTTTTAAAAGTTCTGCGGCCATTTCAAAAGCTGTTGAAGAATTTCGTATATATTTAAAATTTTGTGTATCAAAAAGAAGGCTTGAGTATAAAGCTGTTGAAATTTTTGAAGTTAAAGAAATCCCTAATTCGCGGATGAGCTGAAGAACGATTTCGCCTGTACAACAGGCTTCTTCATTAATTAAGTAAGTCACGTTCGAGATTTTATTTTTAATCGGCACATGGTGGTCAACGAAAAGAACCGGAATTTTTGCATTTTGAAATTTTTCAAAAAGAGGCTGGCACAGAAGCGGATCGTGAGTGTCGAAAATAATTGCTAAATCACTTGGATGAAAATCAAAACTTTCTTCGCAATTTCGAATATCCGTTTGATCCGTTAAAAAAAAGTATCTAGAGGGGGATTGATCGTTGTGAATAATTTGTGCTGCTTGACCCCTGATTTTCATCGCATGATAAAAAGCAATTTCACTTCCTAGACCATCACCATCTGCATTTTTATGTGTCGATAACCAAATTTTTCGCGCGGCTTTAATTTTTGAAACTGCATCCATAGGGGGCTCTATATCCTTGTTAAGATAGTGTATTTTGACGCGCCATGGTCTGTCCTCATGTGATTGTGCCTGGTGTACATTTTTGGTATAAAGTAGGGCTTTTGTAGAGAGTATAAACTGATTTAGTCTAGACTCACTCGGAAACTGTTTAAAAACTCTTTAAAACTGAAGCGCGCTGATGAAAGGCTTTTTTATGGCACAAGATACGTTACCGATTACACTTCGTGGCAAATTGCTTCTAGAGACTGAATTAAAAAAGCTGATGCTTGAAGAAAGACCCACAATTATTAAAGCCATCGAAGAAGCTCGTGCTCACGGTGATATCAGTGAAAATGCTGAATACGATGCGGCAAAAGAGCGTCAAGGGATGATTGAAGGCCGAATCGGAGAAATTCAATACAAACTAGCCGGAGCCGAAGCCGTCGACCCTAAAACCATTAAATCAGATCGCATTGTTTTCGGAGCAACAGTCGACCTTTTAGATACAGAGACTGATGATAAAGTGACTTATCAGATTGTTGGCGTAGATGAAGCGGATGTAAAAAAATCGATGATTTCAATTATTTCTCCGATTGCGCGTTCCATGATTGGTAAAAAAGTGGGTGATCTTGTCACGGTTCAAAGCCCCAAGGGCGACAAAGAATTTGAAATTCTTGCCTTTAGATTTGTGTAAGGACAATGAGCCGAGCAGTCATTGATCAACCAGGCCTTCGTGTCATCGCAACCGGGATGGTGATCTCGTTACTCATTGGTTTAAGTCTTAAATCCCAAATCACGTCCGATAAAATCGAGAAATATCTTCAGCGTTCTGTTCAAGTTTTACAAAAAGATTTTAAAATAGATTTTGATTCGGCCGAAGTGCAATTAGCTCAGTGGGGTCTACCGTGGCCTCACTTGGTGATTAAGAATTTACGGTTGTCTCCCAAAAAACTCAGCTGTCAAAATTCACAAATCTTTATCGATGAGCTCGAAGTTCCCTTTCAGTTGAGTGTGCTGACTTCAGTCAAACCACAGATCGAAACCCTTCGCGCAAACCATATCGAAATACGCTTAGCTGAAATTGAAGATTGTTTTCAACCCAAAAGAAAAACTGAAATCTCCGATACTTCAGTCTCATCGCCAACGCCCACCGAGCATTTAGCCGATCATGTTGATGATCGCGCGGCTGAACCGGTGATTGTTTCTGAAAATCTATTTACTCAAAAAACTCAATCGGCCCTTAAAGAAATCTCTGTTGAGCAAATTAAAGTCATCGGCCAAAAAAATAGTGATCAACCTTTTTTACTTAAACAGTTTCATCTTTATTTGGATTATGATAATGGACAGCTTTCTCAAGTCGACATTAAATCAAGACTATTCGCGCTGAAGGATAACCGAACTGATATTTATTTTTTAACAGCTGATTTGAATTCGCGCTTGAAGCCCGCATTAAATCAGCAAATTGAGCTTGTTTTAGGGTTTAAAGGTCGCGTGCTTGATGGTTATGTCCAAGTTTTTCTGAATGGCTCCAGTTTGAATCAAAAAATCTCTTACGAAGTGATTGCAAAAAAGGTTTCTTTAAAAGCGTTAACTGCATTAACAGCTGATGATAAGTATGATCAGATTATTGATCAATGGCCTTTGAGTATCAGCTTTAATGCTTTGGGTGAAATCGAGTTTTCAAAACTTTTTACGCACACATCGAAATTTAAAAATATTGAAATCGACGGCGATCATGTATTGATTCAAGCTTCCGATCTTGAACTTCATGCGGACCACAATAAAACACTGATCGAGCCTTTTAATATTCAGTTCCAGCAGTTAGCCTTAAGTCCCTTTAAAAAATTACTTACTGAAAAACTTGATTTTCAAAGTGTGGATCAGCTTGGAGAGCTTCGTGGCGAGCTTCAATTCAATCAACAACAGCAATGGGCTTTAGACGGTTTTATAAATGGAACCGAGCTTGTATTTTCTCATCGCGGTCAGCGCGAGGTTCAGTTGATTGATTCGGTTCATTTTAATCTTCAAAACAAAAAAAAGATTTACTCTTTGACGATGGATCAGTTTAAAATTAACTCCACCGAAGTAGCGGGTGGTTTTGAAGCCAATTATTCTGAGCCTGAAAATACGTTAACAGCTCAGCTGAATGTTGAAGGTTTATTATTCAACGAAAATGTGTGGAAGCAATTGACCCAAGTTTCGCAAAGCCCCGTGATAAAATTAAATTGGACTTACAAAAAATCGATTGAAGAAAGACATCAAGCGAAGCTGACCACTTCGGAAATTCAATTTCCTGGATTGAAATTATCAGATCTTCAAATTGACTTCTTACAATTGAAAGCAGAGCAAACAAAAAGCATTGCGCTTTCTCTTAAGAGTCCTCAGGGTTTAGTGCAAGTTTCCGATCTAAAACAAAACATCGTCCAAGCTTTATTTAATGAACAGACTGATTTGCTTGAACCTCAGTATTTAGCTCTTCGTACTCAATTTGGCCTTCAAGGATCGGATTGGAAAAACATGACTTTTGATTTTGATTCCAGTCTCACAAAAGAAAAAGTGAGTAAGGCCCATCTGAAGGCGCAAGGTGAATGGAAGTCTGATCAGGATTTCTCTGCAACAGCTTCATTGCAAATTGCACAAAAAACCTTTCGTTATAGCCTGATGAAGACAGACCAAGATGAAGTTTTTTTTACACCTCAGAAAAAAGAATAGTATGTTCTGGGCGCGCGATGAAAAGATTATGAACTGGCTTCCGTCTTTACAAGCTCACCGGGGCTACTGGGTCGACGGGGCTTCGCAAAATTCTCTTGAATCTATCAAAAAAGCCTTCGATAAAAAATACCGAATGGTTGAATTTGATGTGCGACTGACAAAAGATTTTATTGTTGTACTGTTTCATGACGAAATGCTTAATGGTGTCCCCATTGAAAAATACGATTATAACCAAATTTCTTATTTGAATCGGCTTGAGGATGTCATGAAGTGGTTTTGCCAAAAACAAGAAACTTCGCTTGAGTTTGATTTTAAGTTAAATATCGAAATTAAATCAAAATCCATCTGGAATAAAAATTTAGAAAAAGAAGTTTTAAAACTTATTCAGAAATACGGCTTAAAAACAAAAGTTCTTATTTCTAGCTTTAATCCATTTAGCTTAAGTTACTTTCGAAAGTACGAAGTTGAAATTTACAGAGCATTTTTATTGTCAACGAACTCTGACTCAAGTTGGTTGACTCGGTATCTGCTTGAAAATTTTATTTTAAATTTCTTAGCACGGCCACATCTTCTGCATTTAGATTATCAAAATATTAAATTAAAAAAATACAAAGACTTATCTAAAAAAATACCCGTTGTATTGTGGACGGTGAATCGATTTGAAATATTCAAGGAACATCAAAAAATAATTTCAGGAATTATTTCAGATGAAATCACTCCTGAAATGATGAGTCGCATAAGCGGCGATTAAGACTTCTTTTGACCTGATTTTTCTTCGGTGGCTTTTTGAGTGATATCTGTATTTTGGTGAAGTTGTTGTTGGGGGCCAACATCTTTTGCATCGGCATCGATTTCATTGAGGCCTTCTTTGAAGCCGCGAATGGCTTTTCCGATAGATTGTCCCAAAGCAGGAAGACGACTTGGTCCAAAGAAAACAAGCAAAACAACTAAAAGAATGATCATGTGGGGAAGTCCAAGTCCTTGCATAAATGCCTCTTTTTACTTTCTAAGAATTATTTTGATTAGATTTTGTTTCTGCTTTTTTGTTTAATGAATCGTTTTTTGTGGAAGCATCATTTGATGGTGGAAGCTGATTTATTTCAGAATTTGTCTTATTTATTTCATTTTGAGTTTCATTCATGCCTTCTTTGAAGCCGCGAATGGCTTTTCCGATAGATTGTCCTAAAGCAGGCAGTCGGCTTGGTCCAAAGAAAACAAGCAAAATAACAATTAATATGATTGCGTGGGGAAGCCCTAGGCCTTCCATTGTAGTCTCCTTGGTGTATCTACCAATTTACTACTCTTGCGAAGGGAGTTCAACTATTTCGACGTCATTGGTCGTATCGGGGTTTGAATTAAGTCTATTTTGAGACTGAGAAGCTGTTATCTCGTCGCTGGACTCTGTGTTTGAGGGGGCTGGAGTCGTTAAATCAATGATTTCAGTCTTGACTGATTTTTTTGGCAAAGTGCGTGCGCCCGATGCTCTTTGTTTTTTTGCAGGCTTCGTCGCTAAAGTCATTTGTGAAGATGAGTTTTCATCAGAGGATTTAGGGCCAATCTTTCTAAGTTCTTTATCGTAATGATTTTTAAGGTCAGATAATTTTTGTTTGTACTCACTACGTATTTGTTCAAGCTGGCTTTGGCGGAATTCTGTTACGCAACCTTTGTAAGTTTCGGCCGCGATTTCTTTCGCCTTAATCCGACAAGACAGTTCAAACGAAGATTCAGCAAAAGCGTTTAAACCCATAAATACACAAGTTAAAACTAGAATAGATTGAGCTCTCATGGAAACACCCCTTTTTTAAAGACCAAGCTGATTAATAGCTTACTAATCCAAAAAAGGTGCCGACAGCAGAGCGAATTAAATGCCCATAGATGAAATCGAATAAGTTAAATTTACAAGACTGACAAATGTATTGTCAGTCAGAATAGAGCCAGTTATTTATCGACGAATTGCTTTAGGATCGATAGCATCCTGAAGTCCATCACCTAAAAAGTTAAAACTAACAACCACCAAGAAAATCAATATTCCCGGAATAATCGCCAAAAATGGGGCTTGGTAAATTAGTTCTTGAGCATTGAACAACATATTTCCCCAACTTGGAGTGGGCGGTTGAATCCCTAGACCTAAGTAGCTTAAGGCCGCTTCAAATAAAATTGAATCACCCACGCCCAAAGTCACCGAAACTAAAATAGGAGCTAAAACATTCGGAAACATGTGTCGCGAAATAATTGTGAAATCAGTCGCTCCTAAAGTCTTCGAAGCCAAAATAAATTCACGTTCACGAAGTGATAAAATACTGCCTCGAACAAGTCGGGCCACAGTCATCCAAGAAAATAGACATAAAATAAAAACCAATTTAAGCAAGCTTTCGTTTCCCGAAGAAAGAATACTTTTCAGCAAAGGAATTTTTTGTAAATCAATCGCAGAAACCACAATTAAAACAGGCAATAAGGGAAGAGATAGTAAAGCGTCAGTTACACGCATTAAGATTGTGTCAATAACTCCACCATAAAAACCGGCAATGGCGCCTATCAATAACCCAATCAGCGATGAAGCCAATGCAACCAAAACACCGACTCCCATTGAGATGCGGGTTCCGTAAATTAAACGCATCATGACGTCGCGACCTAGCTCGTCGGTGCCCATGATATGAAAACTTTCAAATCGATTGGCAATGCTTTTGAGCTCAGATTTTTTTGATGTGTCGATTAAGTTTAAAGCTTGTAAAGCTTTATCTTTATCCAGTGCAGCCCAGTCAAATAAAGCGTCTTCAGGTTTTGCTGACGACACCACTTTTTGGTTGAGCAATTGGTTTTGAATCACAACCGCTTCGTCTTTGTTCGATTCGATAAATCTTTGAATCGCATTTTCGCGAACATCGGTTCCGGCTTTGACTCGTGAAAATGGTGGCTTGTAGCGGCTGAAAACATTTTGAGATTCAGCATCAAGACCCGTAAAAGCTTCAATCAATGAAGCACTCATGGCAATGACGACGAAAAAAATAATCACGTAAGATCCAATGACGGCGGCTTTATTTTCTTTGAATTGATTCAAAATAATTTGTGAAAGGGTTTGAGCTTTTTCAAGATGAGTCACTTGAGCTTTGGTTAAGCTTGGGCTTGTTTCAGAGGATGTTTTTTGTTGATCCGTCATCATAGTCTGTATCCTGCTTTGTGATTATTTATAAGAAATGCGAGGGTCAACAACGCCGTAAAGTAAATCAGCAACTAAGTTCATAATTAAAACCATACTGACTGAAATAATAAATGAAACCATCGCGACGTTAAAATCATTTCCCATCACTGAAGAATAAATCAAACGACCTACGCCTGGATAAGCAAAAAGAGTTTCAGTGATCAAGGCGCCCGAAAAAATGGATGATAAGCTAATTGCTATAATTGTGACTAAAGGAATTAAAGCATTGCGAAAACCATGCTGCCATATCACAACTTGACGAGTCAGCCCCTTAGCCCGAGCCGTGCGAATAAAATCATTTCGCATGGCCTCAAGCATCGCGGATCTTGCAAAACGAGAAAATCCACCAATCGAGCGAATCGAAATTGAAACCACGGGTAAAATAAGATATTTCGATTTGTCTAAAAATTCGTGCAGCCAAGACGTGTATTCAAGCCCCGTTGTTTGGTAACCGCCCGCAGGTAAAATACCCATATTGACCGAAAATAAAATGATCAACACAATTCCCAGCCAAAAAGAGGGCATCGAAATACCAGCGAAACTTAAGAGATTAATCACATAATCAGCTGTTGAGTTTGGCTTAAGGGCGCAATAAATTCCAAGTGGAACAGCGACTAAGAGAGAAAAAATTAATGATGTCATCGATAAAATTAAGGTGGCTGTTAAAGCGGGGCCCATCATTTCGGTCACAGGAATTCGGTATGTGCGCGAATAACCAAGATCGCCTTTAGCAATATCTGAAACCCAGGCGATGTAGCGTTTGTAGACGGGCTGATCAAGACCATAAAAACTTCTTAACCGCGCCACATCTTCAGACGTGATTTTTGGATTGGCTGAAATCATCAGCTCGACAGGATCTCCTGGCATTAAATTCATCAGGCCAAAACACACGTAGGATAAAATAACAATCACTACAAGAGTTTGAACAATCCTGCGCAAGATGTATGTAATCATAAAATCCTTAAACCTTTGATTTCAATATTCATTAAATTACTCAACAGTCCACTTTTCAACTTCATCGGTCTCAGGAAACTGGTGACCCGTTAAACGGTAACCTTTTAACTGAGTCGGAATCACGGCCACATCAGAGCGGTAGTAAAGTGGTAAAACAGGCACTTCGTCAGTGTAAGCGCGCAATACTTCGTGAACGATTTCAATACGTTTGTCAGGTTTAAATTCGGTGTCTAATTTTTCTAAAAGGGCATCAACTTTTGTATTGCTCCAACCCATTTGATTTTGACCCGAGAAACCGTTCTTTGCACTTGGAATACTTTTTGTTGAGAACGTCGATTTAGGCGAGCTTTCAGGTGAAGAGACCCATGCAAATAAAGCCATTGAATCAAATTTTCTTTTTTTAGTTGTTTCACCAAAGAAAACGCGTGCAGGTTCATTTTTTGAGTTCACTTCGATACCGACTTGTTTCCATTTGTTTTGTAAATAAACTTGAACTAGTTCGCGTGTTTTATTTCCGGCTGTTGTCATTAAAGTAAACGATAATTTCTTACCATCTTTGGTTCGAATGCCATCAGTTCCCATTTTCCAACCGGCTTCTTCAAGCAATTTTTCAGCTTCTCGTGGCGAGTACTTGTAGATCGTTACTTTTGTTGGATCATCGGTGTACCAAGGATCTTTTGGAGTCACACTGTGAATCGCGGGGCTTTGTTTGCCTTCAAAAAGCGAATTCACAAGCTCTTCACGGTTAATTGAAATACTTAAGGCTTTACGTACGCGGATATCTTTTAAAATCGGGTTATCCAGGTTTAAATCAATGTGTTCGTAGACGGCGCTCGGTTGAAATAAAACCGAGTAATTTAAGTTTTCACCTTTGACTTTTTTATCAAAAGCTAAAGCTTGGTCGAGTGCCAAACCTAAGCTTGAGATAATATCAATCGTACCTGAACGTAAGTTGGCCTCGAGCGTTCCTGTATTTGGAATCAGCTTCACAATAATTTTACGAATTTTTGCAGCTTCGCCGTAAAATTTAGGATTTGTAACGAAAGTGACGTGATCGCCTAGTTGTATTTCGCTAATTAAATAAGGCCCGTTGTAAAGACCTGGGTTTGTAGGCTCTTTCGAGTAAAGAGAATTCTTTTCGTAGCCTTCTTTTTGTGAAGAGTATTTTTTGAAAACGGCCTCTTCAAGATGTTTTGGAAGCGGAAAAAAAGTTCCCAGCTGGTAAAAATCCCACTTTTCTTTTTCGTAAGTAAAAGTGCATTTTTTTGGATTTTTAGAATCGAAATCGACTTTTTCAACTTGCGTGTAAGTTTCTTTATCAGCCACGCCGACATTTGGAGATGTTGCGACTTTGATTGCGAATTCAAAATCTTCACAGATGACGGGTTTTCCATCCCCCCAGACAGCATTGTCTAAAATTTCCCAAACAGCTTGGATTTTTTTCTTACCGCCCTGAGTGATCAGTTTTGCTGTTCCTGCTTCTAAAGAGGGAATTGATTTCGCTAATTGTGGAACCCATTTGCCATCAGCATCGATGACAACAAGAGTGCGATTAATCATGCGTTGCATGTAAGAAGTGGCCGCCATGTTTGCAATAAGAGGGTTAAAATTTTCAAATTCTTGATTAATACCAATTTTTAATTCAGCATTTGTTAATTTTGAAGATGTTGAAGTAGCCGGTGATTGGTCTGATCCAGGTGCACTGGTCGTGTTTTCACTTTCTTTTTTTGTACAAGCCACAACCATTAAAGTTGTCGCAAGAACACAGATTAACTTTTTCATGAGAACTCCTTTTCGTTTTTAATTTTTAAAACTTGATCTAAAGTTAAATGACACGAACGAATATGATCTGCAGGGCCTTCAAGCTGAGGCGTTTTTTGCGAGCAGATTTCCATTTTATAAGGGCAGCGCGGGTGAAAAGAACATCCACTTGGAGGATTAATCGGCGATGGAATTTCTCCGGTTAAGATTTTAGTCATTTTTTTCTTGCCTGTTCCGATGCTTGGAATCGAAGACAACAGAGCTTGCGTGTACGGGTGCTGTGGATTTTTGTAGAGCTCTTCGCGGGTTGTGAGTTCCACAATACGTCCTAAATACATCACGGCAATACGATCACAGACGTGTTCGATCACAGAGAGATCATGAGAAATAAAAATATAAGTGAGGTTAAGGCGTTCTTGCAAGTCTTTCAGCAAATTCAAAATCTGCGCCTGGATCGACACGTCCAGCGCGCTGACAGGTTCGTCGCAGATAATCAGTTTTGGTTCCAAAGCGATCGCACGTGCAATTGAAATACGTTGTCTTTGCCCCCCAGAAAATTCGTGGGGGTAGCGATTTACATGAGACGCTTTAAGACCAACCAGCTCAAGCAGTTGTTTGACTTTTAATTCGCGTTCTTTTTTTTGTAAAAGATTATGAATAATAAAAGGCTGTTCGATAATTTGACCGACTGTCATGCGCGGGTCCAAAGAGGCAAAGGGATCTTGAAAGATCATCTGCATATCGCGACGTTTATCGCGTAGATCTTTTCCGTGAGCGTGCAAAAAATCTTTTCCTTCAAATTTAATTTCGCCCGATGTGGGCTCGTAAAGTCGAATCAGAGTTCGACCGAGAGTTGATTTTCCACAGCCTGATTCGCCAACAAGACCTAAAGTTTCTCCGCGGCGAACCACAAAATCAATATCATCGACGGCTTTAACTTGTCCTACTTCCCGCATAAAAAATCCTTTTCGGATCGGAAAGTATTTTTTGATATTTCGAGCTTCAAGAATGATATCACTCATGGTTCATCCTTTTATAGTGGGTTAAAGCACGCGACAGATCTTAAAGATGCAGATCCAGCGATAGGTTGAATGGTTGGCTTTGTATCCCAGCATTCAGTTTTTACGCGCGAGCATCGATTAGCAAAAGGACAACCTTTTGGAAAATCATGCGGCGCCGGAACTGAACCTTCGATTGTTTTTAAGCGTGAAATTCTTTGGCCCATTTTAGGCCGTGATTGAATCAGGGCGGCCGTGTAAGGGTGGCGAGGCGAATTCAGGATTTCTTGAGTGTCTCCGGTTTCGCAAGTTTGTCCACCGTACATCACCATCACTTTATCTGAGACCTCAGAGATAACACCCAGATCATGGGTGATAAATTGAACGGTCATATTCATTTTTTCTTGAAGCGATTGAAACAGTTCTAAAATTTGTGCTTGAATAGTCACATCAAGTGCTGTTGTGGGTTCATCGGCAATTAAAAAAAGCGGGTTGCAGGATAAAGCCATCGCAATCATCGCGCGCTGTCGCATACCACCTGAAAGTTGATGCGGATAAGATTCGTATCTTTCTTTGGCCGCCGGAATTCCCACGAGTTCAAGCATTTCAATCGCACGATCACGGGAATCTTTTTGATTTAATTTTAAATGTTTTTTAATTTGTTCATCCATCTGAAAGCCAATGGTAAGAACAGGATTTAAAGCCGTCATGGGCTCTTGAAAAATCATGGCCATTTGGCCGCCGCGCACACTTTCGATTTCGGTTTCTGACAGTTTTAAAATATCTCGATCATTCAGAAGAAATTGACCATGAGTAATTTGTCCGGGCTTTTCTACAAGGCGCATCAGTGAAAATGATGTGACTGATTTACCACAACCTGATTCTCCGACGATACCTAGGGTTTCGCCTTTATTGATATCGAATGAAATTCGATTCACAGCACGGAAAGGTCCCGACTTCAGAAAAAAAGTTGTTTCTAGATTTTTAACTTGGACAACTGGTTTCAAACTCGGTCTCCTTCTGTTTTAAAAAATAACAGTTTGCAAGGTGTACAAGACTGTAGGGAAAAAATAAAGAAAGCCAAGCAGTTAGCTATTTGCGTCACACTTTTTTTAAAGCGTCACTTTGCTCGCTCATTTGAGCCAATGTCTGACTTAGAGTCTTACTCAGTGTCAGTGTGACCGCTTTTGATAGAACATCCGTGAGTTTATCGGTCAAAGTGGGTTTTTGTTCGAAAGAAACTTTAACGATGTGGTGCTCTTTTGACTTTTTTAGAAGATAGTCATCGCTTGTTCGAATCTCATCGATCAGTCCTAATCCTAAAGCTGTTTCACCGTACCAAAATTCTCCGGTGGCAATTTTTGCGATATCCATGTGAGGACGGTACTTTGAAACGAAAGTTTTAAATAAATAATGAGTTTCTTCAAGCTGCTCTTTAAATTTGGCTTCGCCTTTTTCAGTGATCTCGCCGAAAATGCTGACGGTTCTTTTGAAATCTCCGGCGGTGTATTCTTTGTAATCGACATCATATTTTTTAAGAAGGCGATTAAAGTTAGGAACTTGAGCCACAACACCAATCGAGCCCACTAAAGCAAAGGGTGCTGCTAAGATTTTATTTGCCGTGCAGGCCATTAAGTAGCCGCCGCTTGCCGCCACTTGGTCGACACAAATCGTTAAAGGAATTTGAGCTTCACGAAGGCGCAGCAACTGAGCCGCCGCAAAACCATAGCCATGCACAAGACCACCGGGGCTTTCAACGCGAACAACAACTTCATCTTGAGTTGTAGCAACACCCAGAATGGTCGAAATTTCTTCGCGCAGATTTTCACTTTCAGAGGCTTTTATATCGCCTTTTAAAAAATCAATTAAAAAAATTCGTTTGGGTGTCGTTTTTAAAGTCTCTTCTTTTTGTGATTTTTCTTTTGCTTCTTTTTTGAGGCGCTTTTTTTCTTTCTTAAGTTCTGAGTCAGATAATAAAGATTGTTTGAGGGCTTGGGTTTGATCTTCATATTTTTCGTGGATCAGTTCAATTTCAAAAGATTTTTGATTTTTAGATTTAAGTGCAACGGCAGCGATTGTTAAAATAACAGCCACAATTGCAGCGACAATAATAAATGTCTGAGCAAAAAAAATTCCAATTGATTGAAGCATTTCCATGAAAATTCCTTTTTAAAAATAAGACCGCTTGAAGCGAATCTAAGCCTTTTGTTGAGGTTGCAGTAAGCTAGCCCAAATCAAGGATTTGGTAAAGACAAAGGTCGAGAAAAAGAAGTGAATACTTTCGAAGTGTCTGTTCTAAAAACAGAAATTCGCCTATCCTTTTTAGAGTGAAGACGTGCGCAGACTTTTTTTATATTTTACTTTTTTTGGCTTTGGTTTGCGGACGCACTCAGGCTGAACAAGTTGATCAAGAGCTGCTTAATTCGCTCAAAATTGAAGCAAACCACAATTTGACCCGTTTAAAAAGTCTTCAAACTGAAAAAAAGAATAATAAAATCTTCGACGATGAACGTGAAAAAACTTTGGGCTTGTTTTTGGAAGAGCAAGAAAACTGGGATTTGCAACTTGAAAGAGGCTTGATCGAATATCGAAAACAAAAAAAATCGCTCTCTCCAATTGAAAATGGCCCAGAACATCGATTAGATCAAAAAGAAAAAAAAGTTGAAATCGAAAAAGCCGAAGAAAGTCGTGAAGTTCAAGTAAGCACCCGAAATAAAATATTATCTGAAAATCCTGGAGTTGTCCTTCAGCTTGAAAATGAAGAGCTTGGATTAACCAAAGAAAGACCGCGCTATGATCTTCGCAAGCGGGGTAAAAATAAGTGGGTCAAAAACGGCGTGGGATCAAATACAGGTCCAAAAGCCTCAAGCGCTTCAGATTACGATAACAGTTTTCCGCCGCCGCCGCCCGCAGATTACGTTTCACCTCCGCCGCCCATGGAAAATTATGAAGATATTCCGCTGCCGCCTCCACCCAACTATGATTACGGGGCAGGGTTTAACAATGCGAATCCTTATGAGGCTGGTTACGGGGACATTCCGCCGCCTCCACCTCCGCCGCCCATTGATAATAATGATTTCTAAAAATTAATTTTTAAGAAGTAAGTCATCTGAAGTCAGGCCCGTGATTTCATGAATTTTTTTAAACGTGTAGAAAAGTAAAGTGCCTAAGAAAATCATTGAGGGCACTAAGATGACGCCTAAAGAATACAAAGTCATGCGGCTGAGCTGCTCATTTAGAATCTCTTGTTTTTGAGTGTCTGTCAGGGCGTCAGCTAAGGGGGTAAAAATTTTTAAAGCTAAAGCAAAGTTTAAAAAGGCGCTCATCAAAAAAGAAAGGGACAAAAAAATGGTCGCCTTCTTCATTAAATTAAAAAATTGGTTTTTCTTTTGGTCTGTTTCAAGTTTTGAATTTACTTTTTCGATATCAAAGGTTGAGGGGTTCATAAAAAGCGTTTGAAAAAAGGGCTTTTGAGTCCAGCTTGAGCCTAAGACAAAAGCACCAATCAACAAAGGAAAGGCCGCTTCTTTAATCGCAAACCAAATTCCACCCAAGGCTAACAAAGTGAGAGTTCCTGAAACTAAAACATTCAATAAACCCAGCAAAGAAATAAAATTGATTTTGTGAGTTTGAATCCACGATTTGATTGTAAAAAAAAGCGGAAAACTAAGGGCCAAAAGAACGCCCAATCTGGCGTCAAGGCCGTATTTATGCCCTTTATTTAAGATGATCACAGGAATAATGATGTTGAAAACGATGTGACTGAAACTGTGTTCTTGTTTTTGCATAGCTTAAAAGACTATGTGAGATGTCTTTAGCTCGTCAAGATTTCAATAACCTAAAATATCCACGTAAGTCGTACCGACAGCTAAGCCTGAAGAGGGCCGAGCACGCTGACCCTTGATTTGGATGCGACCTTCAAGAAAAAGATTTTTAAGTCCCTGGCGCGTGATGATTCTTAAGTTCAAATTTTCTTTTTGTGCTTTAAGCGCGTTCAATAGTGTTGTGTCCATTCGCGCAACGCGACTGTTCAATTCAAGTGTGATTCGAAAAGAGTTCGCGGGTTGTTCGGGAATTGGGTTTTGCATAAGGATCTCCTGATCTTTTATAAAGCGACTCAATGTATAGCGAATCTTCAAGCGAAAGACTGTCTTTTTTTTGAATGAAGTAATCTCTACATGAAAATAGCAAAAATAAATTTTAAATTTGTCGTTTCAAGATCTTGAGTTGATGAAGATTTCGTAAAGCCAAGGCTTTATTTTAACAGTTTCAAATCGTTTCAGCAGATTGTCGCAAAATAAGGATATGACAGAGCCAACTTTGTTTTGGTGTGATTAAGCCGTTGTGGTAACTAAAGATCATTCAAACACAAACAGAAACGAGACTTAAATGACATCTGAAAAGAAACGGCAAATTGTTCTTGTCGATGATGACAGCGATATTCAAGATCTTGTCACAGCCTACTTTAGGCCCAAAAATTTTGACGTGACCTGCTATACCGATGCGCAAGATGCGATCGAGGCCAGCCTGGTCAGTGGTCACGAATGGGACGTTATGTTGACGGATTTTCATTTTAAAAAAATGTCTGAAATGGATTTCGCTGACGAAATTAAAAAAAGTTTACCGAACTTGCCGATTATTTTAATTACGCCTCCAGAGGCTTCTGAAACTGCTTTTGAAGTGATTCAAAAAGGCGCTTATGATTTGGTTTTTAAGCCGATTCAATTTCAAAAACTACAAGCTTCGGTGGATCGCGCTTTAGATCTGCGCATTTTAAAAGGTGACATCAAAGAACTGCGTGAGCGTGTTAAATTAAAGTCCGAAAATAAACACAATATCATTGGTCGAAGTCCCAAATTTTTACTGGCTTTGGACCTTTCAAAAAGAGTCGCGATGAGCTCGGCGCATATATTAATCTCGGGGGAAAGTGGAACAGGTAAAGAGGTTTTTGCAAATTACATCCACACTGAAAGTCAGCGGCAAAAGGGGCCCTTTGTGGCCATTAACTGCTCGGCAATTCCTGAAAATTTATTAGAGTCTGAACTTTTTGGACACGCCAAAGGTTCATTCACAGGCGCCCATGATAAAAAAATTGGACTTTTTGAAGAAGCACAAGACGGAACTTTATTTTTAGACGAGATTGGCGATTTGAGTTTGTCTTTACAAGCTAAACTTCTTCGCGTCTTGCAAGAGAAAAAAATTAAGCGGGTCGGCGAAAATCAATACCGCGATATCAACTGTCGAATTATTTCGGCGACTCATAAAGATTTATCAACGGAAGTCAGGGAAGACCGCTTCCGCGAAGACTTGTATTTTAGATTAAATGTGATTCCTATTTTAATTCCGCCTTTACGAGAAAGACAAGAAGACATCTTGTTGCTGGCAGAAACATTTTTAAGAAAGTTTTTGCTTGAAAACGGATCGCGTCCAAAAACATTTTCGAATGAGTCGGTTAAGTACATTCTTGAAAATTCGTGGCGTGGAAATGTACGGGAACTTGAAAATGCGATTGAAAGAGTGGTTGTTCTTTGTGACAAGCCCGTTATTTCAGTTGATTATTTTTTACCGACGTCGCAAAGCCTTCACGAAAAGCAAAGCCAAGAATCAAAAAATTTCAATACTGAAAATAGTTTTTACCTTCACGCCGAAGACCAGCTTCCCACTTTAGATGAAGTTATTTACAAATATATTCAGTTCGCAATCAAAAAAAATGGTGGAGCTCGCGACAAAACAGCTCGTGCGATCGGCATCGATCGCAAAACACTTTCAAAACGTCTGCGTAAAGAGAACACAACTTCTGAACAAGCACGCCAAGAAAATCAGGGACATTATGTACAGTAAGGCCCCTTATTTCCCCATCGCTCAAAAAAATTTTTTTAAGCTGGAACTGAATTGATTTAACGAGGTCCTTTTTTTGCTTAAGCTAATTTTAAGTAAATAAGCAAATAGCTAAACAAAGTCAAAACAGGAGAAAAAATGGAACAAAGTAAAAACGATGTCATGAATAAAGCAAACGGTCTTACTCAGGATTTCAAAAATAAAATTCAGACAACTGAAAAACAATTCGAAAGAATGTCACAGGACGCCGGCGAAAAAGTAGGTGCCATTGCGTCAGATATTTCAGGTCGTGCCACTCGTTATGTTTCAGCCAGCCAAGATTACGTTAAAGAAAATCCACTTAAAGGAGCTGCGATCGCTGCAGCAACAGGCCTTGTGCTTGGAAGTCTTTTGACAATGGTTTTTAGCCGTCGTCGAGATTAATATAATTTTATTTTGGCCCATTGTCTCTGAAAAGAAGCGATGGGCCTGTAGATTTTAAGATCGTTACAATAAATCCAGGGGAATTATGCTTTCTAAAGTTTTACTTTTTTTATTTTCATTCATGTCGAATCCACAACAAAGTCTGATGATGGACAGTGAATCAAAAATTGTTACATTAATTAAAACAACACTTCGAGCTGAAGTGATTTTTATTGGCTTCAAATTGCTCTTAGGTTTGATCTTGTCGTCGGTGACAATATTTTCGCTGATCCAAGTCGGGCAAGCTCTACAAGTTTATTTGAACTTATTTGAGAATGGAAATTCTTTAATCATGGTCTGTTTTGCTTCGATCGCCATTTTATCATTGGTTTTATTTTATTTATTATTTAAAAAAGATCTTAAACCGATCGAAACTGAAAAGGTTCATCACCCTGAATCATCAAATCATTCGACCATCGGGCAAATCGGCTCAAGATTTATTCAAGGCTTAGTCCAGGGCTTTGCGAATCGCTAGTGTACGGGATTTTCTAATCCTCGCCCAGTAATTTCCAAATAGCCGGGTTATTCGAATTTAAACACATCACAGCGTATTTAAAATTTTGGTTCTTCCAGTCTACGACCTTAAGATCTTTTGGATTGAGATCGGCTTGGATGTGCAGGCCGCACACAAACGCCATGTCGTCGTATTTAAAAGGAATTTTTGTTAAGCTTAATACTTGTGTTATTTGAGTGTTGTAGTCGTCGTTTGAAGACCAGCCAATTTGTTTTGATAATTGTAAGACTTCTGCTTTTGTTCGAGCCAGCCAGGATTTATCGGATTGAATGATCATTTCGATCTGTTGCTTCAAAGCTTCGTTCGTTGAAATTCTTTTAATAACGGCGCTTTCTTCGTTCGTCCATTTTTTAAACCAGCGCTCACGTTTTAGAAAGTCAGCCACGTAAATAGCATTTTCTAAGTTCATGGATTTTTCAAAGCTTGAAGCAATCCAATTTAATTTGTCCAACCGTGACGTTCTGTTGTTTGAAGCAGATAAAAAACAAACCGGGGAAGTTTCTTTTGTAGCAAACTGATTTCCCTTATCTTGAACAAGGGATGTTGACGAGAATATTTGAAGTAAATTTTTGTTTGTGCTGATGTCGTCTGATTCAAGGTCGTGCGAGTAACTGCTGTTTGCAGACTGCATGTATTTTTTTAAAAGTGGTCCTGAATATTTTCCGAGTGGTGACACACTATTAAACCCGTAAATTCGGGGTGTTCGATCAAAAACATGTGACATTCGATTTGAAAAAGTACTGCCAATCGGGCTGTATCTAAACGCCACAACTTGTTGAGCTTGAGCTTGGCTAAAACCATCACGCAAAAGCACTTGCAGATACTCTTCAGGAGTTCGGTGGTCTAAGTTTTTACCGGCTAAAGTATTACAGCCAAACAAAAAAACTTCGCGCGGAGCTTTTAAAATTCCATTGCAATCGGATTGGCAACTGGCCTCTTCAAGTTCTGACATGGATAAAGAGGCTTTTGATTCACCAAAAAAAGTTCCGCCAAAGTGGCCCGAGATCAACAAAACGTCGCATTGAACTTGGCTTTGACAAGCCGATTTAAACCAATTTTCATCGTTTGTTTTAACAAGTTCGATAAAATTAAATTCTTCTGAAGATAAAGTTTCTTTCATCGCATTGATTTCGTTCGATGAATTCAGTGTCATCGAACAAATATTTTTTTTAGCTGCAAAGGCCTGAAAAACTAAAAAAAATGAGATAAAAAACACAGAAGAATTTAACTTTTTCATATTCTTATTGTAATGTTGTTACGTTAAAAACTCCGCGACAGCCTTTATCAACCCACATAGCGTTTCCAACAACTCCGTAAGTGCTATTTAAAATACAAGCTGTTTTAGAATCTTGCTTAATTAAAACAACATTGGCTGCATAGACACCTAAGTTACAAGTGACGTAATCACGTCGATTGCTGCTGCACTGAACTGTTTGGCTGCGTGCAATCGGAGCTCGTTGAACTCGAAGGTCCACAGTAAATTGAGCACGACAACCGTTTGATACAACGATGCTATTTCCTTGGATGAAATAAGTCGAATTGAGTGTACAAGCTGATCGGGAAATTTGATGAGTCAAGAAACCACCAATCAGTTCACCACGTAGCGGACAAGTCACTGTGTCGTAGCGGTTGCTAGAACAGACAACTGTCTCGCGCACGTTCTCATAAAAAATAGGTAGGCCGCCACCTTGTATATTACCTTGTAAATTATTTTGTTGAGCAAAGGCGCTGCAAGCGCTGACCACTGTTAATAGAGCTAAGATCATTTTCATATTTTTTCTCCGTTTATAATGTTTAAGACTGCTTAAGCGAATTTAAAGCCAGCGCGAAACGGAGATAAAATCTTTTTAAATGTTAATGAGTGTCTATGAACAAGACACTGTAACAAACAAGGGATTTTCAAGCAAAGAAACGGCTTAGAGAATAAACCGGCTAGTGTGATTTTTCACTGGCTCTTTGTTTGAAAATTAAAATACATCCGGCCATAAAAACAAATAATGCGGCTGAGGCTGAATAACGACTGAGCTCAAGGCCGCCTTTTGCGATGGGTTTATCTAAGAAGTCTCCAAGCACGGCGCCCAAAGGTCGAGTTAAAATAAATGCCGACCAGAATAAAAAAGTTCGAGATACATTTGTCCAAAAATAAAGTCCAACAAGCAGTGCAAGTAAGCCTCCAAACAATACAGCAGCACCTAAGTAACCCATGCCAGCTGTATCAGAAGTCCAGTCGCCTAACGCCGTACCTAATGTTTGTGAAAACATGATCGTGAGCCAATAATATATTTCGGCTTTGGGTGTTTTAATTGATTCAACTGAAACTGTACCCAGTGATTTGTACCAAACGAATAAACAGCCCAGCAGTAAGGCTAATAACAGGGCCGAGCCGCCCGAATAGCCGATCCCCAGTGAACGAGTCGCAAAATCAGCCAAAGTTGTTCCCACAGTTGTTGTGGCTACAATCGTCGACCAATAAATGACGGGATGAAATTTTTGAGCTTTAATTTGAATAACCACAGCTACAATAAAAATCGCAGCAAAAATAATAGTACCGACTAAATAACCTAAATCCATCGACATCGATACGGCGTCACCGGCTGTTTCACCTAATGTTGTAGCAGCAATTTTAATAATCCAAAAAATTAAAGTTAAAGCAGGAACTTTGCTCATTCTGTTATCCTTATTGTTTAAACAGATCATCGATTACGCTGGCCCCGGCATCGTTTTTATTCAGTGAGCCTAGGCCCCAAGCATTTTCGATTGTTTTTAATATTGAGTAGTGCGTGTAAGCTTTATTTGAATTTGCCCCAGAGATCACAGAGTCTCCGTAAAGAGCCGTGTAAATTTGGTTCTTATTATCTTTTGCACCGGACTCATCGAATGTGACAATAAAAAGCATTTGATTCATAAATTTTGAATCTTTCAAGAGGGGTCCAAATTTTTTAAACAAATAAGCATCAGCAAAAGTAACACCCGTGTTGTGGCCATCATTTGATAAATCGGGGATGTAGATTGAATAATTGGGTAATTGATTCGACTGAATATCTGAATCTAATTGTTTCGAATCGACGATATTTTGACATCGAGCCGAGTTTGTATTGACGTTCTTAAAACTTAAAAAAGGAATGTGTTTTCGAACATAACGTCCTTTAAGAGCTCCTAAAAAACAATGACCTGGATAGCCTTCCGCGTAGACTTTCCAACTTAAACCCTGAGCCTCGAGCAGATCCCCGATATGTTTTCCATCCAAATCAATATTGTTATCACTTTTGATTCCAAATGTGTCACCCGCAATCATCGAAATATAATTGCCCTGAGAAGGATGAGTCTGCGCCGTCATATTGTCTAAACTTGCACCATTCTTAGAAAGTTCAGACAAGAATGTTTGCTTCATAGCGTTTAAATAATTTGTATTTTCAAGTACAATAATCATGACGTGCTTAAACGGAGCTTGTTTCAATGGAGCTTCAGCCAAGGCTATCGAGCTACACATAAAAAATAAAAAAATGATTTTACTTTTGAGTTTTAAAAAATTGGACAAGTAAAACCTTCCATAAGTTATTTACCGATAACAGAAATACTATCCGTCAGCACAGAAAGGATGTAAAATGAAATTAATGTCATTTACTTTATATGGAGCGTCCGAGTTGATTTTTGAAAATGAACTCAATTAGTTGATATTGGCATCGCAAGTGTAGCCAATTTTCACATAGTGATTGTCAAGTTGCTGCTGATGAACTTCGACTGCATTTTGTAAACTTAAATTACACTCTTTTTGAGTTTCTTTAAAGTCTGTTGAAATCACAGGGCATGTTTCGTATTTATTGCAAGAGATGACTCGGCTCGAAGCCAAAGCTAATTGTGCTGTTGTTAAGCCTAAAACGAAAATAAGAACCATTTTAAAATTCATAAAAGCCTCCGTTGTGTTCGAGTATGAACAAAAGAAGTACGATTAGTATGCCGCTCTGAAATCAAACCTAACTGAATACAATTAAATGAATCTGTCAAAAACTTTGACAGAGGCTTTAAAATGTCAGTTTTAAAATTTATTTTAAATAATTCGTTTCAACAATCCACTGATGGCAATCCAGAAGCATTTCTTGCAGTGAGCTCGGTTGGTATCCCAATTCACGAATGGCTTTGCTTGAGTCGCTCAGAATGGTCTCGCATAAAATATCAATCGTATGTGGCGTTAACATGGGCTCGCGTTGAACAAGTGACGAGTATAAAAATTCGTTCCAACCATAGAATTTAAAAAGTAATGCAGGTAACTGAATCGACGGCCCTTTTTTATTAAGTAATTTTGCAACTTCTTGTAAAACTTCAAGAATTGAAACGTTCGGCCCACCTAATAAATAATGTTCGCCGGGCGCGGCTTTATGAAAAGCGGCCACATGCGCTTTTGCAACGGGCTTTGCGTGGCTGGCGCTAAATCCCCCCGGCGGAGCAAAAGGTGTAGGTAGACCTCTGTTGATTTCACGAAACATTTTTGACCATGTGTCTTTATCGTAAGAGCCAAAAAGCGCTGACGGGTGCATGTAGACCGCATCAAGCCCTGCTGCAAGCCCACGATCGATTTCTTCATCAGCTAAGCGTTTTGATTGAATGTACGCATCATGACACCAAAGATTTCTTTGAGATTTTTCAGTCAGGGGTTGATGGGCGTGAAAATCGTAAGTTAATACAGTTGTTGTATAGATGAGGCGTCCCATTTTTTTTTCTTTACAAACTTCAACAACATTTTGGGTTCCCTGTTGATTCACGAGGTAGCGCGATTTTTCTTGGCTGTGGGGAAGATTTCCGACGGAGCCTGCGCAGTGAAAGACAGCGTCGACTTGTTCAGGCATTCCGCGCCGAAGGGATTCGATATCGGTGATGTCTCCTGGGGCAAATTCGACATGTTTGCATTTTTTAAGCTCTGTCAAATTTGAATTTGGGCGATGAAGAGCAACAATGTGCCAGCCTTCTTCATCTAAAGCTTTAATTAAATGTGTTCCTAAAAATCCAGTTCCACCTGTCACAAATGCTTTCATATCAAAGACTCCTGATTCACTTTATGCCTGGGGCTTGGTAAAGCTTTTTTATTTGAACGACCGATTCGAATAACTAATGTGGGTAAACTTAAATCAATGGCGTAGGTTTTGTTCGCGAGCTCTTGAATCGAGTTTAATCTATTTTGCAATTGGGGAAGCCGGCTTTGGCCATGAATCAGCAAGGGTAAAGCTAAAAGCTGAGCCGATAAATCTAAAACAGTCCACTGAAGCCAAAGTTCTTCTAAAAGTTGACCCATTTCAAAACCTGAAAGTGAATCTTTTTTTGAGCCTTGTAAAATCAAAACATCACCTGAATGAATAATCGGTTTTCGAACACTTGAGTTAATAAAAAAATAATCAGCGCCGTACTTAAATATAGACTGCAGTGCAGGCCATTTTTTTAAAAGAAAAATAATTCCTCTTTCGAGGGGCGAACTTGAAATTGTTTTAAATGGCAAGCCCGTCGGATTTTTTTTTAATTCTTTTTCGGTCGAAAATTCTTTAAACATTTCGGCACAAAGCTGAGTGTCTTGACATCGTATTTTTTCAAGTTGAGATAAAATTTTGATCAAATCTTTTTTATTATCGTGAATTCGCACAAGCTTAAAATCAGAGTATTTTTTTAAAACGAGATTTGTCGTTTCCCAATCGTGATCGTTCAGGGGATCTTGACGATAAAGATTGCGATTTGAAACTCGAGTTTTGATCGCAGACTCAAGTTCGACAAAGTTTGCTGGTTTGTTTTCAGAAAGTGTGAAATGAAGTTCCCAAAACCAAGTTTCGGGGGTGTTTCCGTTTGTTTTTAATTTTGAAAGCTGAAACCCATCATTGGCTGCAGCAATTTCTAGATTTTTTGCAAAAGCCCCAATCGAAATATTAACGGCAACAAAATAAGGATCAAGGCTTGAGGGCTCAAGCAAATATTTGGGATCAATTTGAAGTCTTATCTGACAGCCATTTTCGATCGCTTGGGAACTGTAGCTCCAAGGTTGTAAATTCGCACCAGATGGAGCCAAAGCCGCAAGTTCAAACCATCTTTGAAGTAAATTAATCGAAAAAGGCATGATCTATTTTAAATCGATGATCTGGGGTTTTTCAAATTATTAATTGAAACTCAGGTCTGTACTCACTGGACCTTTGTGGAGGCTGAAAATTGCAAAAGTATCAATAATCTTAACACAAAAATAATATTTAAAGAATTGTATGCGAGCTCAGATGGCCTTGCTATTTGCACCAATTGAGCAGGCCGTTTAACGGCAATGACAAGAATGTCATAAAGGACATTTACTTTACTGTATCTAAAAAAAAATTCTTTTATTAGGATATTTAAGGGTCGTCAATAAGTCAGCGAAAGAAGTCATTATTTATGAGAACTCTTAAAAGTACTTTTCTTATTTTAATTTTATTACTCTTTAGTTTTCAACAAACTGTACTTGCTAAAGTCGAAACAGTTCTGGGAGATACGGCTCTTAGCAAAAATCCCAATTTAGCGACACTAAGTCCCCCGGTGAGTTCTGAACCCGAAATTATTTTATCGCGAGCACAATATGTTGTTTCCTATAATCGAGTTCGTCGATCTCCAAATTGGGTTGCATGGAAACTTGAAGCCAATCAGATCGGAAAGTCGGGCCGAACAAATCTTTTTGAAACAGATCACGAATTAGAAAAATATTTAGTTTCTACAAATCCCAACGAACATGCGGTAAACCCAGATGAATACACCAATGGGTGTTTTGATCGGGGACATCAAGTTCCCTCTGCCGACCGTTCAGATATCATTGCTAATAATCAAGTTACTTTTTTGATGAGCAATATGATACCGCAGACCGCGTACTTAAACCGCGTTATTTGGGAGCACTTAGAGCAGCACACGCGTGAACTTGTTCTGAAGCAAAATAAAAAAGCTTTTATTATTGCGGGTCCTATTTACGATCAAGATTTTGGCGCGATTGGTCCGAAATTAGATATTCAAGTTCCTTCAAAAGATTTTAAAGTGATTATTTTACTTGAAGCTCACCAAACAATAAAAGACATTAATTCTTCAACTCCAAAAATCGCCGTTATTATGCCGAACACTCTTGAAAACGGTCAACCTCAACCATTGCATGGTAAAGAGGGTTGCGGCGCGGCCTCAGCATTACCTGTTGGCAATACAAAAGATTGGGAAAAATACCAAACCACTGTGGAAGAAGTCGAAAAAGAATCAGGCCTGATTCTTTTTCCTCGTTAAAGCTGGCAAGACGCTAAACCAATTCCGTAGGGATAAGTGGGCGTGCACGTGCTGGGCGGGCTGCACGTCGGCGTATTATTTCCAGCGAACCAAAGATAAAGTTGAGTTCCCACAATCACAGCACTGGGCGCGCGAATCTCAGACTGCGTCCAAGTGAAAGCGGTGTTATCAAAAATGACACTTGAGTCTTCTTGAAAGCCCGTTAAGCCATCAGTTGATTTAGCATGTCTTAATAGAGTTTGTCTGAATGGATTTAAAGCGACATCATAAAATAAATGAACCTGACCACCTAAATAAATCGCCGCCGGAGTCGAGTAACCGCCGTACGAGTTCGGATTATACTGAGGTTGGATAGGTCTTAAAACTTGTTGCGGGGACGACCAAGTTGTTCCATCCGTTGAAGTGATAACTCCGATTGAAAAAAGCGGCGCGAGCAAAGTTGAATCGATTCCAGATGCGGCAAAATACAAATGAATTTTTGATCCAACAACGACAGCGGCAGGCTCGGCCACGATAAACTGATTAAATGCGTAGGGCGTGTAGGGCGGTGTTGATGGGCCGATCGGCGACAGCAGGGGGCTTGTGGGGTGTGTCCAAGTAATTCCGTCAGTTGATGTGGCATGGCCAATTCGGTACATCGATGAATCGGTGTGTGAGTTGATATTGCTGTAGCCCGTGTAAAACAAATGGTATTGATTATTGAAATAAACAACGGAAGCCGTTTCAACTCCACCGCGATCCCAGGCCGCTGGGTTTGATGAGCGAGTAAAAACAGGAGTTGAAGGCGATAAAGTAAAGTTTAAGCCATCGCTCGACACCAATCTGTAAATTTGAACTCCGATTGTTGTAAAATCAAAATCAATCGAAGAAGACGCGTACATAATCCATTCGTTTCCGACTTTCATAACGTGCAGATCGTTCCAAGTTGCGCCGCTAAAGCCAAAATTTAAATTCATCACAGGCAACGCCGAGTTTGCCACAAAGCACGAAGGTGCAATTTTAGTGTAGTCAGCTGAGGCTGGGGTTGTGGGTGGTGTTGCTGTCGACGAATTCGTGCAGCTGAACAAGAAGTATGAAATGAAGTTTAAAATAATGAATAAAATAAATTTCTTAGAAGATATTTTCATATTCAAATATTGACTTATTTTTTTAGAAAAGCAAACAAGGTTTACTTCAGCTCTAAAACAAAAGAATCAGTACTTCTGTCTAGTTTAATTCAACCGGAACTTGTGAAAAGATCTAAGCTTGAACAAAATTCTTCTGTCTATTTTTATTTTTCAATTTTCAAATTTTTGTTGGGCCGAAAAACTTTGTTTTAAAAATAAAACCGAGTATGAAGCCCTGAAAAATCGTCTTCCAGCTTTGATGCCGGAAATACCTCTTGTTATGGCCGCACAGACAAAAATGCTTTTTTTTGATGTTAAGGCCACAAGTTCAATTCAGTTTGATGATGAGGGGCGTATTCGATTTTATTTTAATTGCACACATGAAGTGGATACCCCGATCGAATCGGCTGTTTCAATATGTGTAGATAGCAATGATATCATTTTAACTTTTGATAACGGAAAAGTCGAAAAAGTGGCTTTAAAAAGTAAAACTGAAGTTTTAATCCGAGATAAACTAATCTTAAAAAAAGTCAGTCAAAATGAGTTCACAAATGTTTCTAAAATAATTTCTGAAAAGTTAAATGAAGTTGAACCGACCAGCTCATCTAGCGGCCGCAGCTTATCTGATTCTGAAAGAAGTCAGCGATGAAATTTTCAATTTTTTTAAGCTTCACTTTATCATTTCATTTAGTTTTTGCATCTGCAAAACGTAAACCTGCGCAAACAGATTTGCGAGCTAAAGAAGAATTTATTTTTTATTCGAAAAAAGACATGAGTCTTTCAGAAATTGGAAAAATTGATGAGTACCAGGGAGTTTTAATTCTGAGCAACCAGGCCCATTACGAATTTAGAGCGACTGATCTTTACGTTTTTTCTAATGAAGATAAAATTTCAATGTCACTGGAACTTTGCCGACGCAGCACGGATAAAATATACGGCGAAGATAATAAAAGATCACTGAAGCTCGTCGACGAGCCCCTCTTATTTCAAACAAGCGTTGGTCAAGCATGCTTGCTTCGATTGAAAGATACTTTTAAACAGGCTCACAGGCCTTTTCGATTTGTGATGATGGGCTTTGTACACGGGCGCTTGACTGCATTAACTTGGAATTTATCGAAGGATGCTTCGCCAGCCGCAACAATTCAGCTTCAAAATTTTTGGAAGTCGTTGAAATAGACTAGCTTGGATTCAAAAAAAAAGCCCCGATATAAAATCAGGGCTTTTAAGAAATTATTTAGCGAAGACGAAATTAAGCTGTGTATTCATTTCTGAATTTAGTAAAACGGCTGTAATCTTTTTTGTAGTTTTTGTTGAAACCAGTGTAATTTTTTGCAATCACACCACGTAAATAGCTGTAGTATTCGCTGTATAAAAAATTACCCATAAAGCCGCCAAAGAAAGCTTTATTCATATTTGGAAAATAGTCTGTCTTACAAAAAGTTGTCATGCATTTTTGTGACATCGTCCACCATTTTGTAGCCTCTGTGTAATCGATAAAATTTGAAACAAAATAATTTTTGTTGTTAAATTTGTAACCGATTTCATAGCCGTTTCCAGCTTTCATAAAATACCCTTTAAAAGTGTAATCGCCCCAAGTAAATGTTTTAGTCATTGAAGACTCCCTTCGTATAGTGAAATGCTATTGTGAGCTTTTTGTTTAATAACACCAGTCCATATTTGAATGACTAGACATAAGTCTGCAAGCTGAGTCCCAAATTTGAATTTTCAGTTTATGCTAAGAGGTAAACTAATTTAGAGAACGATCGAGATCATGGCTTTAAGAAATAATTCAGACTAGAAATGGAGACACTTATTAAAAATCATTTAAATCTAAAAAAAATGACAGACAGTCTTTTTATTTTATTTGGAATACTAGCCGCAAGTGTGGGCTTAAAAGGTTTTTTACTTCCGAATGACTTTTTTGATGGCGGCGCAATGGGAATGGCACTGTTTCTTAATCATTTTGTTAAAGTTGAACTTTCAATTTTTATAGTTCTTATTAATATTCCATTTGTTTTATTTGGCTTCCGACAAATTTCTCCGCATTTTGCGATAAAAAGTGCGGTGGCCATATGCTTATTAGCTCTTTCAATTCACTTGATTGATATCCCCGTATTTACTGACGACAAACTTTTGATTTCAATTTTTGGGGGTGTATTTTTAGGTGCAGGCATTGGATTATCTATTCGTGGTGGCGCTGTCATTGACGGCGCCGAGGTTTTAGCTATTCAAATCAGTCGAAAATCAAGCCTTAGTGTTGGAGATGTCATCGCCTTATTTAATTTAGCTTTATTTGTTGGGGTTGCAGTTTTTATCAGTCCCACAATGGCCATGTATTCAGCCCTGACATACGTGTCAGCATCTAAAACAGTTGATTTTATTTTAAATGGTATTGAAGAGTACATTGGCTTAACCATTGTTTCCCATCAAACTGACAGGATTCAAGAACTTTTGACAGAAAAACTTCATAAAGGAGTAACAGTCTATAAAACTGAAGGTGGCTACAAAAAAAATGATCCCAACAGCGAAGAACGAAAAGCTTTATTTTGCGTTGTCACTCGCCTTGAGATCACTCGAATTATAAATGAAATTGATTTTGTAGACCCAGAAGCTTTTATGATTCAGCAATCAATTAAAGACACCCGTGGTGGCATGATCAAGAAAAGACCCCTTCATTGAAAAATCCCAAGTCTACTTCTGATTTTGATTTCTTTGAAAACGCATCTGCAAAAGTTCAACGACGAGCGCAAAGACCATGGGTAAATAAATATAAGCCTTTGGAACGTGTCCGCCAAAACCTTCAATACACAATGTAATACCGATTGTGATCAAAAACGAAAGCGCCAAGATTTTGAGTGTCGCGTGTTTTTGCACAAAAGCTGAAATGGCACCTGAAAATATTAAAACTAAAATAAATGAAATCACAACGGCCAAGTAAATCACAAGTAGATTATCCGTCAAGCCCACAGCTGTGATCACTGAGTCGATTGAAAATACGATATCAAGAAATAGAATTTGTGTGACCGCCGATGTAAAAGACATCGCGGGTAATTTGGTTTGGCCTTCAGAGGGTCTTGCTTCAACGACGTGATGAATTTCTTTAACCGCTTTATAAAGTAGAAAAGCGCCACCACCGATCAGAATAAAACTTTTGTAGCTTAAATCTGCAAGGACGGGTTCGCTAAGTTGAACCAAGTGGCTGGCCCCTAAAAGCAAAAGCAGTCGCGCAGCTAAAGCTAAGCCTAATCCAAAAAAACGCACCTTTTGTCTTTGCTCGGGGTTCGTTCGATCGCTCACAATCGAGATCAGTAAAATATTATCAATACCAAGAACAAGTTCAAGCCCAACAAGAACAGCAAATGTAACCAATGTGTTTAAATCCATAGGACTATTTAACTGAAAATGTGTGAGTTTGTCATTTTGTTTCGCCTTAGACGAAAAAATTTTTATAGCTTAATATCATCATTAAAACCTTTACGACAAAACCAGACGAATGGCCTGCGCCAACATTTTCGTATATATTTAGCTCAGATATTGTAAAGTAGCTGAAGACAATAGTCGATTTTTTTAATGGAGTGCGAATGATCAAAATTTTTTATTTAACTATTCTTTTCTTTTCTAGTCTTTCATGTGCATCAAGTCTTAAAAAAAGAGTCGTTGCACAAACGCCTGAAGTGCCTCAGTGGTGCCGGACGGTGAGCTACTTAGAATGGAATTCATTGTCACCTCAAAAGGCCAGATCTTTTTTTTCTACAAAATCAAAAATAGAACTCAATCAGTATTTATGGGCCGAGGTACTTAAAGAGAAACCATCTGTTGAAGTGATCTTACTTCTTAATTTTCTTGCAAACTATCAATCAACAGAAAATGAACATTCGTATTATACTTTAATGGCCTCTGCCATAAATTTAAAGATTCCAATCTACGAAGTCATGGATCATTGGGAGCTCAATAAAAATCAAATCAAACTAACTAAAGTGAATACGACCCTTTCTGTCTTGTGCTCATCCTATGAAAAGGCAATCAAGGAGTAGTCGTGATTAAAAAAATAAATATCTTCTTGGTCTTGACATTACTTTTATCTGTAACGCCGATCGAGACTCTTGAGGCCGAATACAAAAAATTATGCTCTTACGATCCAAAATATTGCATAAGGCTAAAAGTAGATGATGAATTTCGCGAACCTGAACCCAGTTTAGTTTCTGCGCTCGAGGGATATAGGCAAGAAATGTTAGACGCCGCTAAGTTAAGTGGGGTGGACCCGCGTGCGATCGCTGGTGCTATCCTGACTGAAAACACCCTGAATGTAAATTTGAAGGATAAAGCGCAAAACTTTTTGGTTTCAGTGGGATTGGCTAAAGATGGAAAATTTCTAGGAAAAAGTTTTTCGTACGGTTTCGGTCAAATTAATTGTGCTCGAGCAATGGATGTCGAAAAGCGTGCTATGCAAATTTATTCACGGCCAGAAAGATCCCAAGAAGAAATTTGTCAGTCACTTCTTGATCCGAAAGAATCTATTAAGTACATCGGCGTTATCATTAGAGATGCGGTCGATACGTATAAGGAAAATGGAATTGATATTTCTGGCGATATTGGTGTTCAAACAACACTTTATAACTTAGGTGGTGTTGAGGTTACCCTAAAAATTTAGACCACTTGTAAATAGAGTTTTCCCGCGTCAAACTAGACCAAGGGAGAAGCAAAATGAAAAAGAAGTTCACGGAAGA
>JAYTPD010000003.1:0-60505 GCA_043747435.1 Bdellovibrio sp. | reverse complement strand
AAATTAAATCCCTTGAAAGAAAAAGAAAAGTCGAATACAAATATAAAACTTCAACAAGCGTGTTGATCAAACACGACAACTATCCTGAAATTTTCCGCTAAAGAGACACAAATTAAATTATCGGTACGTCCGAGAACTTCAGAAAAAACCCAAAAGGCATTATCTTGCTTAGGCTTTGATTTAATTTCTCCGGTTTCAATAATACTTATAAGAAGCGAAACAGCGATTTCGCGTTCAATCATGCGCGCTTTAGCGTGATCTGTAATACAGACATTGTACTGGATTTTTTTAAATCTCGCTATCGTACTCACTTTATAAATATAACATACGACAAAACTAGACACAAGTTAAAAAACGACAATATACGACAAAAACCTTGAGTGAGTCGCAAATCCTAGGAAGGGTCGTATTTAGATTAAGTATCGATTATATTGATTTTAACATGCATCGTTCCATTAACCTACTTCGCTAGTTTTAGCTCAGACATCTTTTTTTTAAGTCTTTCAACGTAACGGGGTTCATCGCTCATTTCGATCATCTGTTGCAAAATCTTTTCGGCAAATTCGCTGGCTCCGCCCTCTGCAGCCAAGCGGCCCGCCATCAAACGAACCCAGTCCGGCGCCCCATAATTAGCCGCCTGCAAATAAAGCTTTGCCGCTTTTGTTTTATTTTTCTCTTCAAACAGCGCGTGGTAGCCCGCCGAATAATTAAGAAGCCACTCGTCAGGATACAGGGCGGTGCCCTTATCAAATATCGCTGTAGCACCCGCGTAATCCGAAATAATCACTGTTAAAGCTAAAGCGCCCCAGTGAAAGGCGTGGAAAAATCTTTGATCAAGATCTGTTGTTAAGTCTAATACTTGATACAGCCAAGACTTTCCTTTACACTCTTTTTCGTTGATCAGCTGATCGCAGTAATCGAAGTCTTGAATAGCTCGAAGCCAGAATGAGTCTGAAAGTTGGACGTTGAGGCCTGCGGAGAGATTTTTTATGATTTTAGGCGGGGCGATGTAGTCTGTTCTTGGTTGGGGGCGTGGTTTGGGTAAAATCATAAGACACGAAAAAAAAAGGACTGATGCTAAAATCAGTCCTCTAGGTAAGTTTTTGATAAAAGATTGATTCAATTTCATATTTAAAACTTTAGAAGATAAGCGTAGTAAAATCAAAGTGAAAAAAACTGTAATATAGCCTATTAAATAAAAGCTTCAGAATTTAAAATTAATCCACTATTATAAAATAAATTAACCTTGTTATTCATATTTATATTTGACACCCTAATTCAAATGAAAACAACTAAGTTTAACACACTCATACCAATGACTTTTTTTTTCATATTCTTAATATATGTAACTTTTTTTCATAACTTAAGTTATCAACCTTGGATCTACTTATCAGTCTTAACTTCATCACTTTTACCTTTTATTTTTTTTAAAAAAGACATCTTAATACCTAGCAATAAAGTTTTTTATTGCTTAGGAGGACTCTTTTTTTTACTCATTCTAGTCGACTTACTAAATGGATCTCATTTAACTGAAGAGCGCTGGCTTATGAGATATACGGTCTACTTGTTTGCTTTTGTTTGTATGCAAATTTTTGAAAATGAAGAGTCTATTTTTAAAATAGCTGGTCTACCAATTGTTCTATTCCTTTTATTTATTACTTTAGAATCTATTTCCGAGTATATCATTTATTTTGACTTTGCTTCTCAAAAACAGCACTCAGTTCATGTAAGTCGCTTTTGGAACATTGCCCACTACTGCCAAGCAATGGTAGCTTCAATACCAATTATTATTTTATTTAAGAAATATTGTGGAGCTACTTATGGTCTATTAATCGACTTTTTAATGATTACGCTTACAATTTCAATATTGCTAGGAATTAGTAGATCTTGCACAATTGCTTTAGTTATAATCTATTTGATCGAGTTCATATCGCCCCTCGTTTATTCTAAAAAAAAAATTGCTGGCCTTCTATTAGTATCGTTTTTAATATTTTACGTTTTGAATGAATACAAACAAGGTTATTCATCTAGTATTCAGACCCAGAAAGAACATTCTCTTAATTACAGAAAAGCAATTTGGAAAAAGTCTATTGAATTGTCGTTAGATAATCCAGCAGGAGTCGGTGTCAATAACTTTGGTTTTAGCTTGTTTGGTTACTTAGATAACGAAAAACTAAGTGATCAACTGACAGATATAAATGTATCACCTCATAACGAGTTTTTAAGAATACTGGCAGAAGAAGGCTGGGGATTTTTTATTTTATATCTAATTGGTTTTATATTCATATCCTACAATGGCTTCATTAAAATATTCATAAAAAAAGAAAGCGCTATTTTTTACCGATTCTTTTTTTGCATGATGCCTGAAATGCTATTTCAGTTTCCAACCGAAATGTACATGCCTTGTTTTCTATTCGGATTATTATGCTTTACAAGTTTTGAAAAAAAATCCAAAGTTAAACGCAATAAAATTTTACTCCTAACCTCTGCTATAATATTGTCTATTTTTTCGACTGCTTCTTGGGTTATACGAAACGAAAAAATTATTCCACTCAATTATTCAAAAACAATGTGCTCAATATATCACGATGATTGGCGACTTTGTAGACGTTACTTCATCGACTATCTAGGTCTTAACAAACCACAGGACGCTAGCGATGTTATTCGACCAATAATTAAATATCAGCCATTTAATTTCAATAATTTAACATTAGATCATATGCTGGGCGACACAGGACGAAGGCAATTCATTTCATGTTTGTACATTAATTTATTTAATGGACAAATTATTTTAGGACAAGAAACTGAATTACAATGTGAGATAGAAAAGGACCGTGCAAAGTTAAGAAACGTATTCTTTGAATATGCAGAACAGAGATAAAATTAATTTTTGATTGTAAACAGGAGTCCGTTGTTATGTTACGGCGTTCCACTTTGATGAATC
This sequence comes from Bdellovibrio sp., assembly GCA_043747435.1. GTDB lineage: Bacteria > Bdellovibrionota > Bdellovibrionia > Bdellovibrionales > Bdellovibrionaceae > Pseudobdellovibrio. The sequence goes on along the minus strand of JAYTPD010000003.1, from coordinate 57,561 downwards.
CTAGACAAATTTCATTTTCGTAAATTTAAAAGCCGCCAATTATAACGAAATAAATTTTTACGATATGACTCTTAGATATCGGCTATTCAAAACTTCCTGTAACGGTTTGTGGTTAGAGATTTTGTAGGATGTAATTTAGCCTAAATAAAAATTAAGGCTGAAATCGCATCAGCCTTTTTACAAACCACATTAAGCTATGTGCGAGATCTGTTAATTGATACCCGGCGTTGCATTTGAAAGTTTTTTCAATTTATTGATAGTCCAAGAATCGGTGTTATTGGCACCAGGTGTAGAATTTGGATCACCAACAGAAACCGCAACAAAATTAGTCTGCCCGGCAGTGTTATCACAACTTGATCCGGCACCAAGAGCGGTTGGAAATGCTCCAGCAGTAAAAAAAGCGCTAGTCATAGTACCCGCAGCAGGCGCACAAGATGCTAGAGTGGTTGTTACTACATTCCAACCAGACGGAAGTTGAAAGGTTGATCCGCTTGTTCCTGCCGCATTTGCACCACAAGACATACTATCAGTAACCCATACATCAGGTGCTCGAGCTAAGCCCGTGCCCTCTGGAGGTGCACCAGCGGTGGTTATGTAATTTGAGCACAAATTTGTAAGAGTACCAGGCGAGATAAATCCAGTAACATATCTTAGCCGCGTTCCGCTAACTCCAAAACCTATATTTTTAAGATTAGCAGAGAATTGAGACCATTCACTGGCGAAACTTGTTTCAGCCGTAAATAAAGCCGCCAGAGCACCCTTGGCTTCAGTTTGTCTTGTCTTCGCTTGAAACTTCGCATACTGCGGAATTCCGATCGCTGCTAAAATACCGATGATCGCGACGACGACCATAAGCTCGATGAGCGAGAAACCTTTATTGTTTAAAAAACTATTTCTTCTATTTAACATGTCTACCTCTTTGTTTACGTGCAAAAAATTTTTAGGAACTAAATTTGTTTAGTTAATGCTAACAGCTTTTTGTTGGTGCGCAAGATTATTTTTTTAAGAAATTTTGCTTATTTCATTTTGATATTTTGTCTCTGATTAAGACGTAGGCTGGAAATTGTATGTCAAAAACACGGATTAAAGTCTGGGTTTAGGAACTTTCCATGATTCACCAGGTAAAAGGCTTAACGTTCGAGTCTTAAATACTTCACCTGCTGTTTTCATATCAAATTTTGCAGACCCCAGCATCATTCAAGTTTTTCAAATGATGATAAGCCATGCTCAGGTCATATAAATTCATTTCAATTTTAAGTCGCATCTTTTTGATGGGTTCATCTTCGGAATTAAAATTGTACTTTAAAACAACTCGTCCAGCATGGAACTCTCGTTTTGGAAACCCTAACCAAGTCGGTTCTGGAAAAAATATCTTTTGCAATGACGTTCCACCTCTAAAAGCAAACGCCTTTGATAAAGCAGGATTATTCTAAATCTGAATGAGAGCTTTTGATAACGCCAGATCTTGCTCGACTTGATAAGATTCCGACCAAGGAGCATGTTGTCTCCAATCTGTGATAAATGCTCTTGGAATCATAAGTCTGGATCCACGATGGTATTAACTAATAACATTCCACTTGTTATTTTTTTCCACAACACCTTTTCTGCTGTCTGGTCTTAAAAAAATAAACCCAGGTTTTTTTTTAACTATAATCGCATGCAGTTCACGTGAAATACTTTTGTTCTTAGAAAATTTATCAACCAAAAAACCGAGACGCTGAATGTAAGAAAGTTCTTTTTCATTTTTCGCCTCTTTAAGAAGATCAGCGGCATTGATATTTTCAATTAACTCCACTAGAACAGTTGCAACATTATCGAGATGTCCCGCGATTCTAACATAACGAATAAGATCTAGCACTGTAGCCACCGGAGTAGATACATTCATGAAACCAGTTGGTGTTTTTATCTGCTTGACTGAGGTTTTTTCAATTTCTTTTTTTGTTATAAATCGAATGCGAGTTTGCCCAACTTCAATAAGCTTGAGCGGCTTTGAAGTAACAACCTGTAACTCTTGTGGTGACTGATGAGAAGCGCCATAGAGAGACGCAGCCAGCTGCCGCCAATCATTATCTAATTTGGGATTGTCGATTTCGAAACTCTATTTGCGGAAGTATTTGTTTTTTATATCGACTTCCGCAAATAGAGTTGATATAACTTTGTTTGCGGAAGTGAGGTTGCTATGTTTTTAGGTCGAGACTCTGAGCTACGTTCTTTGCAAACTAAATACAAACAAAAAAATTCACAGCTCGTGGTGGTTTACGGTCGCCGTCGGATTGGAAAAAGCGAATTGCTCAAACATTTTTGTAAAGAAAAATCACATTTATTTTTTGAAGGTCTCGAAAGCGAGCTCACAAAAGTTCAGATTGAGATTTTTTTGAATGAATTTGGAAAACAGACTCAGAATCCTTTTGTTGGAAAATTGAAATTGAAAAATTGGACTGAAGTCTTTGATTATTTAACAGAATATCTTCGTAAAAAACCAGGAAAAACAATTTTGGTATTTGACGAATTTCAATGGATTTCATGTCAACAAAGCCATCTTATCCATTTACTCAAACTATACTGGGATAATCATTGGAAATCGATGAATTTGATGATTATTTTATGTGGCTCGGTAGCTCATTTTATGGTGAAAAAAGTCATTAAATCAAAAGCACTCTATGGCCGAATCAATTTAGAAATAGGTCTTACGGGCCTTAACCCAAAAGATGCGCGAAAAATGATACCTCGCCGTGGGCAACTTGAGGTTCTGAAATATCTTCTGCTCTTCGGCACAGTGCCCAAATATTTAGAAGAAATTGAACAAGATAAATCTTTTGATGAAAATATTAATCGACTTTGTTTTTCAAAAAATGGCTATTTTGTTAACGAAATTGATAAGGTTTTTTTTAGTCAGTTTCGTGAAGCACAAACATATCGAAAAATTGTCGAAGCTTTGTCTCAGCGGAATATGGGCCTCGAAGAACTTTCACACAAATTAAAAATGAAGTCTGGTGGCGGCCTCAAGAGCTATCTAAGCAATTTGCAAAATGCAGGATTTATTCGCTCATATGCATCGATTCATCAGAAATCGCAACGAAATCAAAAATTCAAACTCTTTGATGAGTACTTGCTATTCTATTTTAAATTCATAGCTCCAAGATCAAGACAAATTGCTGAAAATACAAGACAGCAGCTTTTTAAATCTCAAATTGTACCCAAATGGCAGCCTTGGCTTGGAATTGCATTTGAAGTTTTTTGCCTGAAGAATGCAATGTCTCTAGCAGAAGCAGCTGGCTTTGCAGAAGAAGTTATTTCATTTGCACCTTTATTTCAAATTCACGATAGCAGTTTTCAAATTGATCTTATTTTCAATCGAATAGGCTCAATAAGAACTGTCTGTGAAATTAAGTTTCATGAAAATCCCATAACCACAAAAATTATACCGGACATTGAAAGAAAGCTTAAACTTTTACCTTCAAAGAATGGTGAAACAATCGAGAAAATGCTGATTGCCCCGATGGGTGCTGATCAAAGCCTTTTACAAGCCGAATATTTTCATCACATCATCGATCTAAAAGACATTTTCTAAATATTAGAACACTAAAAAATTGCTTCAGTTTGGCGCTTTGCCTGAAATGGTTTTGAACTCTGATAATGAATTTTGCTCTTCACTTTTAAATTCTTGTGCAGGCACTTATCTGCGTGAAGAAATACAAGATGCTTTGTTGGTTGACCGCTGTGACTCTTTCACTGAATTAGCTGATGTCGATTCAATTCAACATCCTCGATTTTACTTTTTTGATAACGGCGTACGAAATGCTCTTGTAGGCAGTTCAGGCTGATCTTTGCAGGTATTTTTGAATCAGCACGGGCTTCAACTTCTTGTACACCACCTGCACCAACCGTCTTGTTTTGAGATTTACCCAAATCCTAAGTTAATTAAAGCCTTGTCTTTTGTTTATACAATGTATATACTTTATTAAATAACCAGAGAGGTCAATTCTATGTCGGTAAAAATTCAAAAATGGGGGAATTCACTTGGAGTTCGAATTCCAAAAGCAGTTATTGAAAAAGTTAATCTCAGCGAGCACTCTGAAGTAGAAGTTGAATCTAAGAATGGGACAATTGTTATTTTTCCAACAAAAAAACAATATTCACTCAAGTCGTTATTAGATCAAATTACGAGAAGCAATCTTCATCATCAAGACGACTTTAGGGTCGAAGGCAACGAGGCCTGGTAATGAGTTATGTACCTCATCGCGGAGACATTGTTTGGCTTAACTTTACGCCTCAGGCTGGTCACGAACAGATGGGAACACGACCGGCTCTTGTTTTGTCTCCTGAAAAATATAATAAAAAAACGGGGCTGGCTGTTTGTTGTCCAATTACATCAAATATTAAAGGCTATCCATTTGAAGTCGTTGTTTCAGGAAAAAAAATCAAAGGCGCAGTTCTGGCGGACCATTTAAAGAATCTTGATTGGAAAGTCAGAAAAGCTAAGTTTATTGAAAAAGCCACTGATGATGTAGTTAATCAGTGCTCACTGAAAATCTCCGCACTTATTATTCACGAGTAATTGACCCATGAAGCCGCTAAAATAATTTCAATAAAGAGCCCGTTTCAAGAAATGCAAAATTTCAACTTGCAAGTGGGAAAATTAACTCTACTGAGCCCCAGAAAGAAAAGGAATTGTTTTTGAACATTTTATTTACAACCAAATTAAAAACTCACTTTTAGCTCGGAATTTTAAAGTTGATATTCATTTTTTTAGAACGCGATCTGCTTGAATCTGAAATCGCCCTCATCTGAAAATGGGACTTTGACACGACCAGTTGACCATGGTATACTGGTCAGCAATGGAGGTGTTTTATGGGAAGTCGTCGAGCCTTTGGCGGTCAAGTTCATGTGAGGCTTTCACCAGAAGCCCATGAAGATGTTGCAAAAGAGGCCTTTGAAAAAGGCACTTCGATCAGTGGAATTGTGGCTCAGTCGCTGATGATTCGTAGAGCATTGAGAAATATAGACCCCTGGAAAACAGTTTCAGAAATACGTAAAGCCAATCAAAAAGTAAATCCTCAACAACTTGAGAAAGACATTGCGAATTCAATTAAAGCGGTCAGAAAGCAAATAGGTCGTGAAAAGTAAGCCGCGACTTGTTGTTGATACAAACATTATTGTCAGCGGACTGATGACGACGGCGACACCGCCCGCACTAATTTTGGATGCTGTTCAAAGTAAAAAAGTTGTTCTACTTGTTTCCGACGAAGTCGTGGTCGAATATCTGCGAGTGCTCGATTATCCGCACATCCGTAAATACAAAAATATAACTGATGAAGTGATCAGAAATCTGACTTCTCTTTTTGTTGAAGAAACAGAGCGGATTGAAATTTTGTCCACGATTAAAAAAAGTAAAGATCCAGACGACGATAAGTTCTTGTCGCTTGCTGTTAATGGCAAAGCCGACTTTCTCATCACAGGGGACAAAGCAGATCTGCTGTCGCTCAAAAAAATTGAGAACATCCCGATCATAACCGCTCGCCAAGCTGTCGAGAAACTTAAACTTTAAACTGCGCCGAAAAAGCTTAAAGTATTTAAGCAACCTTGCCTCTGTCCCCAAGACAAAGTACAATGCTTCGTATGAGCACGCGCCCCAATCAAAATACCGACGAAAGTCTTGATCTGCTGAATGAAACTGAAGAGCCTAAGTTCTACAAAGTTTTACTTCACAATGATGATTATACTCCGATGGATTTTGTGATTTTAGTTTTGAAAAAGTTTTTTTCTAAAAATGAAGCTGATGCGCATCGTATTATGTTGGATGTGCACAACGTCGGAATTGGCGAAGCAGGCGTTTATTCTTTTGAAGTGGCCGAAACCAAAGTGATGCATGTTAATCAGTTTGCAAAAAACAGTGAGTATCCTTTAAAATCAAGCTATGAAGAGGCGAATTAATTATGCTTTCAAAAGAACTTGATAAAAGATTGGGTAAAGCGATTGATCTGGCGGCCAAAAAAAATCATGAGTACGTGACGCTTGAGCATCTTTTGTTTTGCCTTTCAGAATCGCCGATGATGGTCGAGATTTTTGAAAAGCTGGGCACTTCAACAACTGAGCTTAAAAACGAGCTTAAAGCTTACTTAGCCAAAAATCCTTTGATCACCGAGGAGCTTAAAAAAGAAATTTCTCCGACCGAAGAGTGGAAGCCTGATGTCACGGCTTCGATTCATCGTGTTTTTGAACGTGCGGCTTTGCAACTGCAAGCGGCTGGAAAAACTGAAATTCACGAAGGCCATATTTTGATTTCTTTATTTGAAGAGAAAAAATCTTTCGCCGTTTACTGTCTTGAAAAATGCGGAGTCAGACAATTTGATGTGATTTCAATTGTGAGCCACGATTTGCGCTCGGGCTCTGTTCCGGGTTTGATTCAAAATGCAAACAGCACGAATGCCTCAGGAGAAAAACCAACGAAATCTGCGCTTGAAGATTTTTGTTTGAATTTAAATGAATTTGCCTTATCCGGCAAAAAAGACCCGCTGATTGGGCGCGATGATTTGATTGATAAAATAATTCACACTTTAGGTCGTCGAACAAAAAATAATCCCCTTTTACTGGGTGATTCGGGAGTTGGCAAAACAGCCTTAGCTGAAGGCTTGGCTGAGAAAATTATCCAGCAAGATGTTCCTGATTTTTTAAAAGACAAAATAATTTATTCGCTGGATTTAGGATCGCTGCTGGCCGGAGCTAAATACCGCGGTGATTTCGAAGGGCGACTTAAAAATATTTTAAAAGAAATCAAAGAGAAAAAAAATGCAATTCTTTTTATTGACGAGATTCACACAATCGTCGGAGCAGGCTCGACGTCAGGCGGCTCGATGGATGCATCAAACTTGCTGAAGCCCGCTTTAACCAAAGGTGATTTGACTTGTATAGGTGCCACCACTTTTCAAGAGTACCGTCAGCACTTTGAAAAAGACAAAGCTTTAGCTCGTCGGTTTCAGCGCTTAGATGTTTCTGAACCCACCGCTGAAGATACGTTGCAGATTTTATTTGGCTTAAAAAAGAAATTCGAAGACTACCATCACTTAACTTACACGGATGAAAGCTTAAAAGGCTGTATTGATTTAGCCCAGAAATATTTAGCGAATTCAAAAATGCCCGATAAAGCGATTGATCTGATGGACGAAGTCGGAAGTTTAGTCAAACTTCAAGCTGAAAAAATGAAAACTTCAAATCCTGTTGTTGAACTGAAACATGTTCTTGAAGTGGTCAGTCGTTTGTCCGGAGTTCCTTCAATTGAAATGAATCAAGATGACCTCAAAAGTTTAAAAGATCTTGAAATCAAATTGCAATCGGTTGTTTTTGGTCAGGATGAAGCGATTCATTCTGTGGTTCGCGCAATTAAATTTGCGCGCAGTGGTTTAGATCAAAAAGACAAACCTTGGGGATCTTTTTTGTTCGCGGGGCCTACGGGGGTTGGAAAAACAGAAGTGTGCAAGCAGCTGGCTCGATTACTGGGGATTCATTTTCAAAGATTTGACATGAGCGAATACATGGAAAAACACGCGATTTCAAGACTTGTGGGGGCGCCTCCGGGATATGTGGGCTACGAACAAGGTGGCCAACTGACCGAAGTGATCAGCAAAAATCCGTACTCATTGGTTTTACTTGATGAGATTGAAAAAGCGCACTCAGATATTTATAATATTTTATTGCAAGTAACCGATGGCGGACGACTGACCGATGGCAATGGGCGCACGGTTGATTTTAAAAACACTTTAATCATTATGACAACAAACGCCGGCGCCCAAGATGTCGCTAAAGGCACGATTGGATTTTCAAATACCGACCGCAGCGGAGTCAGTGCTGAAGCGATTAAGAAAACATTTTCGCCCGAGTTTTTAAATCGCTTAGATCAAGTGATTTACTTTAATTCATTGACTTTGGATTTGATTATCAAAGTCGTCGAAAAGTTTTTAACAGACCTGAAAATCAGCCTAGCCCAAAAAAATGTTGAGCTGATTTACGATAAAAAGATTTTGCAATACTTAGCCGAAAAAGGTTTTGACCCTGTTTACGGCGCAAGGCCTATTTCGCGTAAAATTGACCAGTTGATTAAAAGCCAACTTGTGGACGAGCTTTTATTCGGTCAGCTTAAAAACGGTGGAAAAGTCATTTTAAGCATGTCAGAAAATAAACCTGTTGAAAAAATTCATTTTGATTTCAAACCAAATCCTGTAAAAGTTGTGGTTCAATAGACCCGCGGAGAATTTTATGTTGTTTCAATTAAGAAATACAATTCTGTTTTTGTTGTTTGTATTTGTGTTCTCTTGCCAAACGAATACTCCGCAAATGCATGCGGTTAATCTCAATTCTCAGCTTTCAACTTTGGATTCTTTAAGCTGTGAAAAACTCATTGAAAAATCCGCTGATCAGAATTTTTCACTGAAAGCTTTGGCTGGTCTAAAGGCTCATAAAAATTGCAAAAACTTTAAATATGATTTTTCTCAGCTCACAGAGCTCGAAAAAAAAATATTTGCTGACGAAGTCGACGAGCTCGATCCACAAAAACCACCAAGCCTGGGAAGTCTTAGCTTAGCTGAACTCAAAGAAAATCTTTCTAACGCTGATACAATCGAGCAAAAATTTAAAATTTACAAACAAATCCGCGCAAAGCAAAAAAACTCAGGCCAGCGAAATGATTACTTAAAAACAACCGCCGATCTTTTTAATCTGACGGCTAAAGACTGGAAAAAAAATAAAAAAGACGAGGCCTCGATTGCAAGGTTTTATGAAGCGTCTCAGCTTTTGATTCGATCTTTCTGGACTGAAGACAAAATTCCAAAAGCTCAGCAAATCAGTAAAGATTGCTTGCGTCTTTTGAAAGGTTTAACTTCAGTCGCGGAACTTTATTACATTAATGGCCGAATGAATGAAGAAAAAAATCAATTTGAAGAAGCTGTTCAGCAGTATGATTTAGCTCTTTTGGATCTGAAAGAGACGAACCCAAAAACACTTTCTTTTACGGCTGACAGAATATTATGGCTGAAATCTTGGATCCTTTACAAAAACAAAAACTACGAAGAAGCCGAAAAATCTTTTGCGGAATTAGCCCGCAACACAACAGATACCAGCGAACGTTCGAAAGCCTTTTTTTATCAAGCGCGTTGCTTAAATCAACTTGATAAAAAAGAAGAGGCAAAAGCCGTTCTAGAGGGGCTGATTAAGCTTGATTCATTTACTTTTTACGGACTTGTCGCCCACAATGAACTTGGAATTAAATTTCCGGCCATTTCACAAGTTCAACAGACACTTCAAGCTGAAAAGAAATTTAATTTTGATCCAGAACTTCTTTTTTTAACTGAAGTCGAACGAAATTTGTTCAAAGATCTGATTCGCTTTAAAGAAATTAACATCGCCGAAAGATCTATTGCGATCTTGGCAAAATCACCTGAAAAAACTGTCAATTTAGGCATTTATTTAGCTCAAAACGGAAAACGCTATCTTCCTTTATTTGCGGGCTTTGCTAAACTTGATAACTCGAATAAGCTAGAGGTCTTGGCTCAATACCCTGATCTTTTATTTCCGCGACCTTATGTAGAAAATGTTAAATTGATGTCCGAAAAAACTCAGCTGCCGTCGTCTTTGATTTACTCGATTATGAAACAAGAATCTGCATTTAATGAAAAAACACGCAGTCATGCCGATGCGATGGGTCTGATGCAAATGATTCCCCGCTTGGCTCAACGAATTTCAAAAAAATTCGATGTCACATACACTCAGCCAGATGATCTCTATAATCCTGAAATCAATATTCAATTGGGTTCTTTTGAACTGATGGAGCAAGTTAAAAAACAATCAGGCCAAATGACTTACGTGGCAGCGGCCTACAACGCCGGACCCAATGCCCTAGCTGGTTGGCTCAAAACAAGAAAACGAAATGACGTCGTCGAATTTATTGAAGAGATTCCTTATGATGAAACTCGAACTTATGTCAAAATTATCGCTCGAAATAAGCTTTTTTACGATCGAATCTCAAAACGAGACGAAGAGCAGTCGTTTCCGATTGAATTTTTGACTCAGCCTTTGTCCGAATAATATTTGGGCTATTCAGAACCTCTGAACGAGTGCCGAAAAGTTGAGTATGAAAAAAAATACGACAGCAGGCATTCTGAGTTTATTTGGCCTTTTTTCTTTGTTGGTTTTAGGCGCGAATTTTTACGACTCGAGCTTTCTTCCAAGTATTCACAGAGACATGCAATCATCAAAAAAACAAAAGCTTCAGAATATCTCAGACCAACGCCAGCTTGAATTGGGTTTAGTTAAAGATCAAACAGATGAAGTTGTTAACGAGCCTTCGGCGCTTTTTAACGATCCTGCAATTAAACAAGCTTGGGGTCTCAAAAAATCAGATGCCGCCCGTGCATGGTCGGTGACTCAGGGTTCTTCAAATACAGTGGTCGCTGTGATCGATACCGGAATCGACGAACAGCATGAAGATTTAAAAACAAATCTTTGGAATAACCCCGGCGAAACAGGCCTTGATGCAAACGGAAAAGATAAAGCCACAAATGGAATTGACGACGATGAAAATGGATTTATCGATGATGTTCATGGCTGGAATTTTGTTTCGAACAACAACAAGCTTGATGATAATCATGGCCACGGAACTCACATCGCGGGAATCATCGGAGCTGAAGCCGGAAATAAAAAAGGTATCAGCGGAATTTCTCCTCACGTCAGCCTCATGGTCCTAAAATACTTTGATCCCAAAGTTCCAAACACTGATAATTTAAAAAATACGATCTCAGCAATTCGCTATGCCGTCAAAATGGGAGCTCACATCATTAATTACTCAGGCGGAGGCACGGATTATTCTCAGGACGAACACGATGCTGTCGAGTTAGCTGAAAAAAAGGGAATCCTTTTTGTAGCGGCTGCAGGTAACGAGAAATCAAATTCAGATCAACATCACTACTACCCGGCTGATTACAAATTAAAAAATATTATTTCAGTCACGGCGATTGATCCCACCACTGAAGTTTTGTCGTCTTCAAATTATGGCGTAGATACAGTGGATATCGCAGCTCCCGGACAAAATATTTTATCGTGTTTGCCTCACAACTCTTACGGATTGATGACGGGAACATCGCAAGCCACGGCTTTCGTTACAGGGGCTGCTGCTTTAGTGATGAGTCATAAAAATCAATACTTCAAGGCGGACGAAGTTAAAAAATATATTTTAGCAACAGGTGATACATCTTTTTCTTTGGTCGCAAAAACAAAAACGTCTCGGCAACTTAATTTATTTAAGTCTTTGACGATCTTGGGATCTGAAACAGCAGTCTCGGGAATCACTTCAAATGGTGTGAACGAAAGTTTTCTTTCGGATGCAAATGCACCTAAGAACAATGCGGATCCCAATTTAGTTAAAATGAATAATGTGGCGGCCTTCGGGAAACAATTGATCGAGAATTTAGCCCCAACGAATCCTAAAAAGAAACCTTCTTTAAGGCTGGGCACTGATCAAGATAAAACAAAAGAAGAACAATAACTATTTATCCAGTTTGATATTTTGATCCGCTGAAAAAACCACAAAGCTAAACGATAGAAATGTAATCGCGACCACAAGACCCGTTAAATTTGGAAATGTAGGACGCACACGATTAAAAACAAGTAGTGCAACTCCAACAGCGCCGACAATTAAAAACAACGTCTGGGATTTTGAAAAATAACTTTTAGAGCTATTTGAGTATAGATGCGCTTCTTTTGCTTTGAATTGCTGTTCAAGCCTGAGCTGAACTTGCTTCATGTAGTGTTCGCAAGCTTTATCGTAGCCTAGAGTATTTTTGAGTTCTGAATACTTCATAAAAGCAAAATTAAGCGCCATTTTCTGATGACAAGCATTCATAAATTTTTGGTGAGATTCTTCTAAGGTAAAATCAGCTAAAACTTTTTGCCATTGTTGATTCAGTTCAAAAAGTGTTGGGCTTTCAACTTTTTGTAGAGCTTCATATTTACTGACAAGAATTCCACAGCTTGGGCATTCGTCACTTTGAATCGGTCGCAAGTTTGAACATTTTGGACAAGACTTAAATAAATTCTCTTTGAGCATTTGCGATTTATAAAGACCGAACTCGTTCACTTCAGAAATCAGAGAAAAGCTTTTTTTACAAGATGTGCAATCAAACACAGGAGCCGAACCCAAAAAAACGTCGGTCGTAGTGTTGTAAAGCTTTTGACAACACGGACAGCGAAAGCGCACATCTTGCACAGCATGAGTATTCTTTAAATTTTCTATTTCTACATTCATCTGCGTCTTCCCCCGAATAACAGATTGTGATACCAATAACAGGATGACTAATTTTTTAAAATATTTCAAGTCTATTCCTAGACCTTTTTTGTTGGCTGTTTTGAGTGGTCTTCTCATCGGAACTTCTTACATTCCTTTCACGGGTTGGGCCTTGTTTTTTTGTTACTCTCCGCTGTGGATAGGGCTTTTAGGTCTATTAAAAAATTCAACTGAAAATAAAAAACTTTATTTTCACGCGTTTTGGGCGGCTTGGGTCACACAATTTATTTTAACATTGATCGGATTTAATTGGATTTTTTACGTTTCAAGCGAGTTTGGCCTACTTCATTGGTCTGTTTCAGCCGCCGCTTTAATTTTGTTTGCTGCTTTAATGCACCTTCATATTCCGATCGCTATGGTCAGTGCTGTTTTTCTGATAAAGAAATTCAAAATCGAACAAACTCTTATTCGGTTACTTGTGATGGCCCTTTGCCTTTCTTTACTTGAAAGAATTTGGCCCAGTATCTTCGAATGGAATTTGGCCTATTCACTTTTATGGATGAAGCTACCACTTTATCAGTGGGCCGATGTGGTTGGATTTTGGGGACTCTCAACATGGATTTTTGTTTTTCAAGCTTTCATAACAGCAAGTTTTATGACTTTCAAAATTAATCAAGAAAAAGCGATCGTTATCGGATTAGTCGCTTTGTTTAGCTTGATCGCATTAATAACCTCGGGAAATCTAAAACAAAAAAAATGGTCCCACTTTGATCAGTCCGTCAATGTGGGATTGGTTCAGGGTAACGTCGGAAATATCGAAAAAATCCAATCAGAAAAGTCAGCGAATTTTCAATCTTATATTTTAAATATCTATGTTCGTTTAACCACTGAGCTGTTGAAGCAAAAACCTGAAACAGAAATTTTAATTTGGCCAGAAACCGCGATGCCATTCCCCTTGGACTCTTACTTTTTTAATCGACCTGAGCAAAATGAACTTTTAAACTCAGTTCAAGTCTGGAACAAACCTGTCTTTACAGGTGGCTATTCAGTTGATCTTAAAAAAAGAGATCACTTAGGAAATTCTTTAATGAGTAATTCTATCTTTTATATCGGTCCGCAAAGACAATTGCTGGGTGAAGTCTATAATAAAACGGATCTTCTTGTTTTTGGCGAATACATGCCCCTCGGAGAACAACTTCCATTTCTTTATAAACTTCTTCCCTTCGTGGGAATTTACAAAGTGGGGCCCGGCCCTTCTCCGCAAAAAATTGAAATGGGTCATCAAGGCATCACATGGGGACCACAGATTTGCTATGAATCTTTAAATCCCGGCTTCTCGAGGGGCTTAGCAAAAAAAGGAGCGCAAATTATTTTTAATGTGACCAATGATTCATGGTTTGGTTGGTGGGCCGAACCCTTTCAACACGAGTACATGACTTTGGCCCGCGCGATTGAAGTCAGGCGGCCTTTAGTGCGCGCGACCAACACAGGAGTCTCTTCAATTATTTTAGCGAACGGTGATATTTTGACTCACTCACCATTGAACCAAACTTGGGCTGAAACTTTTAAAGTGCAATATCTTGAAAAACCCGAACAAACTTTTTACACAAGTTATGGTCATCTGGATTGGATTTTGTGGATTTTTGTTTTGATCTTTTTATTGATGTTTTTTAAAAACAAAGGAATTTATGTTCGCGATTAAAAATTTAGATTGGTTTGAAATTCTAGAAAAACTAAAATCCTTTGCAACCAGCGAAAACGCTCGAAATCAAATTGCTTTAACCAGCGCGTTCTCGAAAGCCAGCGATGCACAAAAAAGTTTTTATGAAATTGATTCAGGCGCAGCTGTGATTTTATCAGGGGTGCGTCCTCACATGCAAAGCTTAGATCTTTTTGAGCTTTGGATCGGCCGAATTAAAAAAAAAGCTTTACTAAAAACTTTAGAATTAAAAGATATCAGACACTTTTGTTTTGAAGTGGTCGCTTTAAGTGAAGCACTTAAGCTTAGCTCGACTTCATGGTCTCAAGATCAAATCGAGAATTTAATGAAAGCCGAAGAGCCTTTATCAGCGATTGATCAACTGATGACAGCTTCGGGTGATATCCGCATGGATGCCTCGGAAAAATTATTTAGTTTATCTAAAGAAAAAGATTCTTTAGCGCGGCAAATCCAAAATCAAATGGATAAGCTTGTTCACGATCACAAAATGGACAACATGCTACAAGAAAAATACGTCACCACGCGGGAAGGTCGCTGGGTCATTCCGGTTAAAGGTGGAATGCAGCACTTCGTGCCCGGTGTGATACACGGCAGTTCACAGACAAAACAAACGGTTTACATGGAACCTGAAACGATTATTCCATTAAATAATCGTTTGCGCCAAATTGAAGTTGATATTGAAGATGAAATTGAAAGACTTTTAACCGAAATTTCAGATTATATGTCGACGTTAGCGAACGAGTTCGGAAAATCAAAACGAATTCTTGAAAATTGCGACGTGATATTTGCGAAAGCTCAATTGTCGACATTGCTTGAGGCGCAAACATGTGATTTTAGTGAGAACGTGATTCATTTAAAAGACCTCGTACACCCCGTCTTGAAACTATCTGCAAAAAAAATTATTTCAAATACAGTTCAACTTTCATCAGAAAAAAGTATTCTGATTTTATCGGGCCCTAATGCGGGGGGAAAAACTGTTCTGCTGAAATCAATCGGCCTTGCGGCTCAAATGGCACGCTGTGGATTACCAATTTGCTGTGCTGCAGGTTCCACACTTCCTTTTTTCAAAGAGATCGTTACGGGCATTGGCGATTCGCAAAGTGTTGACGAAGATCTGAGCACGTTTGCGGCTCACTTAAAAATTTTAGACTTAGCTTCAAGGCTCGAAGGCGAAGATCATTTAATTTTAATCGATGAGATTTGTGGCTCAACCGATCCCGAAGAAGGCAGCGCTTTAGCTCGGGCTTTTATCGAAAAATACGCACGCAATAAAATTTTCGGAGTTATTACTTCACACTTAAGTCCGCTGAAGATGGGCTGGAATGCAAATGATCCGATTTTAAACGGAAGCCTTGAATACGATACAAACTTGGGTAAGCCCACATATCAATTTTTATCAGGCATTCCCGGAGAGTCTTTAGCCATTCAAACGGCAAAACGAGTCGGTGTATCCAAAGATATTATCGATACCGCCATTGAAAAACTTACTCCCGAAGCGCGCGCACGACAAGGTAAAATGGCCGAACTTGAATCGCTGAAAAAAGATATCGGCTTACTTTCAGATAACCTCAAAAAACAAACACAACAAACAATCAAAATTCGTGAAGAGTACGAACAAAAACTTGAAGCCTTCGAAAACGAAAAAGAGCGTAAGCTGAATCAAGCTCTTAAAAAAGCCACGACTCAAGTTGATGAAGCGATTGCGCAAGTCAGTGCAGCGCAAGTTTTTGAAAAACATCGTCAGCTTCAAGAAATTAAATTTAATTTACCCGAAATTGTAAAAGCAAAGCCGATTAACCAAATCAATCAAAACCAAATTCAAACGGCCGAAGAGTTTGCACAGAAATTTCCTGCGGGCAGCAAAGTTTACGTACCTTCGCTGAATCAAGATGGCGTCGTTCAATCAATGCCAAATTCAAAAGGCGAAGTTCTGATTTTGTCACAGTCGATCCGCTTGCAAATACACTGGTCTGAACTGAAGCCTTCATTAAAATCCCAAAATCCGACTTCGCAGCTAGCGCGGCAAAGTGGACAAGTGCAAGTGACGATTTTGGACTCGGACCGTGTTCTTGATTTGCGTGGAAAAACAGTCGACGAAGCACTGTCTGAAATTGAAATTACTTTAGATCGCGCCACTGAACAAAATGAAGATCGTCTTAAAGTTATTCACGGGCATGGCACTGAATCTTTAAAGAAAGCAATTCGCACTTATTTATCTCGCTCGGTTTACGTTAAAAAATGGAAAGCTGGCACCAAAGAATCCGGTGGCGATGGTGTGACCTGGGTCGAATTGGGACAGTAAAAAACTTGAACAATACGCGCGCGAAAATGTCGACTGTCTTAGATTGATTTGATTCTTATTCTGAGACTCTCATTGTGATTCAACCAAATTCAAACTACAGCACTGCCTAAGTGTTTCTCAGAATGAGCTATGGCAAAGGCTTTGCTTCTTAATCAGGTAGCTAACAATTATTTAGCAAATATCTAAGGGGGCTTCCAATGAAACAGATTAATAAAATGAACTTACAAACTTTAAGCTTAATCACAGTGATGGCTTTATTCTTAGCTGCTTGCGGAAACTCAAAATCAAATCCCAACACAACCAACAGCTCAAGTCGTTACGATATCTCTTCACAAAAAATTCTAGCAAACTGCAATAAATCAAAAGATTCAAACTTTTCAATGAACTCATCGATTGTTGTCGATCAAAACGGTCAAACAAGCTCAGACTGGATCAAAGTTAAATTTAATTTTTTATCAGCTGCCGAAACGGCCTCAGGCAACACGATCAAATTTTTTAAATGGAGAGTTGTCGGAACTAAGTCTCAAATTGATCAAACACCCCTTCAGTTCGCAGCTTTTGATCTGAGCACAGGCCAAACAGTCGGAGCCAACGTCACAAATGTTTCTGTCTCAGACGTAAATAGTCAGTCTGGTTTTTATATTCAACTGAATGATCCAAATATTCAGTTTCAGGTTTTAAAAGTTGTAGTCTACAGCTCTGACGGAAAAATCGTCGGGCAATTTAATCACTTGATCCCAGGCTTTTACGCAAGCCCGATTGATTATAAATATAACTCAGATGGAACGGCGCGCGCTCAGAATCTGCAAGAACTTCATAGCCTTTACGCGACAGATGTATCTGCTTGGACATCGACGCAATTGCAACAGTCTTTTAATCAGTATTGTTTTTAATTTAATGACTTGATTCTGTTGCGACTTCTTCAGCTTCTAAGTTTTCACCTTGGCGATATCGATCCACTAATGAGATATCGCTTGTCGGAAATGAAAACAATAAAGAATTCACTTGTGATTCAGCATCTTCTTCTGTCACGACGATGTAATGCAAATCGTCCACATCCATATCAGGGAATTCTTTTATAAAAGCCACCAGCACATGCCCTTCGGTGTCGACTTTTCGCCAAATCTCATCAGGAGTATTAATGGTCGATTCGCGACATTCAGCAAATGTCTGAAATCGATCCGTTGAGATATCTTTTTCACTGCGAATTTTAATCATCGATTCAAGTAAGCCAATCGCTAAGTAATCACCTTCAAGCAACGAATCGCCGTCGATCGCCGCAAACTGAATGGCCTCAAGCTTTCGATGAAAAATAATTTCATTTTCGCGAAAGTGCTCAAGCATCTTTTGGTCTTTCGTTGGAAAATGAATAAAAACAAAAGTCGGATAATTTTCTTCGGTGTTGATATAAACAACAGCTACGTAATCAAATACTTGCTGTTTGGTTTCAAAAGATTTCACTAAAGTATGGATGATCAAATCATCAAAAGAGGTATCATCGATCCAAATTTCGTCTGGATCATCTAAAGTTTCTTCAAGTAAAGATTCCATTTCAATTTGCTCTTGCGAACTAAAATCATTTTTTTCATCGTAATGTTTTTGAAATTTAGTTTCATATTCTTTAATCGGAATCGAAAAATAACCAAATAAAGTTTTATCGTTTTCAAAAATAAGGCCTTGTTTTTCATCAATGACAATCAGCTCTTTTTCTTGAATTTTTTTAGCCGCATTGTGAGCTTGCGCTTTACGCTTAAGCGCTGGATTTTTTCGAACTTTAATTTTTATATTTTTATTTTTTTTTAATTTAATATTTTTGTTTAATTTTGTAGCAACTTTACTCACTCCACACTCCCTTGCTGAAATGCTAACTTAATAATTTAGAGCAAGCATCACGCAAAACAAATGACTGAATTAGTCATAGCCTGCGACTGTATTGCAAAAATACTTTTGATCTATAGGCTTAAAATAAGAAGGAATTATTTTGTCAAAAGTTGAAGTGTATTTAAATGAAAATCAAGTCAACAACTTGAAATCTATCCTGAGCCAATCAGAACAGGGAATACATGTTTTGTTCGAAAATAGTTTGATCGCCGAAGTTTTTAAAAATCCTTATTCTGAAGACGAATTTTTTGAAGTGAACAATTTAAAAAAAATTCAAGATGATATCCTTAAGCTTTTGCAAATCACTTCTTTAAACGATAAAAAAGACTTTATTCGGTCGCTTGATCAAGAGTCCAAGCACCGCGTCGTTCGCGCCTATTTCTATATGATCGAAAATAATCTTCGCTCAAGTCAAAAACGTCCTCATTAATCTTATGAGCTGAGATGAATCTCGACTTAAGTCTCTGCACCAGAACTCCGATATGTTCTTTACAACATGAAAAAAAAATTTCGTATCTTCTGTTTATTCATTTTTTTTAGCTCGGCCAACGTGGCCTGGGCCGAGTACCGCGCTTTTGTGTTACACATCATCAATTCTAAAACTCAAGTCTACCGACAAGTGCAATCAACGCTTGATCCTGACCAATACAAAACTCAATTTCCACTGAATACCGATGAAAAAATAACTTACGTCGACACTTGGAGATGCTTAGGACGCACCGATTTTCTTCAGCCCGTTTGCGACAAACCCGACAGAAATCCAGCGGCTGTCCCCAGCCAAAGCCCAGAATCTGAAAAAAACAAGAAGTAATATCTTTTTTTTTAAACACTGTTCTGAACTTTTGCTACACTTTAAAGTATGGCTGATGCAATCAAAAATCGAAAAATGGAACAATCAAGCTACCTTCGTCAAATTCAACAAGACAAAGCCGCCAAAAAACGCGAATTGATGGCGCAACAACAGCAAGATTTAGTTTCAATGCGGCAGTACTATTCTGAAGAAACTAAAAAAGTTGATCAAGAGTCCGCGGACGCTGTTAACCACATCCGCGCTGAAACAGCCGAAATCAATCGAACTTACTCAGACGACAAACGCCAACGCCAAGAAGAAATAAAACTGCGCCAACAGCAAGACCGACAGGCCGATTTAGAGTCTCGTCAAAATTCAGTAGGTCAGTCAAGCGTCGAAAATAAAACTGAAGAAGGTCAAAGCCCTGAGCGAAAAACAATTTACAACCGCCAAGCTCAAAAAAAAACGATGATTCAAAACTATGAAACGAAAGAATCCGATGATTTTTACCGCGTCCAAAATCGCGGAAGCCGCGTTAGCGAAGACAACAACAAATATGTGATTGAAGCTTATGCCCCTGAACACGAAAAAGATCATTTAAAAGTTTCAGTTCAACGGGATAAAGCGATTATTTCTGGAAAACGAAAATTCGGCGATGAAGTGCAAGAAGGTAATAAAAAAATGCGCACGAATAACTTTCAAACATTTCGCGAAGAATTCAAATTCAACCGACCCGTCAGTTCTGACGGAATGACTCGAGAACGCATCGGTGATTTCGTCAGATTTACAATTCCAAAACTTGAAGCTGTCGGTGAACCCGACGAAAATAGTTAAACTGAAGCTATTTTAAAATCAAATCGTTAAAAATTTCTTTCATCATAAAGTTTTTACGCTGAACCATTTCATCCAACTGATTTAATTGTGAGTGCAATTGATCGATCAGGTTCAAGCGAACTTCCGTGTGATCGGCCATCTCATGGTAGACAACGACATCACCGAACTCGAGCTTCGCTGATGGATTTAATTCCGTATTTAAATTAGACTCTTGATTTTGTTGTTCATTCAAATTTTTCATCTACATTCCTTTAATCTGAGAAACTATTTATACTCGCAGCTGACTGAATCTTTATCGACGCTTTGCAATTGCACTCGGTTAGTAAAAGCGGCCAAGTGGGTCGCCATCACTGATGCGCCTTCACGATGTTTAAGACCTAAAAAATGTCCCATCTCGTGCAGTAACAAAGCTTCAAGACTGTAGCCATCCATCGCAGTTCGACCCTGACTTTTGAGCCTGTATGAGCCCGTCAGTGCTTGAGGATTTTGATCGTAGTAACTAAAGTCAGCCGAGTTGATTCGTATATCAGCTTCTTGGATTTCATCACCCGCCCAGTAGACAGATGTGCGACCCTGTTCAGACGTTCTATCTGACTCCCAATCTTTTAAAAAGTAAATACCGTTTTTTTGATCTCGGCTGGGTGAGGCACTCAGTTGTGAAGAATCTTCAGAGATTTCAAAGACTTTGCGTCCCACTTGAGTTTCCCATGTCGCAGCAGCTCGGTAAACCGCAGTTTTTAGTTCGACGGGAACAGAGGCCTGGATTGTTAACTTAACCGGTAACTTGGCTTTCCAAGAAATGCGTTGGCCGTAGATATTTTGAACGAAGCCGCAGTCATTTTGTGGTTTTGGCGTGCAGGAACTGAAAAAAATTAAGCTCATCAATAGAAGTAGAATTAAAGAACGGGCTTTGATCATTTTCATCAAAATGATTTATTTCAAAATTTCGACCATCTTTTTTGATCGCTTCGATTTTAAAAACAAACTTCGTTGATTTGAACGCCTCAGAATGAAGCAGCCATAGATCGAAGACTTTCTACGACAACACCCCTGTCAAAGGATTGGTTATACAAGACATTAGTGCAACTCGAGGGATCTTTCGATACTGATTTTTCACTCAAAATACAATAGCCTACTCCGAGGTGGTTCCAAAATAACTAACCTACTGAAATAACTGAGTATTATTTCTTGGCAAGACCTTTGCTTTAGTCTCATAACAAGACAAGCCTTCACTCCTCCACGATCGTGGAACTCAATGAGTGAAACCCATCCCATCACAATTACTTCCTTCGCTGGAAGGGGCAGAAAAACCCCGGCCTCCAGCCGCGCGCGCAAAAGGTACCTGGCACCTTTTGGTGAAAAAGGTGCCAGGTACCTTTTTTTTCTGCGTTAAGCGTGTTTGATTAGCCTCACGACCTTGACCCTTTATTGGCGGCTTTTATGATAGAGCTTCTGTCTTTTATGACAGAGGAGGAAAAATGAAAACAGTAAATACGGTTTTGGTTGCAATAGTTTTGGCGGCGGCAAGTTTATTTTTATCGGCCTGTGCTTCGAATGCAAATAAGGCCGAAAAAATTGACACGAAAATTGAAAGCTCGGGCCAAGTCAGTGGCGACACCGCTTTGGGCGTCAAAGATGGCAACATGGTCGTGCAGAAAAAAGTTTTGATGAACGAAGAATTACGAAAAATTCAGTACGAAGTTTATGAGCTTGAAGACCGCGTCTACGGAACGCGCAAGTTAGGCTCACTGGGCCTGTACGGCGTTTTAAGAGATTGTAAATTACAAATGTCAGACCCCAAGAACGGCGGAGACGGAAAACTCATTTGGACTGAACCCATCGATCGTGTAACAGACAAAGAAGATGATTTTAAAATCGGCCTTGATGAAACAAAAAAACTTGTGGGCGTGACCGAAGAATTTTTAGGTGATCGCATTACACGTTTTCGTGGTTACAAAAATGTTTTGAATAAACGTGAAGACGAGTACGAAGAAAAAGTTCAAATTTGCAAAGCGGCTTTAAAGGCTCACCAAGCAAAAACAACAACTGAAAACTAATTTAGTGCATCGAATTGCGATGAAGTCGTTCCCGTATCACGACGACTTCATCCACATTAAAGTTGTAGGGCTTTCCGCACATTTGACAAATGATCTCGGGCTTTTCTTCTTTATCAATCATGTCTTGCAAATCGGCTTCACCCAAAACTTCCAGAGCTGCAATGACTCGCTCTTTTGAGCATGGGCAAAAGTATTTAATTTCGTAATCGTGTTCAAGTTGTGTGTAAGCGATTCCTTCCATATAAGGTTTCACTAAATCAGTGGGTTTTCCGCCCTCAAGTAAAATTTTTGAGATACTTGGTTTTTTCTCGTCAGCATTTTTTTGCAGAAGATCGACAATACTTTCTTCTACACCAGGCATGACTTCCAAAATAACTCCACCGGCTTTAACAACAAGGCCGTTCTCGTCGAGGTAAATTCCCAAAGCGACAATCGAACGAATCTGATGTGATTGATGCAAGTAATGAGCAATATCATCGCCGATTTCACCACTGACAATTTCAACTGTTCCATGAAAAGGTTGCTTCTGAAAGGGCTGGTGCCGCGCGACTGTCAAAGTGCCGTTGCCAATGGCCTCAGATAACTTCAAACCACTTTCATATTGTGGTGGCACGTACTGTGGATTTGGAGTGTAAGCACGCACGCGACCTTCGAAATCAGCTTCAGCGTAAATACTTTTTAAAGCGCCATTGCCACGAAATAAAAGCCCCACTTGTTGATTATCTTTTAACTGACTTGCCAATAACAATGCACCGACCATTGTTTTTCCGACACCCGCTGCAGCTAAGGGAAAAGCTCCGTGCAGTTTTTGCATTTCAAGCACAACTTCTGTTGCGTCGACGGCCGCTGCGCGAATCGTGAAATCATTTGAAACAAATCGATGTACTTTAGCCATAATGGAAATCACATTAACAAATCAGTTGGGGAGCCTCAACATTTAAGGTAGCGTTCTAGATCATGAAAGTTGTGCTATTTAGACACGCCCAAAAAGGACTCAACCCGTTTTCTGATCCCGAGCTCAGCGAAGCGGGCCATAGTCAGGCTGAAAATTTAATTTCATTAGTTGATAAATCAATTCTTCCCAAGCCGACTCATTTTTGGGTTTCGCCCAAAATAAGAACTGCCCAAACATTTCAACCTTTGAGTCAAAATTTAAAAACTCCACTTCAAGTTACAGATCATCTTGATTTACGTTTAGATAGTGAAAACCGAAATGCCTTTCGTGGACGAGTGCAAAAGTTTTTGAATTCTTTTGAAATTCAGTCGGCCAATAAAGAAGTTCATTTTTTATGCACGCATTATGATTGGATCGAAGAAAGTATGACTTTAATTAATTCAGATAAAGATTTGAATTCTTTTGAGTTTTCACATTGGAGTCCAACTCAATTTGTAGTTTTTGAATTGCAAGATTCCCTATGGAAATTTTTAAAAAAAGGGAGTTCAAGTGACGCAAAATCTGATTAGAAATATCTGGGCCGTTGGGCGAAACTACGCAGATCATGCCGCAGAACTTAAAAATCCAGTTCCGACTTCACCTCTATTTTTTTTAAAAGCGGGAACATCGATTGAAACCGGCTCAAAAATAAAATTACCTGCTTGGTCAAACGATGTGCACCATGAGCTTGAAATCGCTTTATGGATTGATGAAAATTTGCAGTACAGTCACCTCACGCTAGCTTTAGATTTAACAGCTCGGGATGCACAAAACGAGGCCAAACTGAAAGGCACTCCGTGGACGTTAGCAAAATCGTTCACTTCAGCCTGTCCGTTGGGGTCGTGGATCAGCTTAGCCGAGATCAGTTCATTCGAATCTTTGCAGTTTCAACTTAAAATCAATCACCAAATTAAACAAAAAGGCTACGCAAAAGATATGATTTTTAAACCCGAAACTTTGCTTCAGTTTGTTAAAAATCATTTCCCGGTCGTTGCTTCCGACGTTCTTTTGACGGGAACTCCCGCAGGGGTCGGCCCGCTTAGATCGGGCGATTTGCTTGAAGCCACTTTACAGAGTGATCAACACACTCTTTTAACTTGCCTTTGGGATATCGAATAAGCAAAATCCTGGCACACGTCGACGGACCCCATTCAGGAGATCTTATGTCAGCTAATTTAGACAACAGCCAAGCTCAAATCGTTCATCTTGGCGAACAAATTTTAAAAAAAATTGAGTCTCAGTCGAAGGCTTCATTATTCTCAAAAGATTTTTGGTACGGGTCGATTATGGAATGGAGCATGAAGAACGAAAAATTCAAAACCAATATGTTTCGTTTTGTCGATGTGCTTCCCTCGTTAAAATCAGGTGATGATGTGGCCACACATCTTAAAGAGTATTTTTCAGAAGGCGGAAAAACTGAACTTCCAGCGGTATTCAACGTCGGTCTTGGTTTAGGATCTTTAGCCCCCGGCTTGATGGCCGGAGCGATTAAAAAGAATGTCACTGCGATGGCAAAAATGTTTATCACAGGCGAAAATCCACAAGAAGCTTTAGCTGTTTTAAAAAAAGCACGTAAAAATAATCTGACTTTCACAGTTGATATTTTAGGTGAAGCAACTCTTTCAGAAAAAGAAGCCAACGAATATCAAAAAAGATACCTTGAGCTGATCGAATGGCTTGCAAAAGATGCTCAAAACTGGGAAGAAATTCCTCAATTAGACCGCGACGCTGACGGAGCGATTCCCAAAATAAATGTCTCAGTCAAAATGACGGCTTTATATTCGCAAATTAACGACAAAGCGTGGCTTGAAACAAAAACAATTTTGAAAGATCGTCTGCGTCCTTTATTTAAAAAAGGCCAAGAGCTGGGTGTCTTTATTAATCTGGATATGGAGCACTACGGGGTTAAACATCTAACTGTCGAAGTTTTTAAAGAATTAATCTCCGAGCCTGAATTTAAAAGTTACAGATTTTTTGGTTGTGTCGTGCAGGCTTATTTGCGCGATTCTTTTCAAGACATCAAAGACCTGACTGAATTTGCACGTCAACGCGGAACTCCGTTTACAATACGTTTAGTCAAGGGAGCTTATTGGGATTCTGAAACCATCGAAGCGCAGCAGCGTGATTGGCCTGTCCCCGTCTACACAGTGAAAGCCGAATCTGACGCAAACTACGAAAATTGCGCAAGCTTCTTACTTGAGAACTACAAACATATTCGCGTGGCTTTCGCGTCTCATAATGTGCGCTCGTTGTCTGCAGCTTTAGTGAAAGCCGAGCAACTGGGGCTTCCAAAAAATGCGTTTGAAATTCAAATGCTTTATGGAATGGCCGAACCAATTAAAAAAACTTTTTCAGAGATGGGCTACCGCGTGCGCGAGTACGCTCCCGTCGGTGAACTGATACCAGGAATGGCGTACTTGGTTCGCCGATTGCTAGAGAACACATCCAACGAGTCTTGGCTTCGAGGAAAATTTGCTGAAAGTAAAACTCCGGCAGAACTTTTGAAGGATCCCTCGAATGGACTGACTCCAACAAGTGCGATTCTTCCCAAAAAACAAAATATTTTTCATAACGAAGCTTTACTGGATTTCGCAATCGAAGATGTTCGTCACCAAATTGAAAAAGCTCTGCAAGAATTGACGTTGCAACTGCCCCGTTCGGTGCGACCTGTGATCGATGGAAAAGTTTTAACGTCAGAAAATATTTTTAAACGTCCAAATCCATCAAACACTTCAAAAATTGTCTCTGAAGTTCAAATGGCAACTGTCGAAATGGCTGAAGCCGCAATTCAATCGGCCCACAAAGCTTATTCAACATGGAAAAAAGTTTCCGCGAACGAACGGGCCGCGATTCTTGATAAAGCCGCTGACCTCATGGCACAAAATAAATTTAAACTGATGGCCCAGCAAATTCTTGAAGTCGGAAAACCTTGGGCCGAAGCCGATGGAGATGTTGCCGAAGCGATTGATTTTTTACGTTACTACGCAAGCCATATGCGCGAATTACAAAAACCACTTCGTGTTGGGCATGCTCCCGGGGAAGTCAGCCACTACATGTACAAACCTCGTGGCGTTGTCACAGTGATTGCTCCGTGGAACTTCCCTCTGGCCATTATAACCGGCCAAGTGGCCGCGGCCATCGTGACTGGAAATACAGTCGTGATGAAGCCTGCCGAGCAAAGTTCACTGGTGGCTCAGGGACTGATGGATATTTTAAAACAAGCCGGCGTGCCTAGTTCTGTTGTTCAATTTTTACCAGGCTACGGCGAAGTTGTCGGTGATTATTTAGTGAAGCACCCATTAACAACGACAATCGCTTTCACGGGCTCAAAAACAGTTGGGCTGTTAATTGCAAAAAACGCAGCCGTCGTGCAACCCGGCCAACAACATGTCAAACGTTGCATTATTGAAATGGGTGGAAAGAACGCTCTGATCATTGATAACGACGCCGATTTAGATGAGGCTGTTGATTCTGTTTTGTACTCGGCCTTTGGTTTTGCAGGGCAAAAATGTTCTGCGGCTTCGCGCGTGATCGTCCTTCAAGAAGTCTATGAAAAATTTGTCGGGCGATTGGTTGAAGCCGCTGGATCATTACAAATTTTTTCAGCTGAAAATCCAAAAGCTTACTTAGGCCCCGTTGTCGATGAAGAAGCCTACACAAGATTATTGCAAGTGATTGATCAAGCCAGCACAAAATATAAAATTCTTTTTAAAAGCCAAGCCCCCTCAGGCGGCTACTTTGTTCCGATCACGATCATCGGTGGCGCCCACGAAAATGATGACGTCGCTCAAAACGAATTCTTTGGCCCGATTATGACTGTGCTTAAAGCCAAAGATCTTGATCACGCGATTCAAATTGCAAATTCAACTGAATACGCTTTAACCGGCGGGTTATTTTCGCGCTCTCCGG
Source organism: Bdellovibrio sp. (assembly GCA_043747435.1). Taxonomy (GTDB): domain Bacteria; phylum Bdellovibrionota; class Bdellovibrionia; order Bdellovibrionales; family Bdellovibrionaceae; genus Pseudobdellovibrio. The sequence continues at coordinate 30,863 of JAYTPD010000003.1, read as the reverse complement.
CTAATATCGAAAAAGTAAAACACGAACTCGAAGTCGGTAACATTTACATCAATCGCGGTATTACGGGCGCTATGGTCGATCGCCATCCTTTTGGTGGATTCAAAATGTCAGGCATCGGCTCAAAAACAGGCGGTCCTGATTACCTTAAGCAATTCACTGAACCTGTTGTCGTCACCGAAAATACAATGAGACGCGGATTTGCTCCGGAAGAAACAGACCTTCACTAAAAAATTTAGTCTGAGTGAAGGTTTTCTTTTCGTTGGTCAATTTGCCAGATGCGAATTAAATAAAGTGTTAGCTTTTGTTCGAACAAGTACACCAAGCCCAACAGCAGACCCGTTAACGTTCCACCAATATGAGCCGACACGGCAACTGCAGAACTGACTCCGTTGGTTTCCCAAAGTGACGTGATGAATTCGGTCATAATAAAGACTGGAAATATAAAAAAAACAGGTAAATAAATAACACCGTATCCGTTTTTAACAGGCGCAACGATGTAGCTCCAAGGCATCGATTCGTTTCTTTTGATCACAAGAATAAAAGCCAAAAGTGAAAACACAGACGCGCTGGCTCCAACCACGGCCATACTGCCACTGCCTTCAAAAAGTAAATAGCTGATACCGCCACCAAATCCACCCAGCAAATAAACACTGATTAACCAAAAGGAACCCACACTTGATTCTAAATATGTGAGTAATAAAAATAAAATCAGCATATTTCCAAATAAATGCATCAAAGAAACATGCGTAAACTGATACGTCACCCATGACCAAGGAGAATTTTCAATCAGTCCCAAACCCAGCAAATACTGAGACGAAGAAAAATACTCTCTTTGAAACTGAAGCAGTCTTTTTCGATTGAGCTCAATTTGAACGACATCGCCTTTAAAAGGAAAAGTCGAAACACGGCTCCAAAAGCGATGATCTCGGAGAGCTTGGGTTAAAGTAACGGCTTCAGCTGCTTCGCTGTACTCAATCGGATCCAATGTCTGCTTGTACATCAGGACTAAAGCCGTCGAAAAATTTTTATCTTTCACGTCTTGATTTAACGTGTACGAGGGCCAACTTTCAAAAAAAAGTTGGGTCCAAAAAAAAATAACTAAATTAATCGCTATAACAGACCAAGCCAAATTCAATGCAGGCCTTCGAAAAAGATGATAAAATAAGCCCGGAATAATCATAAGTCCTCAAGCAGATCAAGAGCTAAAGCCGAATCGATTTCGCTTTGCTTTTTGTCGTTGCTTGCAGGCATTCGGCTTAAGTTCGGCGACTGCTGCGAAAGAATTTCCGAGATCAGATACTTTTTCATCATTCGATGAGTATCGAAATCAGCTAATTTCTTAAAGTTATTTTTTTGATCTTCATCTTTATTTAAAATGAGCCCTAATTCGTAGGTCAATGTTCGCGCTAAAAGCGTTTTCTTATTTTTGATACTTGCGTACAAATGGTTAAAGTCAGCTTTTAAAAAAGCTTCAGCTAAAGTACAACCCAAAGCCTTCAAGTCATTTTGACAAGCTTGTTTCAGATATTTTTTTTCGGTTTCGCGATTCTCTTCAGTCATCGATTTTGCAAAATAAGCAAGATCAACGTCGTCTTTTTTTTGTTTCCATAAAACAAAATCAGCTTCTTTGTCTAAACAGTCGTCCGAAAGTTGTCCAACCAAATTCATGGCTAAAGCAAACTGCAGTCTTGATGTTTCAGTTATCGTATTGAGCTCTTTACAAAAGTACTTATTTTTTGCGTATTTACGATAGCTCTCGGTTCGTTGTTCGATATTTTCATAACTCGAATAAAAAAACGCAAGAAATAGAAATCCCACAAAACACATCGAAGTCGCTAAAAATGATTGCCAAAATTTGTATTCGTTTTCAAAGTCAGAGAATGTCGTCTCTTTTTTCTTCGATAAAACTTGGCATTCACCTAAGCGATCATAAAATGTTTTTTGTTTCGTATGCGATAAAAGCGCCAGCCAAGGCAACCCCAGCAATAAAAAAGAAAACCAAAAACCCATTTGGCGAATTAACGACCGCCAAAAAATAAAAGTTTCATCATTTTCAAATTGAAGACTTATTTTTAGATAATATTGTCCAGGTGTTGCACGCCAGCGATAAAGAAAAAAAGTTTGCAGAAGGCTAAATAAAAAAACATAACTGATTGCAAGTAATAACGTTAAAGAAAACTGTTCCGGAGCTGAAGGCGTTGACCTCCAGTAACGAAGCGGATCTTGAAAAAGCAAAAATAAAATAAAGCTCACAAAGGGCGATAAGATCAAGTAATCAATCAGGAATGAAAAAAATCGATCCAACAACGAAACTTTGAATTTAAATTCGTTTTTAAAATGAGGAGATTCTTTTTTGTTACTCGATAGATCTTCAAATACCATGCAAACTTATCGGCTTGCTTGCATTTAAGAATAAATTTTTTTAAAAAATAACCTTGAATATGGATTTAGGGCTTATTGAGCTTCGATTGTTACGACACGACCTTGGTCATCTCTGACAATTTTTAAAGTCCCTGCATCTTGACCTAGTTTATCTTTGAGCTGAACGGATTCATTCTTAGAATCGACTTTTGAAACTTGATATGATTCAAAAGTTTTCATGACCAAAGCATAATCTTTCATAAAATCTTCAGTTTTTAATTCAACGGGTGATTGGTTTTCAAGTAAAGAAATTTTTTGAATTTTGCCCTGATCAAGCTTGGCTTCATAGCGGCCTTCGAAGACTTCAAATAAAAGACGATCTTGTAGATTTGGTTTTTTACCAAGAAGAGTTTTAACGTTCTTTTCTTTCGAAACTGTTTGAGCAAGCTCTTGCTCCCATTTAATTTGATTGGGTTCAAACCTTTCACCAAAACTGGCGACGGCGCGATCTTGATCTGAATCTGACTTACGAATAATTATTTCGTTTACAACGACAGCACAAACAACGACGGCGCACAAAGATAAGATTGTTATATTTTTTTGAGTCATATGCATAGTATGCCTCACTTTTCTAAAGTCGACGAGTCCGCAACTTCATAACGCAGACCTCTAGCGCAATTTACGATGCAGATAAGCTCGATTTTAGTCGAGCCCAAAACATCTTTAATTAAATAATATAAACTAAGCAGCCATTTTACGGCGGCGAGCTTGTGCGGGATCGATGTGATATTGCTTCACTTTACGATACAGTGTTGCGCGCCCAATACCCAAAGCTTTCGCAGCTTCAGTTAAGTTACCCTTGTATTGATTAATTGCGGCTTCAATTGCCTTAGCCTCAAGGTCTTCCATTTTCTGAACTTTTCCATCCGAAGAATTTCCTAGAAAACTGACAACATTACTCAACGAGTCTGTCGTTAGCGGATTCATCCCTGTCGAAAGAGCCGGTACACCATTTACAAGTTGCGAACGAAAAAATGGATTATCTAATCCCTCTCTCCATTGCTGACCTGAATAGGTAAAAAAGCCAACATCTTGACCTTCTGTTGATTTTTTTACTTTATCAACGACTTCTGGATTTTCACTCACGATGTACACAAACGAACGAGCCATGTGGCCTCCCTCTCAATAAGTTAATGAATCATATGACTCACAATGAATGTATCGGTTTGAAATAAAAAAAGATGAGGGTTGAACTAAAAAAAAATAACTTTCGGTCTAAACGTCTTGAAATAAAACAAATAACGTCTCAGATTGAAACACACAGTTAAAATGAACTGATCCAAGTTACACCATTGAGGTCAGGACCTAAGACAGGAAAAAAAACATTTTGTTTTGTTTCAGACTTGAGTGACGACGTTGAATAGTCACTGGCGCGCGCCGCCCAGAAACCCAAGAAAGCTCCAGCGACAACATCACTTTCATAGTGTGCATCATCTGAAAGTCGCGAAAGCCCGACCCAAACCGCAATCGGATAGGCGATCGCTGCGGCTTCCCAGCCATAGGCGTAAGTTAAACTGGTGGCCGTTGCAAATGCTGTTGTCGTGTGACCCGACGGGAAAGACAAATGACTGTCGCTATTTCCGGGGCGCTGACGACCGAAAGAGTATTTTAAAACCGTCACAAATAAAGTGCTCCAGACAAGCCCGCGCGCATTCGATTGCCAATGATCTTTGTCGTCGTCATAAAAATATTGCGCCCCAGTCGAAAGAACACCCAAAGCCCCAGACCCCAGAAGATCCCCGGCTCGGGACATCTCTTTCGACATTTTTTGATGGTTCTTCCAAGCTTCGCGTGTGCTGTCGTCATTGAGGTTTGTTAAAAATACGGCGAAAGCTCCGCTGGCTAAAATAATTTGAGATTTTTGATCGACGGCTTTTTCAAAAAAAGGATCTACATGAAGTTCGGTAAAACTTAATTCTTCTGACCAACAGCTTATTCGAAAAAATGAAATTAATAATATAAAATAAAGAAAGCGCATAAAAAATTATGCGCTTTCTTAAATCCATATGTCACTTGTAATTTAAAGTTTAAACTATCTGCGTCCCGATTTAATCTTAACCTGCAATTTTGAAATTAAATGCACGGCCATTTTTTCTTGAACTTTACACATTTTCAATTCGTCACGACGATAAGATCTTTGTGATGGTGTTAAGGTTCCCGTTTCAAGTTCCATTTCATAATCTAATTTGCTTGAACGAATACCTTCAAGTTCTTTCGTTTGTTGCTTAAATAATTTTGTGACTCCGCTGACCGGGGCCACTTCAATCCACTCTTCTTTTTGTCTGTACCAAGAAACCATTCTTAGAAAGCGGGCTTTATTTTTTGCTAAAGTGAATTTTGGAAATGTGCTTTCGTTAAGTTCCAAAATATTATCAACGGCATCAAAATCAAAATCGTTTTCTTCTTCAAAGTTAAAACCATTCATTTGCGCTAATTTTTCAAGCTCGATCGCAGCTTCGGCTTCTTCACGGGCGCGAGCTGAAGCTCCTGATTCGATTTCGTCTGAATCCGCATCATCCATGTCGCCCGAATCGACGTCTTTCATCTCTTTATCTTCTAATTTTTGATTAAGAATTTCTTGTGCGTTTTGAATACCTATTGCTGATGACGACTCTGTGTTCGACATGTAATTCCCCCGTTGTATTTTTTGAAACTCAAATCTTATACCCCAGATCAAGCTATGTCGCAATATGTCAAACACGTTTTAATTGATTATGGTGTAATTTTGATAACAACGCGCATTGGTTTCTATTCGAGCCTTCGTTGCCACGGCATATCTCTATCAATAAAGTATTTATAGGCCAAGGAACAAGGCTCGCTATTGAACATTGATGTGTGTTTAAATAGTCCCAGTAATGTCTTAGTTAGATAAGCTACGTTGTTTTTAGGAGGGGTCATAAAACAAATTACTAAACCGCGTTTATTTTTGTTCGTCGCCTTCATTGGCGCCGTTTTTTTGACGAGCTCTTGCAGCACTTTTTTTAAACGCAATCCTGCTGCTGTTCGAACAGACCAAAAACATTATATTATCACTTTACATGGAGTTCGTGGAAACGAGAACTCCTATGGTCAGTTTCATGAACTCATCAAAACTCATCTTGAAAAAGTTGATCCAGGCTATACCGTTGTTCCACTTAATTTGACTTATAAAACTGCCCAGTCAGATTACACACCCCATAAAGCCGCTCTAGAAATTAATCAAAAACTGGATGTGTTGATTCCGATATTGAATCCAAATGATAAAATCTCTGTTTTGGCTTATTCCATGGGAGGACAAGTTGGCGTAGCTTGGTACTTTGATTCGTTAAAAGATCCTCGACATCAAAAATACCCTCAGCAAACAGAAAACTTTATCAGTCTGTCGGCTGCGTACTGGGGAGCCGAAGAAGCGGCTTTGTTCACAAACGACATCGGCACTTTAAAAAATACGATCAAGTCTGTCATTTTAGAGATGAATAAAACCAGTCAAGATTTGACCTATGAATACATTGGAGCCTTAGCAGCCTCGGCCTTAGCTGGTATTCAAGATCGAATTAATCAAGGATCACTATTCCCGGCTATTGATCAGATGAAATCTATCGAGCAAATTAGAAATTTCTTCGATCATAAATTAATAAAAGATTATTACACCTACGACCTTGCCACGGCTCTTGATAACTATGAAACTTTAAGAAACTTAAGAAATTCAAGCCTACGCGATCTTGCAAAAATCAGTTTTGCTGAGCTGCAGTCTTTGTCGATTGCGGGCCCGACGGTTTCAGAACTTCGTTTAGCGATGATGTCGCAAAAAACAAAAACACACTGGTTAAGCATTTCAACTTTAGTTCAATGTTTTGAAACTGATTTAGGGGCTCAAACACCGGGCTGCAATGATTTTCAAATGAAGGCTTTTGCAGATCTAAATAACTTATTTGCGAAGTACAGCTTTGGATTTAAACGTCGCGAAACTGACAATGCTGTGATCACTCCGTCCTCGCTCGCGCAATTCTACTATGCGCTGGAGCAAAATAAAAATTATGCTGAAGGAGCTTTAACACCCGTTGAATCTTTTCGCTATTCAATTAGTCCAGAAAATCACAAAGTAATTTTTGCTGAAACACTTCACGCGACTTTGGTTACTGAAAATATTTATACAAAAGCGCTGGGTTACCTGGGTAAGTTAGGCCAATCTTGGACGCGCTTAGCGGACGATGTGGTGATTGTTCACAAAGATAAATGTCTAACCCCTGAAAAATGTGATCATCCGGTTTATAAATATATTTTGGATCAATTAGCTGATTGTGATCGATTGAATTCATCTTGTGACAAAACAGAGTACAATGATCTAGTCAAACGCTTTAAAAAGTCAGATCAACAGGAAGCTGATATTCAAACCGAACTTAAATCAGAGCTGCATGGATTTACACTTGAGCTTAACTTAAGGCTGCCTTCAGGATATGATCTTTCAAAAGTTTCAGAAAAAAATATTTTTAATTTTATACAAATGTCTTTCGCACAAAATGACGACAATGATCGGATTTTAAAGACTGATGAAAACCTACCCTTTCAAATTCACATTGGCCGCAAACTCGAATTAGGGTCTATTCTCATAAAAAAAATGAAGTATCTTGATCAGGACCAGCTTAAAATTAATTTCACAGGATTGATCATTCCAAAAACAAAAGACTCTTATGATTTTAAATCACTTGAAAATGGTCTGAAGCTGCAGTTCAGCGTGAATTTACCCTATTTAAAAACTCGAAAAGTGGATGCGTTGATCAGACCTTACCATTCAACTTTTGTTGACCTGATGATGGCTAAAAAATAAAGGAGCAGAGTATGAATAAAATTTTTTTGATCCTTACGTTTTGTTTTTTGAACATAACGGCTAACGCAAAAGACGTTGTTGTGCTGGTACCCGGATTTTTTAACTCTTTTACGCCAGAGTACTTCTCGCAAGACATCATAAATTCTTTTATTCAAAAAAACTTTCAAGTTTATATCGCTAAGAATTTAAATCCGATTGGCACAATTGAAGATAATGGCGCGCGACTTGAAAGCTTTATGTTGCAAGTTGAAAAAGCAGAAGGGCATCCTGTCAGCTTTAATTTAGTGGGCCACAGTGCTGGCGGATTTTATTCGCTGTGGGTCGCTAATAGACAAAAATTTGAAATTAAAACGATTTTAACAATCAGCACTCCTTACAAAGGAATAGAGTTTGTACAAAATTGGTTGGATCATTCTTTTCTGTTCAAAGACATCACTTCGTTGGCTCATCTTGATGGGCTGTTTGAATTAACTTCCGTCGGTGTAAAGCAATTTATTGATACAGTCCACATTCATCCAAAAACAAAAGTTTTTTCATTCGGCGGCTTTCAAGACAAATCAATTGATATCACAGATGCAAAAAATATTTCTTTACCCTTAAGAGTCACCAGCTATTTTATTTCTGAAAAATCAGATGGAATTGTGGGATTTTCTTCAGCGTTGGGTATCGGCGAAATCAAAACAATCGAGAATAAACTTGCACGGCAATACAAAGACACTCATTTTTTTATTCACCTTGAACACTGGGAACAGGTTTTAGATTATCGATCGTTTTTGTTATTAGGAGTTCATAACGTCAGTTATATTCAAAATGAACAAATACGTTTTTACAGCGGTCTTGCTGACTTATTAAATAAAAACTAGTTCGTTATCATTTCGCATATTTTTTGCAGCGAATTCTGCGATGTTAAAAAAATCGGTAGATCTAAAAATGATAACAATGCTATTAGCTATAGGGCTCGCTTGCACGTCGCTGACGTCGACAGTTTTTGCCCAAACTCGTATGTGTGTCCAACTTTTTGACGAATCACCTTTTAAGAAATTAGAACCTAATCTTTATTTGCACTATCAAAATGAAACTCAAGGGCTTAGTGTTGAAAAAGTTCGTGAACTCAATTTTGCAACGCTGACAAGTCTAAACTCTTACATTCCACTTCAACAATCACATCGAGCGCAGACGATTTCTTGGCTTGATGGATTTAAGCTTTTATCAGCTACTTTTAATCACCCCGTTGTGGGATATGAACAAGTCACAAAATACTCTCGTGAAAACGAAGAGATGGGATATTGTTTTGGAAGAGCCATGTATATTCACTTAACACTTCTTAAAATGGGTTTACAAAAAGAATCCATTCAAAAAATTTGGGCTGTCGGCCCAATGAAAAGTACCAGTTCGCCCGAAATTAGTTGGGGTTACCACGTGGCAACGATCGCTTTTTCTAAAGAAGAAGGTTGGATTGTTCTTGATGCGAACGAAGCAAACCCTTTAAAAGTAGAAGATTGGATGAACGCTTTTACGCCTTTAAGCTTAGACCAAAAGCTTCGCTTTTATATCACAGATGCAAACAAGCAGGCCCTCTACACTGATAAATACAGCCCTTATTTATTGGGCCTTAATTTAAGTCGTGAAGATGACTGGTTTAAAAATTATTTTGTCGATATGTTAGCGTCTGTTCGAACGGAGTCTTTGCAAAGCTTAGGACTTCATAAAATTAATATTCAATCCAGTTATCTTAACTTGTCGCAAACAAGCACTGAAAATCAATTTTCAGTTTTACTTAAAAAAATTAAAGAATATTTTTTGTATTGATCACGTGATTAAAAATTTTATGGATATTTAATTCATTATAGGGTTTTGAAATGAAACCGGCAAATGCGAACTGAGGCCGTGCTGAAAGCTCACCACTCAGTAAATAAATCGGAATATTCGGCGGCATTAGTTTTGCGACTTCATCGCCGCTCATTTGAGGCATTCGATAATCAAGTAAAATTAGATCAATCTGATTTTCATGGGCAAATTCGATAGCCTGTTTAGGTGACTGAAAAGCTGATATTTTGATATCGTTTTTTGAATACAATTCGACAAAACATTCACAAATCATCGCTTCGTCATCTAAAAATAAAACATGTAAACTCATCAATCCCGCTTCTTTCATTCTTTTAAGTTTTTAATAAAATTAACTAGACCATCACGCAATGAACTTACAGATTGCTTAATTCGGTTCGAGTACGGATAGTTTTTCCCGTCGATAATCAAGTCATATTTTGTTTGCAACAGAGAATTAAATTCTTCACGTCGATCATAATAAAAAAGTTCGTAATAGGCTGTCAGTGTGTTTTTCATTTTACGAGGCACTAATAAATTCCGTGCAAAAATACCGTCTTCAATTTTTACGCTTTGTCCACCGTCTGAAGTGGCTAATGGAATCTTCATTTGCTGATTGATTTGCGATAGTGTTTCACGAATCAACTGCAAAGACAAATCCCACGAGTCTTGATCAAGCCAATGCCGCATCAACGACTGTCGACTTTCTGCGGTCGCAAGCTCATCAATTTGAAAACTACCCGGCACAAAGGCTCTTGTACGGTTGGGTGATTGATCGTTCACGACCGAGTTTGCAGAAGCTGCATCATGGTGAATGTAAAGAGTTATGTCGGGATTAAATTGACGCATTAATTCAACGCGAGCATCCAAATCAGCGCGCTTGATAAAATAAGTGCTGCGCATTTTTTCACTTATAAGTTGTTGATAAAATCTGCTTTGAGTGAAGCTTTTGAAAAGTTGTTCTCCGATCGGAAATCTCGAGATCAAATCCAGAAACCAAGCATTCATTGACTGAGCTCTGAATTCTCTTAAATAAAATTCTTTTAAATCAAAATGATTTGGATCTATTGAGGAAACTGGCGCTAAACTTTCATGAGTTACAAGAACTTCGGCTCCCAGATTTTCAAGCTCTTTTTTAAGAAGCAAACAAACTTGCAAATTAATAAGCCCTTCACTGACGATATTGTGTCCGTCAGATATTTTTTTTCCTGTTTGCTTGTCCCAGTAAGTGCCGCCCATGTGGCCCGGATCTAAAGCAATTTTAAGTCCACGAAATATCTCATTTGCAGCATTCTTTTGAGCTTTTAGAAGTCGAGCTTTAAGGCTTGAAGGTTGTGGCTGTGAATTTAAATTAAATTCAGATTCAAAAACTTGACGCGATTTAAAATCACTAAATACTCGAATAAGATTTGGAGTTGTTACAATAAAATTTTTAAAAACTTGAAATGGATCAAACAGAGAAAGCCGGCTTTGGAGTTTTGTAAAACTTGGAAGATGATCAAGATCCTTGAAAGCATTTGGATCAAGCACTTCCAGAGGAACTAAAAAGTGATCAAGGACAGCTTGGGTTCGGTCATACAATTCCCTATCTGAGATCGAGCGGGTCCTCAATTCCAAAACCTGAAGTTCGGTCGGACCAGGATCGAGACTAATTTGTTCGTCAGTTGAAGCCAAACAAAACTGAATCAGAAAAATTTGAATGAATAAACCTATTTTTAAACTCAAAAAAATATACCCTAAAGTTTAATTTAAATTGATTTGAGTTTTTCATTTGTCTTGTAGCAGATCAAGTAAAAATGTCTCTATGTTACAAAGAAAGCTCTTTTTAAGCTGCTTAAACTACTTCCAACCCTTAGTGATGCCATCGACAGATTGCCTAGAGCATTTGAAGCGCGTTGTTTTAAATCCCCGCTTCTTTTCATGTTTTAGATGCCCTTGAGTATGAGTTCGTTTTCTCCATCTTTCAAAAGCATTACGATCAAGTTCAGACCGCATAAATCGAATAAATTCATTGGGTGTTAAATTAAATTGTTTTTCGATCACTTCAAAAGTTGTTCGATCTTCCCATCCCATACGAACTAAACGATCTTTGTCGTTTTGATCAATTAACTTTATTCGATCTTTAAAAGAGGCCTGTTTTGCCATGATTTTTTTTTCCCACTTAATTCCTGTTAAAGTACAGGTCTGTAATCGATAGTAATCGTTTTAAATAAGAACAGGCAGAAAATTTGAAAATAATAGCGAAATCAGTTAAAATTATGTCATGGATCAACTAACTGTTTATTATGACGAACTTTGTGTGCTGTGCTCGAAAGAAATCCATCACTATCAAAAACAAACAGGAAGCGAAAATATTCGTTTTGTTGATATTACTTCCGACAAGTTTGACGCAAAAATTGAAGGTGTTGATCCCTTTGAAGTTCATCAAATTATGCATGCTAAAAAATCGGATGGTACAATATTAACTCGTATTGCGGCCTTTCAAGCGATCTGGAGCATTTTACCCAAGTACCGCTGGCTTCACAGATTTTCCCAGGTCAAGTTTGTAAAAAAATTAATGGATTTAGGCTACGAAGTTTTTGCAGCAGCCCGCCCCTACTTGCCTAAAAAGAAAAAAAATCTTTGTGCTGATAGTCCTTACTGTGAATTGAAATAAACGTTTATGGAACAGCTTGCAAAAATATGTGAAAGTTGCGGCCGTGAAATTACTCCCAGAAAAAAGTGGCTCAAAAACTGGGATCAGATTAAGTACTGCAGTGATGAGTGCCGAAAAAATAAAAATAAATTTGATTTTAAAAACAAAATTTTAGAACTTTTACAGTTACGAGGAGCTTCAAAGTCAATTTGCCCAAGCGAAGTTTTAGAACCTCAGTTTAAAAGTGATTCTGTTATGATGGAGCATGTGCGCCGTAGCGCACGGCTTCTGGCTGATCAGAATTTGATTTTGATTACTCAGGGAAATAAAACGGTTGATCCAAAATTTTTTAAAGGCGCTATCCGACTTAAATTAAAAACTTAATCCAATGTGATCAGTCCCACTAAAGCTCCCCCGAGCGATCCAGCAAATGCACCTAACAACATAAAAAAAAGAATTGCGGGTCCAGTCATTAAAAAAGTATATTCAGGTCGAATTGATTCCCGAACCATTGTAGCACCAATGAATAAATATCCGACACTCACAATCATGGCCCCTAAAAAGGCTCCAATATAAATACAATTTTTAAAATTAATTTTGCGAAAAAATAAATAAGGCTTAATAGCTTTGGTTTTCATAAACCGACTTTCTTTGGACTGTGAAAGTCCAAATGAGTGACTAAATATGTTGAATCAATCCCATTTTCATTTTTTGCAATAGAGAGTCCACTTAGAGACGCTTAGAGCTTGATTCAAAGATAAGGAAGTGGAGTTTCTACGCTTTCGCATTTTACGATGAGCCAAAAAATGAACTTGACTCAAATAAAGAATGTAGACTTAATTAAATATGAAAATCAAACAGAACTATTTTTTAAGATTACTGAAGCTTCATCCACGACTTTTTATATCTATTTTATTTAGTTTTTTGATTTATTTAATTTGTCCCTACTTTGGGCTGAACGCTGGAGCATCTAAAGCTCTTGTGGGATATAATTTTGGCGTTGTTTTTTATATTTCTTGGGCTGCATTTCTTATTTCAAAATCAAACACAGAACGTATTCGTAAAATAGCTTTGCAGCAAGATGATGGTAAGTTCGTCGTTTTACTGTTAGTTGTTTTGGCATTAGTATTTTCAATGAGCGCCATTTTTATGAACTTAGCTTCGGTCAAAAATTATGCTTTGGCAGAAAAACAAGAACATATTATTTTAGCATTAAGTACAATTGTATTGTCGTGGTTTTTTACACATCTTGTTTTTGCAATACATTACGCTCACGATTATTATTACGATTTACAACACCCCACAAAATCGGGTGGACTTGTTTTTTTACCAGAAAATGAAGATCCTGATTATTTAGATTTTATTTACTTTTCGTTTATTCTTGGAGCCACAGCACAGACGGCTGACATAACCTTAGCTTCAAAAAAAATGCGCCGCACTTGTTTGCTGCACTCTATTTTGTCATTCTTTTTTAATGCAGCCGTATTAGCTTTGACGATTAATATTGCTTCAGGATTGCTTTAGAAAATAGAGTTTAATAGCGGTTTTTTATCCAGCCAGCTGATTGCATTCATCAATGTAATATGAACAATTTCAGTCACCGCTTCTTGAGTTAAAAAAGCTTGATGAGATGTCACAAGTACATTTGGAAATCGACTTAAAATTGAAAAGTGATCATCATCGATAATTTCTTCCGACAAGTCTTTAAAAAAAAGACTTTCTTCCTCTTCGTAAACATCAAGAGCAGCACCTGCTAAATGTTTACTTTTGATTGAATTGATCAAAGCTTCGGTTTCGACCAGAGCGCCGCGTGATGTGTTGATCAAGTAAGATTGGGACTTCATTTTTGCGAAACTTTCAGCGTTAAGAATATGCCGAGTCGAAGAATTCAATGGAATGTGTAAAGTGACTACATGCGAACTTTTTAAAAGTGTCTCAAGATTCACGTAGCCCACACCGTTTTTTTGAGCCCAAACGCGATCTTGTGTTAGGTCGTGGGCTAAAACATTTGCGCCAAATCCACGATATATTTGAGCGACACACTTGCCAATAGCTCCGGTTCCAATCACTCCAACTGTTTGACCTGAAACATTGTGCCCCATGAGGCCTTCGATCGAAAAGTTTCCTTCACGGATACGATCATGAGCGCGATGAATTTTGCGATTTAAGCATAAATAAAGTCCTAAAGTAAATTCAGCAATTGCTTCGGGGGAATACCTTGGGACTCGTAAGACAGTCATTCCCAAAAGTTGAGCTTTTTGACTATCGACATGATTGAAACCAGCACTTCGTAGCAGGATGACTTTAATTCCTTGTTCACTGAGTTTTTCTAAGCATAATGCGTTCACTTGATCCGTCACAAAGACACAAACAGAACTAAAGCCTTGAGCAAGAATAGCCGTCTTAAAATTCAAATTAACATCTGTAAAAGATAATTCCAAACGGTCTTGCAATTTCAATTCTAAAATCATTTTTTCAAAAAAATGAACTTCAAACTTTTTAGCTGAATAAATTAATATTTTCATTTTTGGCTCTTTGTGCTTGGCATGTTCTCTGCTTAGCAGGTCTTTAGTTAAAACGATACTATTCAGTGACTGAGTAAAATGACTAGAGACAATCACGGGGAAAATTTCTTCTGAATGGGTCTTTATGTCCCGTTTATTAAAAAGTTGTTTGGAATTTAACTAGAAAGAGCAATGGAATAAAATTGAAAAAAAATCAGCAAGAAAATGAATACCCGATAAAAAGTGAAATTTACAGCGTCGAACGTCTTGAAGAGTACGCAGCGTTTATGGCGGCAAACCTCAAAATAAGTTCTTCTCCAAGAGTTTCTCATTCATTACTTCCGCGGATGCGCCAGAATGGAAAAATTCTTTTATCGAATTACCGCGCGTTTACTCAAGCCATTCATCGCAGGGAAACAATCCCACCAGCTGCCGAATGGCTGACTGATAATTTTCACATCGTCGAAGATCAACTTCGCGAAATTCAAGAGGACTTACCTCCCGCTTATTATAAAGAGCTTCCAAAACTTTCTTTAGGTGAACTAACAGGATATCCCCGTATTTATGCTATTGCGTTGGCATTGATCGCTCATACCGATAGCGAACTGGAAGCCGAGACGATTCGAAAGTTTATTCAGTCTTATCAAAAAATTTCTGCTTTAACAATTGGAGAACTTTGGGCTTTGGCAATTACACTTCGATTAGTGCTTGTTGAAAACTTACGTCGACTATCGATACATATTTTAACGGATCACGAAAAAAGAAATCGTGCCAATCAGGTTGCTGACGAGATCTTTGACAATGTTTCAGACCCCATTCAATTTAAAAATTTGGTTGAAAAAATATTTTTGCATTGTCTTAATTCAAATGAAGATGATTGCGCCTATTTAGCCCAGCTTGCAAAACGATTTCGTGATCAAGAGCCCGAAATTTGGCCTGCCCTTGACTCTTTAGAAAAATACCTTATTAAAAACAATTTATCAGCCGAGAAAATTGTTCACTTATCTCACCAACGACAAGCCGCAAATCAAGTGACTGTAGCTAATATAATTACCAGCATGCGATTACTTTCTAGCCTAAATTGGAGAGATTTTTTTGAAAGTTTGAGTCTTGTCGATCGCATATTTGAAAAAGATTCGACGTATCGAAAAATGGATTTTACCACCCGAGATCGCTACCGCCATACCATTGAAAAATTAAGTAAAAAAACGAAGCGGCTTGAAACTGACATAACAAAAGAAATTGTTGAACTCTCTGAGCAATCCAAGATATCAAATCCGACAGATTCAAGAAAAGCTCATGTTGGATATTACTTAATTGACCGCGGCTTTTCTGAAACAAAAAAATTATTTAATTACAAAACGACACGATTTATTGATTTGGCCCAAGCCCAACCCTATTTGACTTATTTTGGATTAATCTTACTTTTTCTAACCTTGATTTCGGTAGCTCCACTTTACTATGCTTTTACATTCGGAGTTTCATGGCCAGTCATGACAGCGATCTTTTTCTTGATTCTTATTCCTTGCAGCGAGCTGGCACTCAGTCTAACGAATATTTTTCTAACTCATACAATTCGCCCACAAAATTTACCCAAAATTGATTTATCTAAAGGGCTTCCTACTGTCGCACGAACAATGGTGGTTATTCCTTGCATGTTATCAGATCAAAGTGTGATCAATGAGCTACTCGAAAAAATAGAAATTCATTTTTTAGGAAACTCTGATAACGAGATTTTTTTTGGACTGTTGACGGATTTTAATGATGCAGCTAACGAGTCGACACAAGCCGATGACTTTCTGCTTCAAATTGCAATTGATGGAATTGAACGTCTGAATCTAAAATATGCATCCCTTTCACAAAGTAAATTTTTTCTATTTCACCGACGCAGGCTTTGGAATTCTTCTGAAGAGACCTGGATGGGGTGGGAACGAAAACGTGGTAAGATTCAAGAATTTAATCAACTTTTGCGAGGTCACGAAAATTTAAGTTTTAGCATTTGCAAAGCTTCCGTTGGTTTTTTAAAAACAATACGTTACGTGATCACACTTGATGCGGATACACAGTTACCTCGCGATACAGCTCATCAATTGGTGGGAACTATATTGCATCCTTTAAATCAGCCGACTTTTGATCCAGTTTCAGGACTGATTACAGAGGGTTACGGAATACTTCAGCCACGCGTCGGTATTTCACTCGAAAGTTCAGTACGATCTTATTTTTCAAAAATTTTTTCGGGTTACACAGGACTTGATCCCTACACAACAGCTGTTTCAGAAGTCTACCAAGATTTATTTCATGAAGGCAGTTACACGGGGAAAGGGCTGTACGATGTCGATGCTTTTGAAGCAGCCCTTGAAAATCGAGTGCCAAATAATACTCTTTTGAGTCATGATTTATTTGAAGGACTTTTTGCTCGCACAGCTTTGCTGACTGACATTGAAGTAATAGACGATTACCCACAAAGTTACGGCACTTTTTTTAAACGTCTTCATCGCTGGACACGTGGTGATTGGCAAATCAGCCCCTGGATTTTGCCTTTCGTTAAAAATGGAAAAAAAGAAATCGTTCGTAATCGATTATCCCTTATTTCGAAATGGAAGATCTTAGATAATTTAAGACGTAGCCTTGTTGCACCGACAACTTTTCTGTGGATTTTATTCAGTTGGCTGATTTTGCCGGGTTTACCACAAGTCTGGATATTATATATCATCGGACTTATTATTTTTCCGATTTTAGTTCAGACATTTCTTGATCCTATTATTTCGCGTTCAGGGGATCCTTCGTCTAAATTCACTGATTTCAATGCCAAAACAAAAACGAATGTAATGCAAATTATTTTGCATTTGTCTTTTTTAGCCCATCAATCTGTCATTCAAATCGATGCTATTTTTCGTGTTTTTTATCGACAAAATTTTTCCAAAAAAAAACTGTTAGAATGGGCTACCGCCGCACAAACAGAAAAACAAATCAAGCAATCTAAAAAAGCTTTTTGGCAAACTTTTTGGCCCACTGAATTTTTATTAGCATTTTTTACTTTGCTCTTAATTGTTTTAAAAGTAAAAAATATTTTATTCGCGTTTGCTTTTATTGCGCTATGGATGTGTTATCCGTTGATTGCTCATTTCGCCAGTCAAAGATTAAAAAGAAAAATTAAGCCCTTAATTAAAGATGATCAAAATTTCTTACGGCAAATTGCTCGTTTGACATGGAATTATTTCGAAACTTTTGTGACTGCGAATGATAACTGGTTACCGCCAGATAATCATCAAATTTTTCCCTTTCCGCTGACGGCGCATCGAACTTCGCCTACAAATATTGGTTTGTACTTGCTTTCTTTAATATCAGCCCGAGACCTGGGCTATATCAGCACTTCAAAATTTTTTGATCAATTAAGCCGAACTCTCGAAGCGATGAAAAAGCTTGAGCAATACAAAGGACACTACTTGAACTGGTACGACACAACGTCGCTGACAGCCCTTCACCCCAAATATGTATCGACTGTCGATAGTGGTAACTTAGCCGGCTATTTGATCGCGACAAAACAAGCTTGTTTAGCCCTACCTCAATATATTGTTGTCGATTTAAAAATTTTTTTAGGCTTAGCAGATTTATTGTTTATCATCAAAGACCAACTTGAAGCGGTTCCAAAAAAATTCCAAGATCTGTTGACCGAAGTAGATCAATGTCAAAAAATTTTGGTCACTGCAAATACAAATGATTTTTCATGCTATTTAGAATCATTAGACAGACTTCATTTATCATTTGAAGAAATAAGAAAGAAAGCCTTAGGATTATCCGATATCTTGAGCTGGGTTCAAGCAGGTCTTGCGCAAATTCAAGAGGCAAAATCAGAATTTGAAATTCAAGCGCCATGGACTACGGCTTATTTTAAAAAAATCGAACTTAAGATTTCTATTCAGTCTCCATTTTTGCTGATTGAATGGTTCAAAAAAACATCACAGTTGAAAACTAATTTAACTTTAACAGATATGCAATCAACATATCAGCAAGCCGTAAAAGAATTAAAAAGATGTTCTGAAGAATCTGATGATGTTGCTATTAAAAATGATTTAAATGAACTTATTTCGCTCATAGAAAAAGCTGATTTGGCACTTCGTAAAATCTTTGATCAAGCTGGTGATGCAGCATTATTTCTAGAGCAAAAATTTAGTGAAATGGATTTTAAATTCTTGCTGGATAAAGATCGTGAAGTCTTTGTCATCGGATATAATGTCTCGGATCAAAAGTTTGATCGCGGTCTCTATGACTTATTGGGCTCGGAATCTCGTCTGGCAAGTTTTGTTGCGATTGCTAAAACTGACGTAAAACAAGAGCACTGGTTTCGGTTGGGACGACAACTGGTTCCTGTTGCGGGCAGTTCGGCTTTAGTTTCTTGGACAGCTTCGATGTTTGAATACCTCATGCCGTTACTTGTTTTAAAAAATTACGAAAACACTTTGCTCAATGAAACAGTTCATAGTGTCGTCAAGCGACAAATTCAATATGGTTCTGAAAATAATATTCCGTGGGGAGTTTCTGAAGCCGGTTACAATGCTCGCGATCTGCAAATGAACTATCAATACGGACCCTTCGGTGTTCCAGGCCTTGGGCTGAAACGTGGACTGAGTCATGATTTAGTGATTTCTCCGTATTCGACTTTACTGGCTGCGCAAGTTAATCCTCAGGCCGCCATTGAAAATTTAAAACGACTTAAGAGCAATCAACTTTTAACTCAGTACGGATTTTACGAATCGGTCGATTACACACGCGAACGGCTTCCTGAAAATGAAAAATTTGCGATTGTTAAATCTTTTATGGCTCATCATCAAGGGATGAGCCTTGTTGCAATTAATAATGTGATCCATCATCAAATTATGCAAAATCGTTTTCATTCCGATCCCAGAATGCGAGCGACTCGGCTTCTATTACAAGAAAGAATACCTCAAGGTATAGAGCCACGGCCGCCCAAAGCAGCTGAAATCGAAATTGAAACACAGAAGCAACCTACGACGCATTCGATGACAAGGCATTACACCGACCAAAATAGTTTAACGCCGCGAATTCAACTTCTTTCAAATCGAAATTATTCTTTAATGATTTCAACCGCAGGTTGTGGTTATTCAAAATACGATCAAGTCGCAATAACCAGATGGAAAGAAGATGCAACAAGAGATCCTGATGGAAGTTTTATTTTTATCCAAAACATGACTGAAAAAAAAATCTGGTCGACAACCTATCAGCCTTTTACAGTTTTACCACAATCCTATAAAGTGACTTTTAGTGAAGATAAAGTTGAGTTCAGCCGTCGCGACAAAGACATTTCCACTTACACACAAATTTTAGTGGCACCCGAAGATCATGTTGAAATTCGGCAAGTGACCTTGATTAATCATGCAGATCACATTCAGCGTCTTGAATTAACCAGTTATCTTGAGCCTGTCCTAGGACCTTCGAATAATGATTTAGATCATTTAGCTTTTAGTAAACTTTTTATCCAGACTGAATTTATATCGTCAAAAAATGCACTTTTAGCAAAGCGACGTAAAAGATCTCATCAAGATAACGAAAATTGGGGCCTTCATGTGGTTTACACGGATGCTGAAATTTTATCTGAAGTTCAATACGAGACCGACCGAGCGAAATTTATTGGTCGTGGTCGTAATCTTCGTGATGCCTCTGCATTTGACGAAGGAAAAAAGTTAACCAATTCAATTGGCGCGACTATTGACCCCATTTTGTCTCTGCGAATTCAAGTTTTAGTGCCAGCGAATTCAAAAATTCAAGTGGCTTTCACAACAGGCTTCGCACCATCACGTGAAAAAGCACTTGAGCTTGCTGATCGATATTACAACACGCATGCTTTCGACCGTGAATCAAAACTGGCCTGGACTCAATCGCAAGTTGATATGCGACATCTTAATATTGATTCGCAATCAGCGATTCTTTATCAACGATTGGCCGAACGTATTTTATTTTCAGAGCCCAGCTTACGACAACCCACTTATTTACGTGCGGCCAACACCAACAAACAGTCAAGTCTTTGGCCCAGTGGCATCAGTGGCGATTTGCCGATCGTTGTCGTGACGATTCGTGATCTGAAAGATACGGCAGTGATTCGAAAACTTTTAAGATGTCACGAGTACTTAAGATTAAAAGGCCTAAGCTATGACTTTATTATTATCAACGAGCACATCGCAACTTACCATCAAGAGCTGCAAGATGAAATTCAATTGCAAATTCGCACAACCGGAAGTCAAAGCTGGCTGAATAAAAATGGCGGAGTTTTTGTTTTGCGCCAAGATTTAACCGCAGTAAAAGACATTGCACATATACAAGCTGTTGCGCGCGTCACTTTGCTCGCGCATGAACCTTTATCTGAACAAGTTAATCGACGCACGATCGAACAAAAATATCCTCAACAAGCTCAATACACGCCCAAAATAGCCGATCGCCAACCGCAAAGAACACAGGAACTTAAGCTTGAGTACTTCAATGGCTTGGGTGGATTTAGCCCCGATGGAAAAGAGTACGTCACGATTCTTCAGGGAAATAAAAATACCCCTGCACCTTGGATTAATGTGATTGGCAATGAATTGGGTTTTGGTTTTCAAATCAGTGAGTCAGGTTCGGGTTTTACTTGGTCCGTCAACAGTCAAACAAATCGACTGACTCCTTGGTCGAATGATCCCGTGCAAGATCCAAGTGGCGAAATTATTTATTTACGCGACGATGAAACCGGTGAAATTTGGACACCCACGCCCTTACCCATCCGAAGTCAGCAGACATATATTATTCGGCATGGTCAAGGCTACACAACATTCGAACACGAGAATCACGGAATTAAACACGATCTTCAATTTTTTGTTCCCCCAAAAGATCCGGTTAAAATTTCTCTTTTGAAGTTAAAAAATTTGTCAGGCCGAAAACGAAAAATTTCCATCACAAGCTACACCGAATGGGTGCTTGGAAATCGTCGCGAAAAAACATCGCCCTTTTTAGTGTGTGATGTCGATGACATCACACACGCTTTATTTGCTCGTAACCCGCATGATAACGAATTCGCTGATCAAATTGCATTTGCTGACATCAGCCCGATTGAGCGAACATTTACATGCAATCGAAAAGAATTTTTAGGAAGAAATGGCTTCTACGAAAACCCAGCCGCACTGAAACGAAGTGGTCTTTCTAAAAAAAGAAACACAACCCAAGATCCCTGCGCTGTGCTGCAAACATCGATCACTTTAAATCCGGGTGAAGAATTTGAAATGTCTTTTTTACTTGGACAGTGTGGAAGTGTAGAATCTGCGCGCGAATTGACTTTACGTTACAGAGATCTTGATGTTGTGAAAAAATCTTTAAATGAAGTCATTCACTCTTGGCGAAATAAAATAGATGTAGTTCAAATTAAAACTCCAGAACCCTCAATGAATATTTTAATGAATAACTGGTTGTTGTATCAAACGCTGTCATGTCGTTACTGGTCACGCACAGCTTTTTATCAATCAGGAGGCGCATACGGATTTCGAGACCAGTTGCAAGACTGTATGGCTTTTGTTTATGCGGCTCCAGAGTTAGCCAAAGAACAAATTTTAAGAGCTTGCCGGCATCAGTTTAAAGAAGGCGATGTTCAACATTGGTGGCACCCCCCGACCGGCCGCGGAATTCGCACACGCATGACCGATGATTTACTATGGCTTCCATATGTTGTTAGCTTTTACATTGAAAAAACCGGTGACATTCAAATTCTAGAACAGAAAACAACTTTTTTAGTTGCTGAATCACTGAAACCCGATCAAGAGGATTCGTATACTTTACCGCAAATTTCAACCGAATCTGAAAGCGTTCTTGAGCACTGTCTACGAGCGATCAATCGCTCGCTTTTATTAGGAAAACACCAGTTACCTTTGATTGGAACGGGCGATTGGAACGATGGCATGAATCGCGTGGGGATTCACGGTGAAGGCGAAAGCATTTGGCTGGGTTGGTTTTTGTATAAAGTTATTACTGATTTTTTACCTTACTGTGATTCTGTTTTACTTTTAGAAACATGCGAAAAATACAAAGCTCATTTAAAAATTCTAAAAGATTCACTCGAAAAAAATGGTTGGGATGGCGATTGGTATAAGCGAGCTTATTTCGATGATGGAACGCCACTGGGTTCGGCCACTAGTCAAGAATGCCGCATTGATTCCATTTCACAAACTTGGTCTGTTTTATCAAAAGCAGCTGATCCGGCTCGTGCTCATCATGCTCTCGAAAAAGTTTCAGAATTATTAATTCGCGAAAAATCAAAATTAATTCTTTTACTTGATCCTCCGTTTGATCAGTGTTCTCAAGATCCAGGCTACATCAAGGGCTACATTCCTGGTGTTCGTGAAAATGGTGGCCAATACACTCACGCAGCGATTTGGGTGATGATGGCTTTTGCTGAAATCGGAGACGGCGACCAAGCTTTAAAACTTTTTAATATCTTAAATCCAATTTTACGAACTCAAACATTTGCCTCCGCGGATGTTTACAAAATTGAGCCCTATGTTTTAGCTGGAGATATCTATGCTGGAAATCAACACGAGGGACGTGGGGGTTGGAGTTGGTACACAGGTTCATCGTCATGGCTTTACCGGGCGGGACTTGAATCAATACTTGGTTTTAAACTCAAAGGCTCTCGATTAGAGATCTCGCCATGCATCCCAAAGTCATGGAAAGAATTCGAGCTCATCTACATCTATAAAGAAACAAAATATGTGATCGTTGTCAAAAACCCACTAGGATTAAATAAAGGCAACTCACTTATTGAATTAGATGGAAAGGTTTTAGATCAATCTGAAATAAATTTATTGAATGATCAAATGAATCATCAAGTGGTCGTTACATTATTTTTGTAGTGAGCCAGCAAATAAGTAAAATTTTGGCGAAACGAAGTTTGATTAATTTCAAGATAAGTTTCATCGACAACTGTTTTAAAAAATATTTTTTTGGGAGTTGTTTCAATTTTTTGGATAACTTCTTTTTTTTCTGTTTTGTTTTTCATAAACTCAACTCCTTTAATATGCCTTTTGTGTAGCAAAGCTGAAGCCACTTAAAATCAATTGGAGTGAGTATTAACTTAAATAACGGGTACTTTTTTCCCGTAACGTGATAATTAAGACAGGTTAAAAACTATTTTGATTCAGCAACTTTTAAATTATGCCGAGCCGCTTCAGATTCAGGATGATATTGAACAGCCAGGCGTAAAATGCGAACAGCATCCTTGCGCTTTCCTGCCTGATCATAAATATTAGCTAAACCAATTAAGCTCACAAGACTTCGGGGCCACTTCGACAAGATTTTCAAATAGCTTTTTTCAGCTTCAGTCATTTTTTTGAGCTGTTCCAGTGCAACAGCCGCTGCAGAGTGGGAAAGCTCGCTGGCGCTGCTAGCCAACTCGCCAGCAGGTAAAACAACAAGACCCCAGTAATCACCAAGCATCCATGATCTTTCAAATTTTCTTAAATCCCAATGAAAATAAGCATCATGGCCCGAGTGCAAAATAATTTCTTTTTTGTCTAAATCAAAACCGACGGCTAAAGCATAATGCCAATTCGGAAGCCAGCTCAGACTTAAATTTTCAAAAATAATTACCGGGTGACCTGCAGCAATTTCGGCTAAAAGATCATTTAAGTTATTCAGTTGAATGGCCATTAAACCAAACCGACGTGCCCCACTGATCATATCCGCTTGAAAACTTCCCTTAGCACCAGGAGTAAAAACAAAGGGGCTGACGTTGTCAACACTTGTGTCTAAGTGATGATAACGTAAGGCCATCGTCAACGTTGCAGGCCCACAAAATCCACTGCTTTGATCAATAAATTCGACATTTTTTATTTCAAAAGACCGAGGTAAATCATTTTTAGATTCAAGCAGTGACTCGGTCTGAACAGCCCGAGTCAAACAGCCCGACACTATTAAAAAAACAATAATTAAATAGAATTGACGAAGCAAAATAATTAAATGCGTTTAATTAAATAAATAATCAGAACAACAATTAAAATCGCAACTAAAATATCGCCACCGGCGCGAGCTTCTTTAACTTGCGATGAAAGTTGACGAATTTCAGGTTCAGAAAGACTGGCCAAGCGCTGTGAAACTTCATCAGCTGAAAGGCCTTGTTTTAAAAGTTCTTTTTGTAATTCAGCTGACGTTAGCAAAAATTCTTGAATATCCTGTTCGGCTGAAGCCCGTGTTTGTTCAGCTAAAACCGAGCTTGTTGAAATCATCCCCACATTTTGACTCATGAGACTTTCTGCTAAAGCTACATTGGGAATTGGGGAAATCAAAAAAGACATAACACAGACAAGACTTGTTTTATTAAAGTTTGATAATTTCATTTTAGGCTCCTGTTGCATTAAGACTATCGACTCCAAAAGTGTTTAGCAAGATCAAAAAAATTCACTAAAATTGTGAAGGAATCTTCTTTTGACTTTTACGGGGAACATTTTTTGTACTTTGCGCATAGATAAACGACCTCAATGACCACCAAAGAAAATCTTAATTTCGTCTTAAAAAACCTTGGCTTTTTGATTTAATTCTTTTTTGCAAGCTGGTCTTTGGTTAGATGAGTAGGACTATTATTCTCAACATCCGAAATTTTTTCAAGTACATCAGATGGTTTTACTTCGTGGCCGGCTTTTTCAAGATCGATGATAGCGGCAGTAGTTACTCCCAACTTTTGCGCGATCAAAGACGTCGCACGCGCGATCTTCGTGACTTCTTGTTCAACTAAAAGACTCATTTGTAAATCTAGATCGGAATTACGTCGTTCCACGGCATTCATGCGACGCTGATTAATTAAAACAAATAACGCCAAGAAAATAGCCTCTAGCGTGGCCGCTAAAGAAATATCTTCGAGTTGAGTGCTGATCAAAAACTGACTGGTGCTGGTCATGGTAAAATGAATCAACATCCAGACACCATAAATAAAAAAATGGGCGTATAAAGAAGTCGTGCTTCCAACAAAGGCCGCGATTTCATCAATTAAAATATGATCGCGGCGACGTTTCTGATCAGACTCGAGCCTTAAATTGTGTATTGCTTCAACATTGCTCTCGATCATGTTTAAATTATTATTCATGCGCAAATTTTAATGCTGCTGGCTTTCTTTTCTGCCGACAATCCCTAAGGTCTTTAGCATTGATTTTGATTCGTGTTCGCTTTCAAGCGACGACATATCAATCACGAATCGGTAATCCACGTCACCTTGATCAATTTGATCGAAAGCTTCATTGATGTCTTGAATGTTAATCAGTTTTGTATCGGGGGCGATATCATGCTTTGCACAGAAATCTAAAACTTCCTGAGTTTCGGCGATACCACCAATGATTGATGTCGCCAGCACGCGACGACTCATCAACATTTTGCTGAGGTCAACGGGCTTTGAAGTTGGCGCAATACACCCAACGATTGTTAATACACCATCGTTTTTAAGAAGTTCACAGTAAGGATTTACATCATGTGATTGGGGAATTGTACTTAAAATAAAATCTAAAGTACTTTCAGCTTTCTTCATCGCATTTTTGTCAGTCGATAACAAAACATGTTTCGCGCCAAAACCCAGTGCATCTTTGGTTTTATTTTTGTGAGCAGTGATCGCGGTCACTTCAGCACCCATGGCATTCGCTAGTTTGATGGCCATGTGTCCAAGCCCACCAATCCCGACAACGCCAACTTTCGTTCCTTTACCCACATTCCAATGTTTTAATGGAGAGTACGTCGTGACACCCGCACATAAAATGGGACCGGCAGACTCTGGCGCTATTTTTTTGGGAATAGTCAGAACAAAATTTTGATTCACAACTATTTTATTTGAGTAACCACCGTAAGTATTTTCATGATCTGTCGGTTTACGCATATTTCCGTTGTAGGTCGCCAGAGCACCTTTTTCACATAAATTTTCTTCGCCATCTTTACAGGGTTGGCATTTCCCGCAAGAATCAATCATGCATCCAACGCCGACTAAGTCGCCAACTTTAAATTTTTTAACTCCTCGTCCAACTTTTTCGACAACACCAACAATTTCATGACCAGGCACGCAGGGATACTGCGTATTGTGCCATTCGTTACGCGCTTGATGAACATCCGAGTGACATACTCCGCAATATTGAATATCAATTTGCACGTCTTGAGCCGTTAAATTTTTACGTAAAAATTCGAAACTCTTTAGCAAACTTGTTTTAGATTTTGCAGCATAACCTATTGCATGAACCATATGATCTCCTTTAATGTACTAAAATCCCACGCCCGTGACGCAATTTAGCTACTTTTAAATAGAATAAGCAGGTTTCGTGCCGATTTTTTTTTAGATCTTCTTGGTAATTATTGAATATTTAAGCTATACTTACCCCTCTTAATAAGGAGGCTTCTTTGAAAGTTTCATTCATTATTTCAGTTTTATTTTTTGCTTGTTTTGCTCAAGCCCAAGACGATATTTTAATTCAAAAAAGTTTAAATTTAACAACTTCAGATATTAATTCTGTGATGACTAAAACTGAAGAAAACATCAAACTTTTTGTTGATCATTTTGATGTGAAACTTGATTCAGGCTCAAAAGTTGTCAAAGCCAAAACTGTGATCGGAACTCAGCTACAACCCGTTCTTAAAGTAACTGTTAAAAAATGTGTTTTCTTTATTTGCCAAACGATTGATCTTGATGCCGAATTTTCACTTGATAAATTAAATGGCCCTTGTGATTTTAATTACCAACTGATTGTGGATTTACAAAGATCTAGCCCGATGCTGACTGATCTTTACTCGCATATCAATACAGATATTTGTATCAATAAAACAGAATTAGGCGCACAAGCCGATTTAAAAGTGAACTTGATTCATGCGGCGAATTACTCAACTGGAATTGTACAAACGCAAGCCTATGGTTTGATTAGCTTGCAAGGTGCTAGCATTCTTGAAAGCTTCAAGAAAGTCATGAAAGCCAACGGAGTAGTTGAAGTTTTATAAGTGCAACAGCTGTTGAGTAGCGTCTGAAGTTGGCTTAAAAAACTTCTTGAATATGTCATAAATATGTGACATATTCAATTTGTGAAATCGATTAGAATTCATAAAAAAGTAGCGAAAGAACTTGAATTGCTTGATTTCTCTATGAGACGTCAATTATCAGAGATTTTTACTCTTTTAGCAGATGGCGAAAGCTTAGGTATGCCCTTAAGCCGACCTATGCCAGTCATTCGTCACGGTGTGCACGAGCTGCGAGTCAAAGACAGATCGGGCCAGTACCGAGTTTTTTATTATACGAAAAAGAATGATACTGTTTTGATTTTTCACTTTTTTAAAAAGAAAACACAAGAAACACCTTTGCAAGAAATCGAAACAGCTAAACGTCGACTAGAGGAGTTACTATGAAATCTTATTTTGAAGCCAAAAACCTAAATGAACTTTGTTCTTTATTAGGACTTCCAGAAAGTGAAGCACCAAAAATTAGGATGCGTCTTGATTTAGTCAAAGGCATTCGTCGAGTTATCGAAAAAAAAGAGCTTACTCATGCACAAGCTGCGCAAGTGAGTGGAATGGGTCGCACAGTGATCACTGCAATTATGAACGGAAACTTAGATAAAATTTCAACAGACCGTTTAATTGATGTAGCGCAATCGCTTGGCCTTAAGCTTCAATTGAAAGTGGCTTGACACGAAATTCAATTTTAAAAAATAAAGGTTCAGTTTTTTAGACTGAACCTTGATGATCGTTGGTGCGAATTTTAGGTAGTGGTTTTGAAATGATTTTACTTACAAATAAATGGCAATGTAAGTTGTCCGAAATTTATCCCGGTGGCGTCGAAAAGCGTTAAAGGTGCCACCAAAATTTCACCGGTGGAACAATTTGTCAATTTTGACTTCGTTGCCTGCATTTTTATCAGTCTAGTTTTTTCATCAATTACCGCTACGCCACCCAGTACCGTAACTCCACCTAAATCTACGCCACTTTTTGCGGCCTCAATTAAACCTTGGATAAAAATATGCTGAACTTGTTCCGCACTAGGGTTGGGATTCATTTGTAAAGTCGCCGCAAGCTTTTCATTCATGAACTTATTAGCTAAGGGCAAACTATGTTCTGATGATAAAACCGCCATTATTGGCAGTTTCAAAGTTCTGTTTAGTTTAAAAAACTGACTTTGAATTTGAATGATCGGCGTCGCACTATTTGAACTTAATGTTTCCTTTTTAAGCCATCGATCTTCTCTGTCGGGTGGGCGGTTATTAATTAACAGTCCACCAGTATATCCTTCGTCATCGGATTGATTTAAATCAAGACCTCTGTTTAAAAACCAGATCTGGATACTGTTAATATCGACGTCAGTGATTAATTTTATACGCTTCAAATCCCGAACAATCTTTTTGGCCAAAGCTTGATATGTTTCACTGCCGTCGGCTTCCATCACAATGTTAAAGTAGACTTTCGATACAGCTAAATGACTGGCTAAAGTCATTTCAACATTCTCTGTTTTTCGAAGTACTAATCGGTGTATCTGAACAAGAATCGACGAGAATGGTTCATAATTATTGTAGGTTGTCGGTGCAGCCGTATTTGTAATTTGATATCCAAACACTGCACCCGAGTGGACTTTCATTCCAGGGGGACGACCTGGTAAACTGCCAAGGTCGGTGCGTCCACTAATCATATAGGTCATCAAATTTGCGTGTCCCTCATATGTCGTACTACCGAGTAATCCAGAAGAAAGTTCACCAGTTTTTTTTCCTTGAATGAGATGGGTGACTTCATGAAAAATAATGTCGGAAATCATTGGGATAGAATCCCTAATATTTAGACTTGAGCCGGCAACCTTTTCCAGTGATTTTAGCTTTAGAAGCGAAACCTTGTTTCCACTAGCGGCGGCTAACGGTGGCGTATTAGGATTCTGAAGCTCAATGTTAATCGGTAATACCTTTATTCCAAGAGATGAATAAAAATCAACGGTCCTAGATGCCCCATAAAGAACCTGTAAAACATAAGTTTCAAAAAGTGTCGGCGAATCTCCAGTCGCGATCCGGGAGAGGTTTATTGATCCAAGCGATGTGTCAATAATTTCAATATTCACCAAGCCCTGTGTAATCTTATTATTACTGACTTGAGATATTCCATTTAAAAGCACAGGTTTTAGAATTAGTTCAGGACTCAAAAAATCTGAATGGTAAAGATTTGCGGAAATATCGTATTTTTTTACGGCATTATCTGCACCGGCCAGGTTAGAAAAAAGAGTCAAATAAATTATAATCAGCGCGAATATGATGTTATTTGCGTTTCTCATTTTTAAAATAGTGTTTAGGTAACTCATTTTTTGATTTCTTCCGTTGGAAAATAAACATCTAGCATAGTCCTTCGTACGTCGAAGTCCTTCATTGTGGCACCTGTATGTTTTAATATTTCAGCTGAAAGGAACCGCTTTGCCTGAGGTAAAACATTGAAACCGATCTTTTTTAATACTAAGATTGCAAGCGCGTCGACTTCTGCGTGCGCCGGACTGGCGCGGTTCATATACTTAGTTACTTCGGCAAGCTGCTCAGTTACATTTAATTTAGCCAGCTGATTGGGTTCAATAAAATCCATAAAGGATTTTGTCATCAAAGGGATATTACCATTGGGACTTAACCCATGAGGTGAGCTAAGGGTTAGATATTCGTAAATGAAATGGGATAACTCATGTGCCACGATAAGTTGTTGAATTTGTTTGGCATCATCTTGAAAATCAGCATGTAGCGTTTCCAAAAATTTGGGATCTAAATACACCGACATAGTATTTGCATCAGCCGTAGCAGCGCAACCATCACAAGTTTTTAAACTTATCAAATCAGTTTTACCAAAAATAGTCAGTTGCAGAACATTGAATGTCTTAATCACAAAGGTCGGAAGTGATTTGGAGCTTGGAATGAGTGAAGTATTAGGTAATGCATTTAATGCCGGTAAATTGTCTACAGCGGATATCTGAACTAGAGCGGCATCTAGCTTTGCCTTAGGAGCTGTATCAATCGTAGATAAAGCATGCGCGCTACCAATTAGCGACATAGCTATTATTATGAAAGTCGCATAATTTCGCATTCAGGCTCCCATTCCTTTGAAAAATTCATTTTCTTAACTCTTTTGCAGCCTTCGTGCCATAGGATACGAATTGCATAGGATGCTATGATATCATTGACGCTTTAATGACTAATGAAATTGGGGTTCCAGCTGGTCTAACACTCAAGAGCCTTTTGGTCCGAGTTTAAATTCGATCTGAAGTAGTTCATTAAATTGGTGGAGGCTCAGCCAAACTACAAGAACTAAGGGGCCCAACAATTTCACAGGCTTACAAAGCTACTTGGGAACAAGAGTACTTAGATTTAACGGAACTGGCAAGATTACGTTGGATTGAAAAGTGGAAAATCAAAAAATTAGCTGAACATTTTTTTATAAGTGTGACGGCTATTGAGCAGCGGCTGAAGTCGATTAAACGAAACCCAAGTCGAGTTAATATAAAATTTTAGGTTATAAAAAAGGTTCAGTTTTTTAGACTGAACCTTGATGATCAGTGATGTGAATTTTATGAAGTGGTTTATGATCTCAGAATTCTGGGAGCATTAACGAAACAGAAAAAACGGGCTCCAAAGACGCCCGCAATAATCGTATAATTAAATTTCAATTATCATCA
>JAYTPD010000002.1:0-124009 GCA_043747435.1 Bdellovibrio sp. | reverse complement strand
CGCTTGGCTGAGATCTCTCGCAAAAAGTACGGGTACCGCAAAGATGAACGCGAGCTCACGATGCAAAAAAGCTTTGAGAATCTAAAATCAAGCTTAGTTGCAGAACCCGTAAAGCTTTTGTCCGATGCAAAGCCAAGTTATCGAAAGTTTGTGCAGAAGTATTTTCCAGGTCAAGTTTATGAAACACACAACCGAGCCGAGAAAGAACGTCATCGAAGTCGGTTGCATGAGAAATACCAGAAGAAAAGATTTGATCCACTGTTTTCATTGAATCAAAGATGTGCGGTGTTACGAAGTCAGATTAAAAGACTGACGCGAAGAAGTTGGTGCACGACGAAGAAAGTCGAAAACCTGCAAGGACACTTAGACTTATTTTTAGTTTCGCAGTTTGAGTTAAATTAAAATCACATTTGAAAATGGAAACAGAGCTCGTTATGGGCTTTGTTTGTATCCCACAAGTGCAATGTAGGGGATCAGTTCATGAAAAAATAATGATTTCGACGTAACAAAGTGCAGTACTGATTTTAAACGGAATAACCATACAAGTTAATGTGGCAATTGGCTTAGGTAAATCTTTTGTCCAACAAGGTTTTGGAAGACTCATATTCAAATTATACCCTTGCAAATTCAATTTAGTTTTTGCGGCTCCGTAAAACATATTTGAAATTTCACCGACACCATCAAGAATTTCAGGGGAATCCGGTTCAATCCCTGCGCCTGTCATTTTTTCGATGATTGATTTAGCGATTGCTTTATCAAAATGAAATTGAATCTTACCTTTGTAAGGATCTGAACTTAAAGTTAAGTGAACCGAAACTTCAGTCGGAGATTGCCAATTCATTGCGGCAAAAGGTTTTTCAAAATGAGCTTCGACGTCAGCCATCATTTTTAAAACCTCGATGACACCATTACCAAAGCTCATAACAACTTCTCGGTCCATAAATGGATGACTTGTATTAATTTTTGGTGCTGCTGACATAAATTAAGCCGCCTTCTTTTCTGCGCTGCCTTTTAAGTAAACTTTTTCGATTTTAGCTTTAATTGTATTTACATTAAATGGCTTAACAATGTACTCAGAAACTCCTGCTTTAATGGCCTCAACGATATTTGATTGCTCGCTTTCGGCGGTGACTAAGATAAAAGGTATATTTTTAAAACTTTCATCGTTCTTACAATGTTTCAATAACTCGATACCCAACATATTTGGCATATTCCAATCTGAAATCACAAAATCAATTGGCTCATTATTTTTTTTGCAATCGTTCAATGTTTCTAGGGCATTACGTCCGTCAACAGCTTCGACTATATTCGTATAGCCAATTTCATTTAAAACTTTTTTTATAATTTTTCTCATTGTTGAAAAATCGTCGACAACTAAAAACTTTGTATTTGGTGCAAACATTATATTCTCCTTATAACTTTCAATCTATCGGCAGGTTAATCTGAATAATTCAAACTATTTCAAAATATATTTAAGTGTCTTAAAATAAGACACTTAAGAAGCTTTACGACCATTAGAATCAGTATTTTGCTGAAAACGTTTTCGTGCCGTTTCAACATAGTCTCGGCCAAACTCATAAGCCTTATCGCACATCGAAACAAGGTGATCTTTATTAAAAGGTTTATCAATAAAATCAAAAACGCAAAGTTGCCAAGCTGTTTTCATTTTTACTAGGTCTCGATAGCCTGTTAAAAAAATCACCGGAGTTGAATTATCTTGGGTACACAATCTTTCGAGCATCTGCAAGCCGTCAACCAAAGGCATATTTATATCTGATAAAATAACGTCAGGCTTATACGTTTCAAGCATTTCTAAAGCCACTTTTCCATTTTGAGCAACTTTTGTTTCCCATTTTACATCAATAAATATTTCTTCTAAAAGCTCTTGCAATAAAATTTCATCTTCAACGATTAATATTTTTTTCATACTTTTCCTTAGCCTGTTTTAATCAGCGTATTTTGTTGTGGATGGTAGTAGGCAATTCCATCGACAAATTTTTGTTCAAAGTTTGTATTTAGACCAATAAGACTTTCACCAGAACCTAAAATAAAATAGCCGCCTGGTTTTAAATAGCTCGACAATTTATTTAGAATTAAAGTTTTTGCTTGGATATTTTGATAAATTAAAACATTTCGACATAAAATAAAATCAAATTTTTGACTTAACTGAAAATCAGTTTTTAAATTAAACGATTTAAAAGCAACTCGTTTTTTTACAGATTGTTTTAAATCCCATTGATCATCTTCTGTTTTCGTAAAATACTTCAGTAATAAATGAGTCGGTAAGCCTCTTTGGATCTCTAACTGAGAATAAGTTGCTTTTTCTGCTTTCTTTAAAATGCGCTCAGAAATATCCGTCGCCAATATCTGGGTAAAAGGTAAAGTCATCATCGCTGACATTTCTTCTAAAAGCATAGAAATTGAATAAGGTTCTTGTCCGCTTGAAGAGGCGACAGACCAAATATTCAAAGTTGAATTTGATTTCAAAGCTTTACTGACTAGGTCAGGTAAGATTGTGCTTTGTATATATTTATAAACTTTTGCATCACGAAAAAAAGAGGTTTCATTATTAGTTGCGATATCTAATAAAACTTGTTTATAGACGCCGTTAATTCCGCCACGTGCCTTTTCGAAAAGCTCGGCAACGTCTTTATATCCTAAAACTTTTGAAACTTCGGCAAGTCGGCTTTCGAGTTGAAATAAATTATCCTCGCTATAGATAATTCCAAGCTGAGATTCAATGTACTTAGAAAAAAAGTTTAAGACTTCAACTGGCAGCTTCATTGTCTAATCCTAAAAAGGGAAACGTTTTTCCAAGAAGTATATCTTTTGTAAACGGTTTCATGATGTATTCGCTGGCTCCAGAGCTTAGCATTTTTTCGATGTCTTCCATCGCATTTCTTGACGTCATCATCAGCAGGGTTGTCTTAAGCTTTAAATCTTGCAAATGATGCAGTGTCGTCGGGCCGTCCATTATAGGCATTTCCCAATCAAGCAAAATTAAGTCATAATATTCTTTTTTATTCGTTAAATTCTCTAGGCCTTCTTTACCATTAAAGGTCGAAGTGACTTCAAAATTGAATTCAGCAAAACAGCTTTTCACAAAAGCGTGAACTGATTTTGAATCATCAATAATTAATATTTTTTTCATAATTCCTCTTCATCTTAAAAAGACCTGATATAAAATTTTTCGAATACCTTCTAAATTCTGCATTTCATCAAATTCTGAGTCGATAAATAAAGCACCTGGCATACCAAAAACCACACTTGATTCTTTATCTTGAATTAGAATCGGATTGCCTAATTTTCTTAAAATTTTAGCTCCCAGTAATCCATCTTTTCCCATACCTGTTAAAACAAGACCCATGCAATTATTTTTATAAACTTTCGCAGCAGTTCTAAACAAGGGATCTACAGCGGGTCTTACCGAATTTTCGAGCTCATTTTGATTTAAACTTATTTTACGTACTCCATTGACTTCGATAAGTTCCATATGAAAATTTCCTGGAGCAATATAAATATGATTGGATTCAACGACTTCGTTATCAATTGCTTCGGTTGTCGTTATTCCGGATATTTTTTGAATGCGCGCTGCCAAGCTTTGAGTAAAAATAGGTGGCATGTGCTGAACAATAAATATCGGGCAGGGTATTGGGCCCTTAAATTGATCGAATATTTTTTCAAGTGCTGTCGGGCCGCCAGTTGAACATCCAATTACAATTGCTTTTGGAATAAATGAATTCCAATTGTATTTCTTTATTTTTTCGGAACTTATTTGAACTAAATCTTTATCCATAAATAAATTTTCTATTTTAGGTACCAAAAGTTTTTGTAAAACAGTTTTGGGATTTTTATCCGTTGTTGTTCCCTGCAATTCGTTTTCATTTGGCTTTGCCACAAAATCGGAAGCTCTAATTTTCAGAGCTTCTAAAGTTGTTCCTGCTCCCTGTAAACTCATCGACGAAAAAACAATCACTTTAGTCGACGAGTTTAATGCATTCAGCTGCTTTAATGTTTCAATTCCGTTCATTTCAGGCATCTCAAGATCTAAAGTCATCAGATCAACTTGAGTATTCTTAAGTTTTTCTAATGCAATTTTTCCATTCGAAGCAACCCCAACTACCTCTATCCACGGTATTTCAACTAAAGCATTGCGAATTTGTGATCTAAAAACTAACGAGTCATCCACAATTAGAACTTTGACCTTTGCCACAAATTCGCCCGATCTTAATTACTTAGTAAGCGATACTAAGTTTGTTAGTTTGTCTGCTAATTTGGCTAAGTCCTTAGCAGCTGAAAGTGTTTGTTCAGAAGCTGCAGAGCTTTCGTTTGAAGCTTGCGAAACATTTTTAATTGTTCCAGCAATGCTTTCAACACCTTGTTTTGCTTCGATCACGACTCGCGAAACTTCACTTGATGTCGAAGTTTGTTCTTCAACTGCAGCGGCGATAACTCCTGAAATACTATTTAATCTTTCGACTGCGGCCGAAATTCCGCCAATCGCATCCACAGCACCTTGCGTATCTTTTTGGATAGCTCCAATTTTATTTGTGATTTCGTGGGTAGCTTTTGCTGTTTGCTTAGCAAGTTCTTTGACTTCATTGGCAACCACTGCGAATCCTCGACCGGCTTCTCCAGCCCGTGCCGCTTCGATTGTTGCATTTAAAGCTAAAAGATTTGTTTGTTGGGCAATCGAGTTAATCACTTTAATCACATCACCAATTTCTTGGCTACTAATTCCAAGTTGTGTAATCGTTTGATTTGTTTCACGCGCTCTTTGCATTGTTGTTTTAGCCATTTCAGAAGACTCTGATGTTGATCTTGCGATTTCTTTAATCGAAGCCACCATTTCTTCGGTGTTTGTTGCAACAGCGGTAATACCCGCAGAAATTTGCTCAGCGGCTGTTGAAGCAGACAAAGATTCTTTATTTGTTCTATTTGCAGTTGCAGACATTTCTGTTGCTGTTGCTGTTAATTCAGTTGAAGCTCCAGCTAAAACTTTTGCAGTTTCTTCAATTGACTGGATCATATTTTTAACAGTTGTAATGTCGGTTGCGTATTTCACAACTTTGTAAGGTTTGCCATTTGCATCCATAATTGGATTATAAGACGCCTGAATCCAAACTTGTTTTCCGTTTTTACCGATACGTTTATATTCGCCCGTGTCGAATTCTCCGCGATTTAGCTTGTCCCAAAAGTAACGATACTGCTGAGAATTAACATAATCAGGTTCACAAAACATTTTGTGATGACGTGATTTGATTTCATTCAAGTCATAACCTAATGTTTTAAGAAAGTTTTCGTTTGCAGTTATAATTGTACCGTCTAAATTAAATTCAATAACAGCTTGTGCTTTTCCGATCGCTTCAATTTTTGCAGAAGCTTCGAGTGCTTTATTTTTTTCTTCTGTGATATCAGTCGCAATTTTAACGAACTTGAAAATTCTTCCCATTTCATCTTTTACCGGAGCATAAATTGCCTGGATCCAAATCTCGCGGCCATCTTTAGCAATTCGCTTATATGAATTATTTTGAATCGCACCCGCTTTAAGATCAGACCAAAATTTTGCGTACTCGTTTGAATTTGAAAAGTTTTGATCTACAAACATACGGTGATGCTTACCTTTAATTTCATCTAAAGAGTAATTACCTAATGCTTTTAAAAAATTTGCGTTTGCAGTTAAAACTCTTCCTTCAAGATCAAATTCAATATAAGCATAAGCATTATCAATTGCAGTCACTAAACCTTTTGAGTTTTGTCTTTCAATTTCAACTTCAGTAATGTCATAGCGAACTCCAAGATATTTTCTTGGCTTTCCATTTGCGCCCATGATCGGAGCAATGACGGCATCCACATAGTAAGGTGTTCCGTCTTTTTTTCTATTTTTGATTATGCCACGAAATAAATTTCCACGGCCAATTGTAGCCCAGAGTTGTTTAAAAGTTTCTTTCGGCATGTCTGGGTGACGTGTTGTATTGTGAGGCTTTCCTAATAATTCAGCCCGTGAGTACTGTGAAACTTCGATGAACTTATCATTGACGTTTAAGATATCACCCTTTAAATCAGCTTCAGAAACAATGCTTGTCATGTTCATAATATCCGCCCGAGCTTTAAGTTCAGCTTTGCTTGCCGTGATATCAGTTGCGAACTTAACAATTTTTTCTAGAGAACCGTCCGCGTTAAAAATCGGGTTATAGGAAGCAATAATCCAAACTTCACGTCCGTTTTTACCGACTCGTTTATATTCGCCTTGATCGAATTCTCCGCGATTTAATTTCTCCCAAAAGTTTTTGTACTCTTGGCTTTGAGCGTATTCAGGTTCACAAAACATCGAATGATGTTTGCCTTGAACCTCGTCAAGTGAATAACCTAAAGTATTTAAAAAATTATCATTGGCTGTTCCGATGATACCTTTTAGATTAAATTCAATAACCGCTTGAGATTTATGAATGGCTTCAAATAATCCTTCGTTTTGATTTTTAACCAATTTTAAATTCGGTTTTTTTGTTTCTGTTTTAGACACTTTTTTTGCTGCTGCAGCCATAAATTCCCTCCAGAATTTTTTTTAAGATTCTTTAATTCCTAATGTTTTATTTAATTCGAACGTTAATTTATCTAAATCAATAATACTTAAAATTTTATCTTCTGTTTTATAAACACCAGACATAAATTTTTTAATTTGGCCTTTAATCGTATCAGGTGTTGATTCAAAGTTTTTTTCAACCAGTTCAATCACTTCACCAATTGAGTCTACAATCAGTGAAATCAGCTGACCTTCAACTTTACAAACAACCGTCATTGTTTGAGTTCGATCTTTCTTTTGCTCGACATCAAAAAGTTCATTTAACCCAACGGCTGTTGCAATTTGTCCGCGTAAATTAATGAGGCCCTTAACATAATTTGGAGCCAGCGGAATACGAGTGATTTGCATTTCATTTGTCACTTCTTGAACCTTCATCACGTCAATCGCGTAATGATATTCACCTAAAGAAAAAGTGGTGTATTGCATGCTCATGCGGACTCCTTCATTTTAAGTTGTTCAATCGATTTTAAGAGCTGCTCGACATTCATTTTTTCTAAATATAAGTTGAAGCCTGATTTCATGCCTTCTTGCACATGTTTTTCGTCTGAACGCGTACTTAAAGCAATCAACGGTAAATTTTTTAATGTTCGATGTTTTCGAATGGCTTGAGCTAGTTTGAAGCCATTCATAATTGGCATTTCAATATCCGAAAGCACCAAACTGAAATAATCAGGTGCCCGACTTTCTAAAATTTCTAGAGCCTCTTGACCATCTTTGGCGCAGCTGACTTTGTAGCCTGCTTTTTCAAGTGCTTTTGAAACATGTCTTCTAAAAAAAACAGTGTCTTCAACAAATAATATGCGATCTTGGTGATCTAGCTGAATGCTTTGTTTATTTGAAATAAGTTTTTTATTTTCAAATATATTTTCAACCGGAGCAGCTCCTTCGCTTTTCGTTGAGTTGTTAATGATTTTGTAAGGGTCAATCACTGTGATGACTTCTTGGTCTGTCACTAAGTTACCGATGATGCCATTATCTTCAGTGACTGTTGTATCAAGTTCTTTATCTGTTTTTAAAACATCGAGTATTTCATCAACGATCAGTCCGTAAGTGATTCCCGTTTTTTCTATGACAATAACTGAAATCACATCACGTTCAGTAGCAGCGACTGATTTTAAATCAAGAACTTCGTTAATCGATATCAAAGGCAAGATGCTGTCTCTGTAGCGAATAATTTTTCGATGAGCTGTTTGTTCGATCTCACTGACTTTAAATTCCTCTAAGCGATGCACATAATTCAACAAGATCGCATGCTTTACATTTGAATTGACTTTGATCAGTAAAAAATCCTGTATTTCAGAAAGTAATTTTTGATTTTCTTGTTTGTCATGCACATGGGCTAGTGAATTTGTATGATTCACATCAAGTAATTGATTTTTAGCTAAACCAGCGACATCTAGAATTAAAGCCACAGAACCATCACCTAAAACTGTTGCTCCTGAATAAACTTCAATCGATTTTAAAAACCGACTTAAAGGTTTAACAACAATATCTGCTGTATCTTGCACTTCATCGACCATCAATCCAAAAACATATTCTTCGGATTTTAAAATAATAATATTTGTTGCAGTCGTTTTGCTTTCAGCAGCGTAGCCTAAAACTTTATTTAAGCTCACTAAAGGCAGTATTTGGCCGCGTAAGCGATAGACCGGATTTCCCTGGATGTATTCAATCTCGTTTTCGTTATTATTTTCAACTCGAACAAGCTCAACTAGTTTAAGTTGAGGAATTGCAAAGTGCTCATTCGAAGATTTAACAATCAAAGCGGGAACAATTGCTAGAGTCAGTGGAATTTTTAATTTAATCGAAGTGCCTTTATGCATTTGCGAACTAATTTCGACCGTGCCGCCTATTTTTTCGATATTTGTTTTAACAACATCCATTCCAACACCACGACCTGAAACATTTGTAACTTTTTGAGAAGTCGAAAAACCTGGTGCAAAGACTAAATTAAATATTTCACGTTCTGACATACTGACTATTTTTTCTTTTAAAATAAGTCCATTTTCGGTGGCTTTCGTTAATATGCGGTCTTTATCTAAACCTTTTCCGTCATCCAAAACTTCTACGATAACTTGACCACCCTCATGATAAGATTTCACATGAATAAGTCCTGTTTCTGATTTTCCATTTTTTTTGCGCTCGTCAGGATTTTCTATGCCGTGATCACATGAATTTCGAATAATATGTGTTAGCGGATCTTTTACAGCTTCTAAAAGAGTTTTGTCTAGTTCTGTTTCTGTTCCTGAAAGGTTAATTTCTATTTTTTTACCAAGTTCTTTTGATAA
Organism: Bdellovibrio sp.; assembly: GCA_043747435.1. Classification (GTDB taxonomy): domain Bacteria; phylum Bdellovibrionota; class Bdellovibrionia; order Bdellovibrionales; family Bdellovibrionaceae; genus Pseudobdellovibrio. Next base: position 115,138 of record JAYTPD010000002.1, on the reverse strand, counting down.
ATCACGAACAACTCGAGTGAATTTAGTTAATACATTTCCGATTGGTTGCATACGTGTCTTCATCATTTCGCCTTGAATTTCGCCTGTAATCACGTTTAAACGTTGGCTTAAATTCAAAAATTCTAAATCATCTGTTTTATTTGAATACTGAATAACTTGATTGCGAACTAAAACCATTTCTCCCATCAGAGTCATTAATTTATCAAGAAGTGATACTGGAACACGTATGCTGGAAGCAGACTCTTTGTCTGCTTCCGTATTTTGATGCTGAACCGGATTGATTTGAATATTTGTTTCGACTTTCATTTCTAAACTTTCTTGAGTCGGAATTTTTTCGACGATAGAGTTTGTTGGCAAATTTTCAGCTTGAGCTTCTTGTTTTTGTCCAAGTAAAGACAATGTTAAAATGCTTTTTGTGATTTGTTCTTCAAAATTGAGGGGCTTATTCTGGCTGATTTGAAGAATCATTTGATCAATCAAATCGATGCATTTGAATAAATGGTCAATTAATCCCGTGCTGGGACTAATTTTTAAACGACGGATTGGATCCAAGCTGGATTCAATCGCATGACCTAAATCGCCAAGCTGATTAAAACTAAACAAGTAGGAAGATCCTTTTAAAGTATGCATATCGCGGTACAAAGAATCAATATCATCATCGGTGTAAGATTTTTTTTCAATTTTTTGCACTGTAACTGAAAGTCGTGCGCTGAGTTCATTGCATTCTGCAATATATTCTAAAACAGCTTCACTTAGATCTGTTGAGTTTTCATTTTCAGCTTTGTTTTGAATTGCTTCATTAAGATTGTTCACTTTTTCTAAAGAAAGTTCCTGAAAAAGTTTTTTAGATTTATCAATGCCCTCTAAAAAAATCTCCATCTGAGATTTGCTAATTTTAAGATTATCTTTTGTGCTCACAAGCAAGTTTTCAAGACGATGAAGCAGTTCTTGAAGTTGAATTAGACCCATCATTCCACAAGAGCCTTTTAGGCTATGGAACGCACGAAACAGTCCGTTGTAAGTCGTTTGATAATCTCCTGAACTGTCATAGTTCAGTAAATTATTTTCAGCAAAATCTAACAGTTCAAAAGACTCAGTTTTAAATTCATTAATTTCTTGTTCGTTAAATTCCATAATGCTTTCATTAAATTTTTATAAAGTGATCTTTATATTTAACGGGATTATGTGAATTAACATGAGTCCTGAAACGATAATTTGTACTTAGAACCTGAATAAGGAGTTGTTAAATTTTTTTTACGAGTTCAGCAAATTGTTTTGCAAAGTAAGTGAAAATAAGATCAGCACCAGATCTTCGTATTGAGTAAAGCATTTCAATCATGGCTTGCTCTTCATCTATAGCGCCCGCTTGGGCCGCCCATTTAATCATCGAATATTCGCCGCTGACGTTGTAGGCGGCGATTGGGATTTCAAACTGAAGCCGAGCTTTTGCAATTATATCTAAATAAGCTAAAGCGGGCTTTACCATAACAATATCTGCACCTTCGTCGATGTCGAGTTGAATTTCTCGTAAAGCTTCACGAGCATTTTTAAAATCCATTTGATAAGTTTTTTTATTTCCAGACTTAGGTTCAGAATCAAGCGCTTCGCGAAATGGTCCATAAAAGCTCGAGGCATACTTTGCAGAGTAAGAAAGTATTCCCGTTTCACTGCAACCGTTAAGATCTAGCGCTTGCCGAATCGCTTGGATACGGCCGTCCATCATATCTGAAGGGCTGACATAATCCGCACCGGATTTGGCATGTAGCAAAGCCATCTGACTTAAAATTTTAACACTGGCATCATTTAAGACTTTCCCATTTTCAAGTAAACCATCGTGTCCATCTGAATTGAAAGGGTCTAGCGCAATGTCTGAATAAAGAATGCAATCTGGAAATCGCTTTTTAAGTTCAATAATTGAACGAAGAGCCAAGCCACTTTCATTCAGAGCTTCGGAAGCTTTCGAATTTTTTAGTGTATCTTCAATGACTGGGAACAATGCGAACGAACAAAGACCTAACGAAAGACAGTCTTCAACTTGGCGGTAAGTTTGATCCAAAGTCATTCGATAAATTCCTGGCATGGATTTGATTTCTTTTGCAGAATTTAGCGATGAACAAATAAACAGTGGGTTGACTAAGTTTTTAACACTTAAATGTGTTTCAGCAAGACTCTCGCGAATTGATTCGGAACGTCGATTGCGCCGAAGTCTTATTTTAAGATTTTGAGTGCTCATTGAATCCTTTTTTCGACGTTTATGACATTGAAATGACATAAAAAACAAATTTTTCCATTAGTCTGTAAATGTGGATTCTATATTTTTTTATCATCATTTAAAACAAACGGCAGCAGTCGAACCTGTTTTTTATCGTAGCGTAATTTGGGAAACTTGTCTAAGAAAAATTATTTTTACAGATCAACATGAGATTAAAAACACATGTTTTTTAAAAAATGAATCAGCTCTAATTTTTTTAATCGAACTGCTTTGCGGTCTTCATTCAAAAATAATTGGTGAAACAGAAATATTTGGTCAATTCAAAAAATTTATTGAATCAACTGAAGCGAAAAAAGTTAATTTTTTAAATAATCCGCAGCTTATTCAGTTTTTGCTGAGCGACGTGAAGTACATCCGCGAAACTCACATTCAAAAAATAGGTGTGAATAGCTATGGAAGTCTGATTCGAAAAATTTGCCAAAAAGAAAAATATATCTCAAAAAATATATCTGTGATTGGCTATGGACAAATCGCCCAAAAAATTATTCCATGGATGAGTCAAGATTCAAATATTCAAATTCACGTGCGAAATTTAGATAAATACAAAGATGTTAAAATAAAATATTCTTTGACTGAGATCAGCATTGCTCTGCTTCAACCGACAGTCATAATTGCCGCTGCATTACCATTAGACGAATTAAAAAAACTTTTTTTGCAAAATCCTCAAGTCAAAAAAGTCATTGATTGCCGGGGTCTTAGTTCCGCCAATGAATCTGTTCGCCATTTAAATTTAATGAATGTGGATATTATCGAGCTTTCAGATTTATTCGATTCGCTGCAAAAGCAACAAAATAGCATTAAAAATAAAATTCCTGAAATTAAAAAAGAGATTCAAGATCGTGTTGATGCGTTTATGTTAAAGCTTCAGCATCGCCCTTTGGGCTGGGAAGATTTATGCGGCTAAATATATCGGCTCGATCAAGCCACTTAGCGCGTTTGCAAGCTTACGAAGTCGGAAACGCTTTATTAAAAATTAATTCTGATTTGCAAATTAATTATTTTTTTCGAGAATCTTTAGGTGATAAAAATTTAACTGATCCACTTTGGAAAATGCCCGAAAAAGGAGTTTTCACAGAAGATTTTATACAAGACTTAATAGACGAAAAAACAGATCTAGTTGTTCATTCATGGAAAGACTTACCTATCGATCAAAATCAATTCACACTGATCGCGGGCACCTTAAAACGAGCTGATCAACGTGATTTACTGCTTTTTAAAAAATCATCGGCTGGGCGGCTACAGGAAGCAAAATCAATTCGTTTGTTGAGCTCGTCCCAACGACGAATTTATAATTTAAAGAGTTTTTTACAAAAAGCACTTCCCTATCAGCCCGATGAAATCATTTTTAAAGATATTCGTGGAAACATCCCAACACGCATTTTAAAATTAATGAAATCAGACGAAGCTGACGGTTTAATTCTGGCTAAAGCCGCACTTGATCGATTGCTTTCGATTGAGCATCCAGATTTTTTTCAACTTCAAAAAGAATTGAAGCTTAGTTTAAAAGAGCTTCAATTTATGGTGTTGCCATTGTCAGAGAATCCGAATGCGGCAGCCCAAGGCGCGCTTGCAATCGAAATAAAAAAAGGTCGACCTGATTTGTTTCATTTAGTTGAAAAAATTAATCACCCCGAAACTTATAGTTGTGTTCAAAAAGAAAGAGATATTTTGCTTAGTTTTGGTGGAGGATGCCATCAGAAGATTGGCATTGCTGTGCTTAAAAGAAATTATGGTGATGTGACTTTTTTAAAGGGACTGACAGATCAAAACGAAGTTCTGAATGCGAAAAAAATAATTTCCAAAAAAAAGCACCCCGTATTAGGTGCTAAAAAGTTTAATTTATCCCGAGTTGATGGACTTTTTAGTCGAATTAGAATTGAGCGTGATATTCCGCAAAAGACTGATGCGATTTTTGTAAGCCGCATCTCAGCTTATATTCCTTTTACGGGTGTAATTTGGACTGCAGGCATCGAAACGTGGAAAAAACTTGCGGCTCAAAATATTTGGGTCAATGGGACTTCCGAATCAATGGGCGATTTTGAAGATCCGATGATTGATATCTTATGCGAAAAAAAGCTGAACTGGGTGAAATTGACACACGAAGATTCAACGGACAGCTCAATAACCACAATTGCGACCTACAAACTGAAACAAAATTTTGAAATTCCCAAAGATATCACGCAAGCTGAAAACTTTTTTTGGATGAGCTCTTATCAATTTAATTTGGCGATCGAAAAGTATCCTGAATTGAAATCAAAAAATCACTGCTGTGGTCCAGGCCAAACTTATTTAGCCATCAGCAAAAGACTGCAGGAATTGAACCGACAACCTTTTTTATTTTTAAGCGAAACCGACTGGAGACAGCATGACTAATAAATCAAATGAACTTTTTCAAAGAGCTCTTCAAGTTGCTCCAGGGGGCGTTCATTCGCCGGTGCGTTCGTTTAAAGGAATGAACCGATCGCCAATTTTTTTTGAAAGTGCCGAAGGCGCATTCTTAACTGACGTCGACGGAAAAAAATACATCGACTATTGTCAAAGTTTTGGTCCTCTTATATTGGGACATCGTGATCCTGACGTTCAAGAAGCTGTTTTAAATATGATTCACAAAGCTTGGACCTTTGGAGCCTGCGAACCTTATTCTTTAGAGCTTGCAGAATGGCTTCAACAAAACATACCCCACGTTGAAAAATTAAGATTTGTCTCGTCTGGTACAGAAGCCGTGATGAGTTCATTAAGAGTTGCGCGTGGAGTAACTGGTAAAGATAAAATTCTTAAATTTAATGGCTGTTATCATGGTCACGTTGATTCACTTCTTGTGCAATCTGGAAGTGGCTTAGCGGGTGAAGCAGAACCCTCAAGCGCTGGAATTTCTGCAGCAGTCGCTGGGGCAACAGTCATCGCTGAGCTTGACGACGAAAATAATTTCAAAAAAATTTTTAACGAAAATTTAAAAGATTTAGCGGCTGTTATTATTGAGCCATTACCTGCAAATTATGGTTTGCTTCCGCAAAGAATTGAATTTCTTCAACTTGTTGCAGATCACTGTAAAAAAAATCACGTTTTACTGATCTTCGACGAAGTCATCTCGGGGTTTAGAGTCGCTTTAGGCGGCATGGCCGAAATCACAGGAATTACTCCTGATTTAGTTTGTTACGGAAAAATTTTAGGTGGAGGATTTCCAGTTGGTTGTTACGCGGGCAAAAGTGAGTACATGAACTGCGTGGCTCCACTCGGAAAAGTTTATCAGGCCGGAACGCTCAGTGCGAATCCGATAGGTATGCATGCCGGTCTAGTCAGTTTAAAAAAAATGAAAAGATTGAACGTTTGGTCAACGCTCGAAAAAAAAACACTCTTTCTTAAAGAAAGCCTTGCTGCAGATTTAATTCAAAAAAATATGCAAATGACAAGCTTTGGCTCTTTGTTTTGGATTCATGAAAAGACAAATCAAATTATTCGAACCAACACAAACATTCCAAAAAACCAAACAGAAAAATTTAATCAACTTTTCTTAAAAGCCCTCGGTAAAGGACTTTATCTGGCTCCAAATGCTTATGAGGTTGGATTTATGTCATTAGCACACAGTCACGAAACTCTGTTGCAAACAATTCAGATTGTGAAAGAATTACTTCATGAAATTTAGTCGCCTCAGAATATTATTAAGTGCACTCTGGCTCATATTTACAATCTCGCTTGTGAGCTGGTGGTTTATTTTTGCTTTACGCAATCTTAATACTGAAGATATGACAGATGCTGCTCGACACTATCGGATGCTTTTTTTTGAAGGCTCTACTTTAATTGTGAGTATTCTTGTTGGTGGTGTTGTCATCATATTTTTAAGTATTAAAGACGACCAAAGGCACGAAAGGCTTAAATATTTTTTTTCAAACTTTACTCATGATATTAAGACGTCGATTGCTCGATTAAGGCTGCAAGCAGATATTTTATCTGAACAAAATGAAAATAAAAACAATCGAGTTATTCAAAGACTTTTAAACGACATTTCAAAGCTTGATCTTCAGCTTGAAAATTCTCTTTTATTGACTCATGTTAACGAAGCTATTTTTTTAGATGAAAAAATCAATTTTAAAAGTATGATTGATTCAGTTCAAATTGAATTTGAAGAAATTAAAATAAGTATCAAGCAAGAAGCCGAAATTAACGCAGATTCGCGTGCGCTTAAAAGTATCATTCGTAATATTTTAGAAAATTCGCGTCGTCATGGTAAAGCAAGTGAAGTTCATGTTCAACTTTCGCAAATTCAACAAAATAAAATTAAAATTATTTTTGAAGATAATGGTGTCGGAACAACACAGCTGATTAAAAGTATTGGTCACGAAATACGTCCTAGTTCATCTCAGGCCGGAACGGGCATAGGTCTTTTTTTAGCAACGCAACTCATACAAAAAATGAGCGGTTCGATTTCATTCTCGAATGGCCAAGCTGTCGGTTTTAAGACCGAGCTGATTCTTAAGGGTTACTTGGTATGAAGAAAATATTGCTGGTTGAAGATGATGCTTCGCTTGGCGAGACTCTTTATGAAAGACTTTGCCAAAATTACGAAGTGCAATGGGTACGTGACGTTCATTCAACGCTAAAATTATCAGATCGACTTAAAGAGTTTAATTTAATCGTACTTGATGTCGGCCTTCCGGATGGAAATGGTTTCGAACTGGCGCAACAAATTAGAAAGCTGTCTCAAACTCCTTTTCTTTTCTTAACCGCGCAGGCCGATGCAGAAAATCGGCTTAAAGGTTACCAGCTCGGAGCAGAAGAATTTATACCGAAACCATTTCATTTAAAAGAATTACTCATTCGCTTAGACCATGTTTTACGCCGACACACTTTTTCTGAAGTTGTAAATGTAAAAAATATCGAGATCAATTTTTCTGATTTGAGTATAATTAACGAAAAAAATGAAAAAGTTTTTTTAGCTTCTTCAGAGATGAAAGTTTTAGAAATTTTAATCAAGCAAGCACCACGTGTGTTGGATCGCGATGAAATTTTGAATCAAGTATGGGGACTTGATCGGGATGTCAGCCATCGCAGCATTGACAACATTGTTGTTAAGATCAGAAGTTCTTTATCTTCAGCAGGATCTTGTGTGCACACCGTGCGAGGTCGTGGTTATCAGTGGATTTCCGAATAAGCTAAGAGGTTTTATGAATACATCATTTAGAAATTCTGTATTAAAGATTGCTCAACGAACTCCGCCAATTTGGTTTATGCGCCAAGCCGGTCGGTATCACAAACATTATCGAAATTTGCGTTCGAAATATTCCTTCGAACAGCTATGTCGTCAACCCGAGCTTGCAGCCCAAGTTGCTTTGGGACCGATTCAAGATTTTGATTTCGATGTTTCAATTTTATTCAGTGATATTTTATTTCCTTTGGATGGGTTGGGTTTTAAACTGTCCTATTCCGACGCAGGCCCAAAACTAGAAAAATCTTTAAAAATGGGCCACGATGTTAGCGAAGATCAAGTTGATGAAGCGCTCGAGCAACTCAACTTTCAAGCTCAAGCCCTTAAGATGACACGCGAACTTTTGCCACCAACTAAAAGTTTAATTGGTTTTGTTGGTGGTTTCTGGACATTATTTGTCTACGCTTGTGAAGGTGGGCACGCCGGCGCAATGACATTTCCCAAAAATCATTTTTTAACGAATCAAAAATTTGTCAAAATCCTTATTCGATTAATAAAAAACAATATTAAAATGCAAATTGAAGCTGGCGCTGAAGTGGTGATGGTTTTTGATACGGCATCAGGCGAATTATCGTACCAATTTTTTAAAGAGCACATCGAGCCCACTTTGCTTGAGTGGGCTCATGAATTTCCAGGACGTCTGGGCTATTATTCGAAATATACACAAAGCAGTTTTTTTAGTGATCGTTTCCTTAATGCTCCATGGGCCGGGCGCGGAGTCGATCACCGCTGGAATTTGCCTTCTTATTTGAAGGAAGCAAATAACAGTCATTATTCTGGATTCTTACAAGGAAATTTCGATCAAGCGTTGTTATTTCAAGATCAAGATTATTTCAAAAAAAGTTTACAAAATTATTTGCACCCATTTCTAGAATTAACCGATCAAGAAAGACGGGGCTGGGTTTGTGGTTTAGGCCATGGAGTTTTACCAAAAACTCCGGAAGATCATGTTCGAATTTTTATCGAAACTGTGCGAAAGGCGTTTTCATGACTTTAAAATTTTCCGAACTTTTAAAAAAATACGACGTACAAGTGCCTCGTTACACGAGTTATCCGACAGTTCCAGCATGGAAAACAACTCCAACTTTTGATCAGTGGATAAGAGACATTAAATCAACGCTTAATGAAAGTAATAGCAGCTGGTCGATGTATCTTCATATTCCTTTTTGCGAAACTCTTTGCACATTTTGTGGCTGCAATACAATTATCACAAAAAATCATTCAAAAGAATCAGAGTACGTGTCTTTGCTTTTAAAAGAGTTTGATGTTTATTTAAAAAATGTTCCTGAGCTTAAAGAAAAGCCACTTAAACATTTACATTTGGGCGGTGGAACTCCTACCTTTTTGTCTTCCATTGAAATGAAGCGCCTTATTTCAAAAATTTTTCAATCTGTAACATATTCTGAAAATGACTTTGAAGCTTCGATTGAAATTGATCCAAGACGAACTACTTTTGAACAACTCAAAACCCTTAAAGACTTGGGTTTTAATCGCGTCAGTCTTGGTGTTCAAGATTTTAACGAAGAAGTTCAAAAATTAATAAACCGTATTCAGCCTTTTGAAATAACAAAAAAAATATCAGATGAAGCGCGTTCCTTAGGTTTTAAATCAGTCAATTTTGATTTAATTTATGGGCTTCCGGCGCAAACTCGCGAAATGATGGAAATAACTTTAGAACAGACTATCAAACTGCGGCCTGACCGTATTGCCTTTTATTCGTTTGCTCTTGTTCCTTGGATTAAGCCTGCTCAAAGATTATTTTCTGATAGCGATCTTCCATTGTCCGAAGCCAAAAGAGAACTTTACGAGTTAGCACGATCACGATTTCTGGCAGCGGGCTATCAAGAAGTGGGTATGGATCATTTTGCTTTGGCGACAGATGAACTTCATCAAGCCCGACAAAAAAATAGATTGCATCGAAATTTTATGGGTTACACAGATAAAAAAACAGATTTACTTTTAGGTCTTGGAGTTAGCAGTATCTCAGAATCGAAAGAAATGTTTCATCAAAACGAAAAACTTCTACCCAAATACCTTGATTTGATTCAGCAAAATCAAATTCCAACTTTGCGTGGTCATATTTTAACTGACTCCGATCAAAAGCAAAGAGCAAAAATACTTCAGTTGATGACTCAGTTTAAACTCAAAATAGAGAACGAGAGAGATTTTAATTTAATCAAAGAAAAAACAAAAGACTTCATTCAAGAAAATCTTATTTCGCTATCTTCAAATGAATTGACGGTACTTAAAGATGGCCACCCGTTTTTAAGAAACATTTGTGCTCTTTTTGATGATCATCTTTCACAAAATAAAGAGTCTCAAAAAGATTTGAAGCTTTTTTCAAAGTCGATATGAAAAATATTTTAGTCGTTGGCGCTGGATTTTCAGGATTAAGCTTAGCGTTCGAATTGGTCAAAAAAGGTTTTAAAGTTTATGTCATCGATCAAGCTGATCGACCCGGTGGGATGATTCAAACCAAAATAAATAAGTTTGGTTTAGCTGAAGCCGCAGCGAATGGATTTTTAAATACATCAGATGTTGAGAATTTTTTAAAAGAAGTTCAAGCTACTTTCAAGGGTTCTTCATCAGATTCAAATAAACGATTTATTTTTAATCAACACCCACGACGTTGGCCATTGAGTTTTTTTCAAAGTCTTTTGTTTTTTTATAAGCTTTTCAAAATATTTACTTTTAATCAACTCGCTTTAAAACCGAGGCTTCAGGAATCAATTTCAGATTGGTCTCTAAGATTATTTTCTGAAGACGTAAAAAATTTTCTTGTTGAGCCTTCTCTTCAAGGAATTTACGCAGGAAACATCAACGAGCTCAGTGCAGAACTCATTCTGAATCCCTTATTAACAAAAAAAAAGCAAAAAAAAATTAGTTCTAGTTCGTTGTTTTCGGCGCCAAATGGGATGTCTGACATCATGAATTCGATTTATCAGGTTCTTTTAAAGCAAGGTGTTGTATTTCATTTTTCGACAACTTGGTCACAGAGTTTTAGTGATCAGCACCAGATTGATTGTACAGTCTTAGCGACATCCGTTGATCAAGCTGCAATTATTTTATCACAAATTGGTGATTCCCAAGCACAGTATAATTCAAAAATTTTGCAGCAAGCTGAAATCTTACCACTTGTTAGTTTGACGGCCTATTTTCGAAAACCACCGACGCGGTTTTTAGGTTTTGGAATACTATTTCCAAGATCGCAAAAAATACGGTCTTTAGGAGTTTTAATGAATGATGTGATTTTTGATCGTAAATTCGAATATTTTTCACAAACCTGGATTTTAGGAGGAGCTTTGGATAAGAAAATCGATGAGCTGACAGATCGCGATCTTATTTGTCTCGTTCAAAAAGAATATGACGACGTCTTTAAAGATTCACAAAAAATTATGGGGCATGAAATTAAACGATGGCCAAAAGGTTTGCCTCATTACACCGTAAGTTGGAATCAGCTCATAAAGAATTTACAACCCATGAATAAAATCAAATTGCACGGAAACTATTTAGGTCAAATTGGCCTAAGTCGCATTCTACAAAAAAGTAAAATTATCGCAGAAGAAATAGCTGCATCAAGGTCATTATGAATCGAATTGGAGTTATTTTAAATAATATTGGTAGTCCTTCTGAATCGACTCCCGAAGCTGTGGGTCATTATCTCAATGAGTTTTTAATGGATGAGGAAATTTTAAATCTTCCATTTCTTATTCGATATCCTTTAGTTCGCTGGCTTATAGTACCTCGTCGAAAAAAATATTCAGCGCAAAAATATCAAAAAGTCTGGATAAATAATAAGTCGCCTTTGATTTCAATTTCAGAAAGACTTTGTGAAAAAGTACAAGATCAATTGGGAACAGAGTACTTGGTGCGGCTGGGGATGAGGTATTCAGACCCTTCAATCCAAAGTTGTCTAGATGAGTTTAAAAAAAATCAGATTGAGCAAATTTACTTTGCCCCTTTGTATCCGCAATACGCAAAAGCCACAACTTTTTCTGCGATCAAAAAAATTGAGAAACTGAAACCCTCTTTTAAACAGTTTAATCAAATTAAATTAATGCAGCCTTTTTTTAATCAGTCTGAATTTATTGACCTTTTATCCCAAAAAATTGCAAGTGACTGGAAGACCAATGATTGGCAGCATATTCTGTTTTCATTTCATGGTTTACCCGAGTCGCAGGTTAAAAAAAATCAAGGCTGTCTAATTGAAAAAAATTGTTGTGAGCGTCAAATAGCCTGCGATTTGAATTGCTATCGGGCACAGTGTTTTGCAACAGCTGGGTTTATTGCTGAAAAACTCAATCTTCAACAGACACAATACACCGTCTGCTTTCAGTCTAGATTAGGACCCGCACGCTGGATTCAACCCTCAAGTTTAAATACAGTTCAAAAACTCGCTTCACAAGGTGTAAAAAAAGTTTTAGTTCAGTCACCATCTTTTGTTACGGATTGTCTAGAAACTCTTGAAGAGATTTCGATCGAGTTAAAAGACGAATTTATCAAACAAGGTGGGGACGACTTGAAGCTTGTTCCGTGTTTGAACGATGACGCTGAATGGGCCAAAGTGCTAGCTGACTTGATTCGCCATGATTTAGGAACCAAGGCCTAGTTTAAAAAATATTTGAATTCAGTCTTGTTTCAGTCATGATAAGACTAATCAAGAGGTCCTATGAAAAAAGTATTTTTTATTTTTATTTTCGCGGCTGGATTTACACAAGCAAAACAAGATTTAGGTCTAGGTGCAGTTTTAGGCGATCCTACTGGATTTGCAGTCAAGCTTCAGACAAGCGCAGACAATGCGGTTGATGGTGCCTTGGCTTGGTCGTCTAGAGGCTTTCATATTCATTCGAATTATTTATGGCAGATTAATAATTACTTTCAGCTTGATCAGAAAAATATTGATCTTTATTACGGTGTTGGTGTTCGGCTGATTTCGATTAGCTCAGGAACGGATAAAGATAAAACCAGCTTAGGGCCAAGAACCCCAATTGGAGTTAACTTCAAACTTCAGCAAACAAAGCTTCAGTTTTTTGCAGAACTCGCGATGAATTTAAATGTAACGCCAAGTACTGAAGCTGATTTAGATGGTGGAATCGGCATTAGATTTCATTTTTAAAAAAATGAAAATCGGCTTACTTATTTTTTTTATTCTTATCAGTTCTTGTCAGTCTAAAAAATTAGTCGAAAAGTCCGCCACAAAGACGATTAAAACACGAACAAAAACAGACGAACAAAAGGTAAATCTAACAATTGCTTTTGTCGGAGATATTATTTTGCACGAAAGAATTCGCCACCGAGAAGAATCAACAGGCGAAGGCTATCAATTGATTTGGTCTGAAATTCAAAATGGCTTATCTTCAGCCGATTTAACTTACGCTAATCTTGAAGGTCCTGTTGCCCCAGATTACGGAGGACTGACAGGCTTTCCGAAATTTAACTATCCCGAAAAAATTATTTCAGATTTAAAAAATACAGGTTTTGATGTGGTATCGACCGCAAATAATCACGCCCTTGATAGAAAAGCTGTGGGTATTCGTAAGACAATTGAAAATTTAAATAAGTACAATTTGGCTCATTCAGGTACTTTATCAACGGCTTTAAGCGAAGATCTAAATCAAGAAACCTGGTGGGCGTTAACTCCGATTGAAAATAAAAAATTTGTGGCTTGGTTAGCCTGTACAGAAATGACAAACGGAATTCATGATAAAGAAAATCAAGTTCTTTACTGCTACAAAGATAAAGAAAAAATAAAAAAACTCATCAAAAAAATGGTCGATCAAAAAGATATTGTGGCTGTCATCGTCAACCCACATTGGGGCGAAGAAAATACTTTTGATCTACAACCAAACCGACGACATTGGGCTCGCCAGCTTTTGAACCAGGGCGCTTTAGCAGTGATAGGTTCTCATCCCCATGTTGTCCAAAAAATTGAAACTTATCAAACGAATGATCAAAGAACAGGTGTGATTGCTTACTCTTTAGGTAATTTTGTAAGTAATCAATCTGACCCTAAAAATAAAGCCTCGATGATTTTTTATTTAAAACTTCAATCTCAAAAAAATAGCACGAAGTACATGATCACAGATTTTAAATATTTACCAATTTGGATGCATCGTCAAAAGTCAAATGATGGAACTTCTGTTTTTAGACTTGAAGCGGCTTTTGAAGATAAAAAATTTCCTAAAAAAGCCTCTGAAATTTGGAATCAACAGCTCGGAAATGAAAAAAGACTGCACTCTGAAAAAGAATTGAATCAGTTTTTAAAAAAGTAAACTTAATATTTGCGGAGTATGGCGAACGGGTAGACTCAGATGTCCCTCGTTTGGCATGATCGTTAATTTTGAATGCGGAATAAGTTTTGACATCACTTCCGATACTTTTGCTTGAATAACTTGATCTTCGCTTCCGTGCCAAAAATGAATAGGTACTTGTAAATTTTTAATATTATGTCCCCAGTTTGATAGAAATACTTTTGTATCATAATGAGGGCCGCGTGCGTTCAAGTGAACAGCTTCAGTTAAAACCCGATCAAGGTTAGATCGTAAATTTCGCTCAACAATAATTTTTCGATCTGAGATCGAAGTGGGGTAGAAAAATTCGAATAATGCACTGGGCTTTTCAACAGATTTTTTTTTACCTGGGCGAACTATTTTTTGTAACACACGACCTGGAATAAAAGGCAGAAGCTTGATGCTCATCAGGCTTAAATTCGAAAATAATTTTCTAATTTCATTATTTTGCAAATATCCAAGCCCACACATGACCCGAATACTTGAAACCAATTCAGGTCTTTTTAAAGCAAAATAAATTCCGTAGGGTGTGCCTCCGCTGACTGTGACAATTTCAACTTTTTTGATATTCAGATTTTTTAAAATCTCTTCTGAAATTTGAATTGTATCCTCAAGCATATTTTCAGTCTGAATATCTGACAAATTATACCCCGGACGATCAAAACAAATCACTTGAGTTTGATGTTGCTCTAGACTTGATTCAAAAAGTTGAATTTGAGCACTTGACCCTGGAAAACCGTGAAAAAATAATATTTTGCGAGCTCCTTGGCCGATCTTACGGTAGGATAAAGGGCCTAATGAAGTTTGCATCAATTCAACTTGGTTTATCATCAACAATGATCTCCAATTAAAAAATTAATTTAAGTAAGCCTCTATAACACGAGGATCATGCAATAGTTCTTTTCCTTGGCCCGATAATATAATTGAACCGGTTTCAAGCACATATGCTTTTGACGAAACTTCTAAAGCTAAGTGTGCATTTTGCTCAACGATAAGTAAACCCAGTCCGCTATTTTTAAGATCTTCGAATTTTTGAAAGATTTGTTCGATAATTACCGGCGCAAGACCCAATGACGGTTCGTCCAACAATAAGAACTGTGGCTCTGACATTAGTGCACGTGCGATGGCTAACATTTGCTGTTCACCGCCCGAAAGCGTTCCTGCCATCTGATGGCGTCGTTCAGCTAAGCGCGAAAACATTTGAAACTGTTGATCAATTAGGTCTGAAATTTTTTTGTTTGATTTTTCTAAATAAGCCCCAAGCATCAAATTTTCAATGACGCTCAAGTTAGGAAAAATTCCTCGTCCCTCGGGGCATAAAGCAATTTTTTGTATCAACCGCTCCGGAGCATTCAAGCCTGCTATATTTTTTTCATTCAATAGAATTTCACCAGTGTGAGGCAAAAGTCCACAAAGCGCTTTTAATGTTGTCGTTTTACCGGCTCCATTCGAGCCAATCAAAGAGGTGATTTGTTTTGTTTGAAATTCAAAAGAAATATCTTTAACTGCTTTGATTAAGCCGTAACTCACACATAAATTTTTAACTTGAAAAGTATTTGTCATACTTGTCTTTTTCCTAAATAGGCTTCGATTACTTCAGGTAAACATTTTATGTCTTTTGGACGGCCATCGGCAATTTTTTGTCCTCGATTAAGCACAACAATCCGATCACAAATATTCATGACAAGCTTCATATCATGTTCAATCAAAAGAATAGTTAAATTAAATTTTTCTTTAATAAAGCGAATAAGCTGATTCAAATCTTGAGTCTCTTGGTGATTCATTCCCGCAGCAGGTTCGTCCAACATCAAAAGTTTCGGTCGAGTCGCCAAGGCACGCACAATTTCAAGCTTTCTTTGGGAACCGTAAGACATCGAGTCTGCTTTTTCATGAGCAAACTGATCAAGATCAAATATTTTTAAAAGTTCAAGAGCCTCTTGTTTTAAATTTTTTTCTATTTCAATTTGTTTTTGCGTATTGAGCAATGAATGAAACCAATCTTTAAAACGCCCATTATATTTTTTTTGTTGAAGCGCCATCAAAACATTATCTAAAACACTTAAATTTTTAAAAAGTCGAATGTTCTGAAAAGTGCGAGCCATACCCCGTAAATTGACTTCCGCAGCTTTCAGATCAGTCACATTTTTATTTTCAAAAAAAATTTGACCGCTGTCCGCACAATAAAATCCCGAGATCATATTAAAAACCGTTGTTTTGCCGGCTCCATTGGGCCCGATCAAACCTAAAAGTTCTGATTTTTTAATTTCAAAACTAACTTGATCCACGGCTTTAAGGCCTCCAAATTGAATCGATAAATTTTCTATTTTTAACAAAGTATCTGTGTTCAAGATTTTTTACCTCGTTGAAAATAGGGTAAAAAATCAAAAATTTCTTTTCGACCAAATAATCCGATAGGTCTTAAAATCATCATCAATATTAAAATGATCGGAAAAATAATCATACGTAAATCAAGTTGACCCACTTGCAAACTGCGAAGTAACTCGGGCAAAAAAGTTAAAATCATTGCAGCCAAAATAGAGCCGCTTAAGGAGCCTAAACCACCCAAAACGGCCGTGATCAAAATTTGAACCGAAATAATAAATCCAAAAGAACCTGGGCTGATATAACCTAAGTGATGAGAATAAAAGCCGCCACCCAAGCCTGCAAAAAAACTAGAAATAACAAACGCGCGTCTTTTAGTTTTAGCAATATCTAGACCCATCACTTCGGCCGCAATATCGTCTTCATTGATGGCCCACAGATTTCGACCAAACCAAGAAAATTTAAGTCGGTACATCGTTAAAAAAGTGAAAGTTAAAAGTAAAACAACGAATCCATAAGCTAAATAAAAATCAGGGAACTTGGTAATTGCATTGTAACCACGGGGCCCACCTACATGATTCCAATTCAATAATAAAACACGAACAATTTCAGCCATTCCTAAAGTGACAATCGCTAGATAGTCCCCTTTTAAACGAAACGAAGGCAATGAAATCAAGTAACCCGCAAAAGCGGCGACCAATGCGCCTGTAAATACACCAATGGGAATATAAACCCATTGATCACTAAAAAATTCTTTATTTAGGACGGCTGATGTGTAGGCACCGATGGCCATAAGGCCGGCGTGCCCCAAAGAAAACTGATCAGCAAGCCCGGTGATAAAATTTAGACTTAAAGCCAAAATCGCGTTAATTAAAAAACTTATAAAAATGGCTTGGATGTAGGAATTTAAAAAAAAATTTAAAATAATTCCAACAACAAGAACCAAAATAAAAAAAATAAAATATTTTTTCATATTTTCTCTTTGCGTGTTGAGCCAAAAAGTCCGGTTGGTTTATAAAGCAAAACTATAATTAAAATTAAAAATGAAAGCGCATCTTTGTAAGTTGAGGCTCCGTAACCAATTAAATAATACTCACCAAGCCCTAGTAAAAATCCCCCCAGCACAGCGCCGTGTAGGCTTCCGATACCGCCAAAAACCGCAGCGACGAAAGAACTTGTTCCAATTTTGACTCCCATCATGGGTTCGATCTTCGGGTATTTGACAGAGACTAAAACCGAGGCAATGCCGGCCAACGCTGAACCAATAACAAAAGTTGTCGAAATAATTTTGTTATTGTTAATACCCATCAGCGGAGTCATATCTGGGCGGCTACTGACTGCGCGCATGGCTCGTCCCGTTTGTGTTTTAAAAATAATAAATGACAAAACACCCAAGGAAAAAAAGCTGACTAAATAAATGAGCAAGTCAGTTAAATGAAAAGGGCTATCAAAAATCCGAAAAAGTTCTCGATCTTCGATTAAGTCAGGAAAAGACTTTGGATCGGCTCCAAAAATAATTTGTCCACCAAATTGAAAAAGAATACTCACGCCAATCGCTGTGATTAAAATATTCATTTTTGGTGAATTTCGTAAAGGCTTGTAAGCTAATTTTTCAACCAAAAAGCCAATCAAACCTGCGCATAAAGCGGCACTTAAAACCCCAATAGCAAAATGAAGAGGGTCGGGTGTTGCTATTTTTAAAAATCGCGCGATGTAGTAACACGAAAATGCACCCATCATATAAATTTCAGAGTGTGCAAAATTAATCATGCCCAGAATGCCGTAAACCATTGTATAGCCTAAAGCCACCAAAGCATAAATGCTTCCGAAGCTCAGCCCATTCAGTGTGTGTTGTAGAAACTCTTGCATGCTGGAAATAAAAATTACGGATTCACGCTAGTAATAAATTTATAATTTTCGCCTTCAACCTGAACGACGACAGCACTTTTAACTGCATCGCGATTGGCATCCATCGACATTTGGCCTGTGACGCCATGAAAGTCTTTGATCTTAGCTAATTCATCACGAATGTTTTCTGATGTGATTGTTTTTGTTTTTGCAATAGCTTCAGCCATCATGTAAGTCGCATCATAAGCCAAAGCGGCCATCACATCAGGAACTTCATTAAATTTTGCTTTAAAAGATTTAACAAACTCGATGGTCTTAGGATCCGTTGATTCCGTCGTGTAGTGATTTGAAAAATAATTTCCATTAATAGCTTCTTTTGCAATTTCAAAAAGCTTCGGAGAAGACCAACCATCGCCACCTAATAACGGAGTTTTAATTCCTAATTCTTTGGCTTGCTTCGCCACCAAGGCCACTTCATTGTAATAACCAGGAATAAAAATAGCATCAACACCCTTTGCTTTGATCGAAGTTAACTGAGATTTAAAATCGATATCGCCCTCTTGGTAAGCCACATCAATAACAATTTCGCCGCCCATGCCCTTCAGTTTTTCTGCAAAAATATCAGATAAACCCACTGAGTAATCATTCTTCGTATCTCGCATTATTGCCGCTTTTTTTAATTTCAAATTTTCAGTCATAAATTTTGCCATGACATAACCCTGAAACGGATCAATGAAACAAGCGCGAAAAATATAATTTCCAACTTTAGTCACATCTGGATTTGTCGCAGACGAAGTGAGCATCGGAACTTTATTTTGTTGTGCAACGCTGGCTCCAATTTTAGAACGGCCCGAAGTGGCTTCGCCCAAAATAGCCACTACTTTATCTTGGCTGATCAAACGATTCACGACTGCTAATGTTTCATCTCCATCAGATTTATTATCGTAATTAATATGTTTAATTTTCTTTCCGTTGATTCCGCCTTTAGCATTGATCTCTTCGACAGCCATATCGATACCACGAAGTTGATACACACCAAAAGTTGCAGTTGCGCCCGTATTTGAACTGTAAGAGCCAATTAAAATTTCATTTTCGTTTGCTTTTTTCGTACACGAAAAAACAAATAGCAAAACCGCCGCTAAAGACATTATTTTTTTCATTTGAACTCCTGAATTAGATTGAACTAAACGGAAAGCACTCTGGCAAGATTTATCAGGTTTTTGTCGCCAATTTTTTCTTTACTCGTGACAACATCTAAAGAAATTTCGATCAGTCGATTGCCGTCGACTCCGATCATTGAATTACTTTTTCCTGAAAGTAGAGCTTCAACCGCCGCGTTCGCAAGACGTGATG
Source organism: Bdellovibrio sp. (assembly GCA_043747435.1). Taxonomy (GTDB): domain Bacteria; phylum Bdellovibrionota; class Bdellovibrionia; order Bdellovibrionales; family Bdellovibrionaceae; genus Pseudobdellovibrio. Next base: position 95,850 of record JAYTPD010000002.1, on the reverse strand, counting down.
CTAAAATTCGATCGTGGGCTGTAGGGCTACCCCCGCGTTGTTGGTGTCCAAGGATACAAACTTTTGCATCAAGCCCTGACTTTTTTCGAATTGCATCAGCTAGGTCATAAGCTCGTCCGGGTTTTTGACCTTCAGCTGTTATTAAAATACTGCTTGTTTTTCCGCGGGCGCGCGAGCTTTTTAAATTCTCAACAATTTTTTCCACAGTGATTAAATTATCAGGAGTTAAAATTTCTTCAGCTCCACCGGCTAGTCCAACATGGCTTGCGATGTAGCCTGAGTTTCTCCCCATGACTTCCACAATAAAAACGCGATCGTGGCTATCGGCTGTATCACGAATTTTATCGATCGCTTGCAGCGCCGTATTCACGGCGGTGTCAAAACCAATTGTATCATCGGTGCCAAAAACATCGTTATCAATCGTTCCCGCAATACCAATCACAGGAATTTTCTGTTCAGTCCACAAAGCTTGAGCTCCACGAAAGGATCCATCGCCCCCAATACAAATCAAACCTTCGATTTGCTGATCACGAAGATTTTGCGCTGCTTTCGCACGGTATTCGGGCTTCATAAATTCAGCCGAGCGCCCCGTCTTCAAAACGGTACCGCCACGTTGAATAATGTTGGCCATGTCTCGCATTTGCAGTGGCTGCATTTTATTTTCAATCATACCAACGTAACCTTGCAGAATACCCATCACTTCAATTTTTTTAGAAAGCGCCGTTCGAACGACGCCTCGAACAGCAGCGTTCATTCCTGGAGCATCGCCACCACTTGTAAAGACGCCAATTTTTTTCATAATTTTAATGATCAGTTAAAAACAGCTTTAATGTCAAAAAAGAAATAATGATTTTCGGGTCACAAAAATGCAAAAGCGAATCTTGCTTTCGCAGACTCGCTTTTACAAATTAAAAAAGCCTTCGTTTCCACGAAGGCTTTTAATATAAAAGCTAATTCTTAGTTAATTACTTAACTAAGTGTTTAAATTCAGCGCCAGCGCGGAATTTAGGAGCCCATGCAGCCGGGATTTTGATCGCTTTTCCAGTTTGTGGATTGCGGCCCATGCGAGCTTTACGTTTAGCTTTAGTAAATGTACCAAAACCAACTAACTTAACGTCGTCACCTTTTTTTACAGTGGTTTTAACGTTAGTGATGAAGCAGTCTACGATGTTTTCGCATTGTGCTTTAGGCATTTTTGTTTGTGCAGAGATCTTTTCGATCAATTGCGCTTTATTCATTTGTCGTTCTCCTTCGTGAGACGACTCGCTGTCAGAGCGAGGGTTGTTGTTGTGACTTCCTGTTGTAAGAATCATCTTCCTGATGTGTGTAATGAGAAAACAATTTTGTGTTGTCGTCAAGTGATGCCTGCAATGATTGACGCAAAAGCTTTGCCAGAGCGAAAAGCCACGCTTGATCAAACTACGTCGTGTTCAAATGATATTTTACGCTTGTGACGACAACGTTTCTTTTATAGATCAAAGAAAGTTTGATCAACCACGCTGTTTGATTGTGAAGAAGTTGATGATGCCATTTCGCCGTCACAAATTCTGGAAAAATAACTGTGATAAACTCTGTTGGATGTTCTTTCGAAACCTGATCAATAAATTGAAGAATAGGTTCTGAGATTGATCGATAAGGTGATTCTAGTACATAAAGAGGTTGCCCTGGAAATTTATCGTTCCAGGCTGTCATCATTCGCTGATGCGACTCTTCATCTGTTTTAACAAAGCAAACACGTAAATCATTTGAAATACCTTGACCGTAACGAATCGCATTCATCACACCCAAATGAAGCCCTGAAATCGGTATTACAACAACATGATCAGTTAATTTTTCGCACTTGGCCATGTCGTAATGTGATTGAGAAAGTTCTCGCGCAAACATCACATAATGAACGTGAATACGTTGAAAGCAGTACACGATAATCGGAATTAAAACGATCACCATCCAGGCACCATGAGTAAATTTAAAACTAGCAATCACAATTAAAACAACTGCCGTCGTAACGGCTCCCAACCCATTCATCAACAAAGAAGGCAGCCAATTTTTTTCACGTAATCGAAAATGATGAACAACCATTCCGGCCTGTGAAAGCGTAAAAGATAGAAAAACCCCGACGGCATAAAGTGGAATTAAATAGTGAGTTCGTCCACCAAAAAAGATGACCAGTAGAATGGCCGCAGTGGTCAGGCCGATTACGCCATTCGAAAATACAAGTCGATCGCCGATGCTAGCAAGCTGTCTGGGCGCGTATCGATCTTTGGCTAGAAGAGATGCAAGTCTTGGAAAGTCGGCGTAGCTTGTTGAGGCCGCTAAAAATAAAATCAGCGCTGTTGACGCTTGAACCATGTAATAAAAAACGTTTTCGCCAAAAACAGATTTAGCTAATGAAGAAATCATTGTCTGATGTTCGTTATGAGTTATGCCGAACTGGTTAACAAGATAAGTTATTCCAGCAAATAAACATCCCAAAATAATAACCATCCAAACCAAAGTGGTGTTCGCATTTTTTGATTGGGGGTGTTTAAAAAGAGGAATTCCGTTCGAGATCGCTTCAATTCCAGTTAAAGCTGTGCACCCTGATGAAAAAGCTCTTAATAATAAAATAATTCCAATTTCGGGTAAATGGCTTGATACCTGAACTGTGGCTACATGTCCTTCAGTAGGCCCGCGAACGATCCCAACAATGATCATTGCAAAAATCGAAAATACAAAAAGGTAAGTTGGGATTGCGAAGATTGTTGCCGATTCGCCAATGCCTCGTAAGCTTAGAACCATAATTAAAAGAATAATCCAGATACAAGTAAAAACTTGAACATGTGCCATGTTCGGAAAGGCTGAAACTAAATTTTCGACTCCGGCTGAAACCGAAACAGAGACGGTCAGAACATAATCAATCATCAAAGCGGCAGCAGCAACTAGTCCGGCCATATTTCCTAAATTATCTTTTGCGACGATGTAAGCGCCGCCACCATTTGGATAAGCTATAATTGTTTGGCGGTAAGACAAAGTAATAATGATCATCAACGCTAAAATACCTAAGGCCACAGGCAAAGACCATTCAGTTGCTAATAAAATGCCCGACAAAGCTAACGGAATAATAATTTCTTCGGTGGCGTAAGCTGTTGAAGATAAGGCATCAGAAGATAACACGGCCAAAGCTTTCCATTTTGGAATTAGTTGGTGCTGTTGGTGAGAGGTCGCGAGTGGTGTGCCGATTAAAATTCGTCTGATTTTAGAAAATATCATTTAGAAAAAACCTCGTTGATTTCAAATATACTCTTGTGCATTTTAAAAACAAGAGTTTAAGAATCGGTTTCGGTTTTCTCATTTTCTGTTTGTGTATCATTTTCTTCTTGGTAGCTTTGAGCTTCTTTGTGGACAGGAATTTTATATGTCTCGTCAGCCCATTGACCTAAATCAATCAGTCTGCATCTTTCAGAACAAAAAGGTCGAAAAGTATTTTCTTGTTTATATTCTGTTAATCGCCCGCACTGCGGGCATTTAACTTCGCGTGAGTTCATCGTCGAGTATTACAAACTGCAATTAAGTGTTTGGCAACGTCTCATAACACCTTGAGCCGCAGTTGTTCCGCCAATCAAAAAGTTAAAATTGAAAGTGAAGTCTTCGGCTTTTCCTTGCGGTACTTGAATCGCGAACAACGTGCGATTCAATCCGGTCCAATAATCACCGTAACCGCGTGATTCAAAACCAGCCGAATTGTTGATCGCTGACACAACCATTTGTAATTGCAAAGGGTTGCGGTAAGCACCTTGATAATAAGACGGGTCAGGTAACCAAACACCCGTGGTGTAGCCTAAAGCGGCTCCTAAAAGTCCCCAACCTGAAGGAAGTTGACCTGAAAAATTAAAACCTTGGTTAACTTTTGGTTTTGCAATAAAAGTTGCTAGCATATTATTTGTATCGCCTGGTGCAAATTGAATCACAATGTCCAAAGATCCATTGATGTAAGCGTCGCAATTGGATTGACCGATATTTTGGTAATTGCGATCTCCGCGATCGCAAACGCCCATTCCAAACTTGAAAAGCTCTTTCATTTTAGATGCGTTTGTTACAGTAATACGCGATGTTCCTGAATAGTTATCAGCATAAAATCCGGTGTTGTAAGCAAAAGCCGCTTGCTGGGGCACACCCGTGGCACCATAACAATTTCCGCCTGAGTAGTAGCTTCCGATTGGACAAGCTGCACTCACTGGAGTGACATTTTCAGCTTTGTTGCTTCCACAACCAACGATGTAGATCATGCCAATCAACAATAAACCAAAAATCCATGCTAAGTTTTTCATAAAAAACTCCTTGTACCAATTAATCTATTCAAACCAAAGACCATGTATTCGACATCCTAGTCATTTTTATATGTCAAAAAAATAGACAAGACTGATTTTTGCGCGCGGTTTCATAATGAGACAGCACCAACTCAACAGTTGAATTCTGTAATGAAGACAAGCAAGTTGTCTTTTTTCGATGAGGTTCAAAATGCGGATATTCACTTTTGTAACATTTTGCTTTTTACAATTAGCAGGAGCGGTGCAAGAGTTCGAGACCGTTGTGAAAGACACTCAGTTTAATTCTTCAAGTCGAGTCGTCATCGATAAAGAAGAGATCGAAAAATCCCACGCGACCAATTTAACATCGCTCTTGGCGGCACAAGCTAATATTTCAATCGCTCAATCAAACTTCACGCCAACGACAATTTATTTAAGAGGCGGGGACTCAAGTCACGTTTTGATTTTAGTCGACGGAGTGCCTTATTACGATGCCTCAACAATTCAACGAACAATTAATCTGAATTCAATCGACATCAAATCAGTCCAAAAAATCGAAGTGATCAAAGGAAGCCAGTCTGTTCTTTACGGCGGACAAGCGCTTTCAGGAGTTATCAAAATCGACACGCTGCCAACTGAATTAAAAAATTCAAGTCAACTACTGGCTCAAGTAGGTTCTTCTAATCAATCATCTTTAGCAGGCAGTCGCTTGCAGCAAATTGCAGATCAATCAGCTGTCGCATTGCGCGGAAGCTATTTTCAGAAAGACGCATCGTCTCCGGTTTTAGATTCTTCAAAAAAATATCCTACTCATCTAGGAACGGGCGAACTGGCTTACGTTAACCGGAATTATCCGCTGAATTTTTTATTAAAGGCTCAGACTTCGTTTGATAAAACATTTATCGCTACGACGGCAACAAATTTTAAATTTTTAGATACGGATAACTTTGAAACTTCAACTTACCAAGTCAACACGACTAGTTATTTTACTTTACCCAGTCATTATTTAAAACCCAAGCTTTCTGTTTCATCGCAAAAAAGTAATAGGCTTTATGAGCAAGATATTTTTTCTGGATTGGGAATGGCTACAAAACGTGAGTATCAAGGCGACTTGCTTGCAGTTCGTTTTGATTTAGCAGCACTTGACCTAGAAAATGTAAAAATTAATTTAGGATCTCAATATAATCTTGAAAAATTCGTGTACATTGAAAATGATATTCTTTCTTCAGATAACTATACAGAGTTTGAAGGATTTTTTATTAAGTCTCAGTTTTTGATTGAGAAAAACTTAGATTTAGAAATCGGATTTCGCTCAGATTTCAATCAAATGAAAAACAAAACAGATACCTTCCAACTTGGGGTGACTTTACTTCAAGATATCAAATTTGAGTACGCAACAGGATTTAAACAGCCCAGTTTATATCAGTTATTTTCAGATTATGGTAATGTGGACTTGGAGCCAGAAAAATCAAAAAGTATTTCAGTTTCAATTGATCATGAATTTTCTAAAAGTTTTTTTGTATCCTACTCGGTTTTTTCGACTCAATTCGACAACTTGATTGTTTCTCGAGGAGCGCCACCAAATATAAGGTACGAAAATATTCAAAGCTCAGATACAAAAGGTCATGAACTCTCGCTCATTTATCGAGATTTATTTCATCAGACAACTTACAACCTCAACTTGGGCTATCAAGAGCCCTATGACAGCAGTCAAAAAACTTGGCTCGTGCGCAGGCCTTTAAGAACAGCCAGTTTTAAAATTCGGCAAGAGATTGAAGCTTTTGGTTTTGGGCTTGAGGTCATTCATAACGGTGATCGTCGTGATAAGACGGGGCAGTCGACATATGGAACTTTGTCGCCGTACACGCTGACAAACTTAACGGCTGATTATGCGCCTTACGAAAATCTATCGATCTTCATCCGAGTTCTAAACATCACAAACAGTCGCTACGAGTCAAGCTACGGCTTTTACGATGAAGGTCTAAATGTCATCGCGGGGGCTCAATACAATTTTTAGTCCAGCTTTAGATATAGACTTAAATCCAGTCAACTTAGTCATCAGAATACCGATAAACAAATTGTAACTGATGACTATAAAGACGGGTTTATATGAATGTTAAGTATCCATTAAAATACAAAATTTTTGCCGTCATATTTTTTATTCAAATCGTTGTGATTTCGATTTTTATTTTCAGTTTTGTTAAATCTTTCAAGCAAGAAAAACTGACTTTAGCCTACGAGTTGAACGCCAGTACCATTGCAGAATTGAAAACTAAATTCGAATCAAAAGTTTTTATGATTTTAGAAAAAGTGAAAGCAACGACGGGTATACTTGAAAAGAATCAGCTTAAAAAAACTGAGTATGCTGATTACTTAGACCTTAAAAATGATAAAAGTGTTGAATCTTTTTTTCACTACGAAGTGGCACAAGACCTTCAAACTAATGACGAGAAGCTCAATTTAATTGAGAAATTTGATAAAATTAAAACGCCTGAAATGAATGATTATTTTTCTAAAATTTATCAAAATAATAAAAATGGTTTTCCATTTTTTTGGAATTTTGAATGGGCCGAGCGCAGTTACACAGGTTTGGGCTTTATTTTATCCTACACTATTCCCAATCAAAATGGGGTGAACGAAAACTTTAAACGACTCTTTTTTATTATCTTTAACAAAAAAGAACTTTTTCGCTTAAAAACGGAAAATCAACTGGCCGACACTCTTGTCTTTACGAAGTCAGGGCAAATCATCCATTCAAGCAGCTCAATCGATGTAGATGCTTTGCAATCTTGGATTAAAGTTTTTAACTTTAAAGACTCTTTTCAAAATCAAAACTTAGTTCAAGTCTCAGAGCAAATGATTGATCAAAAAAATCATCTGGTTTCATCGCAAGTGGAAGGTTTTGGAGATCTATTAGTGGCTACTTTGATTTCAACTGATAAGGCTTTCGCTGGAGTTAAAAGCGTTTACATTAATGCTTTTATTCTGGCCGCTTTTTCAATTTTATTTAGTTATATTCTAGCCCTTTATTTATCGGCTTCAATTACACGACCGATCAGCTACTTAACCCAACAAATGCAAAACGTTTCGAAGGGACAGCTTGAAGTGGTCGTCGACATTCAGTCTAAAGATGAAGTCGGAGTTTTAGCTCTGAACTTTAAGCAAATGACTTTAGATTTGAAGGTCTCTAAGCAAGAGCTTGTCGATTTGAATTTGGATTTAGAAAATAAAGTTGCTGAAAGAACAAAACAGCTTGAAGAACTTTCGATTAAAGACGCCTTAACAGGAGCTTATAATCGACGCTACTTTGATCAAAAAGTGGCCGAAGAAATTTCACGCGCAAATCGAACGAAGCGGTCAATTGGATTGCTTTATTTGGACATTGATCATTTTAAAAAATACAACGATCAAAATGGGCACCCTGAAGGTGATCAATTGTTAATTAATTTTGTTAAAACGGTCCAAGCTATCGTTCGAACAAGTGATTACTTTTGTCGTCTGGGCGGTGAAGAATTTTGTGTGATCACGGTTGAGGCTGATGTCGAGGGAACAAAAATATTGGCCGAAAAAGTGCGTGAAAAAATTTATTCCACAGATTTTAAATTTGGTGAAAAACAACCGATGGGCCGATTATCATGTAGTATTGGTTTAAGTATGTACCCTGATTTTTCTGAAAGTGCAGACACACTTGTTAAGTCAGCCGATTTAGCTTTGTATAATGCAAAACAAGGTGGTCGTAATCGATGGGTGATGGCGACAGAAAAAACATTTGAAAATCCAACGAAAGCTTCTTAAATTTATTGAGGCTTTTGCCGACGTAAATTACTAATTTTAAGAAAAAAAATCAGGCAAAGCAAAATTAAAATCAAGCAAATAACTTGTGAAATGGATAAGCGGCCAAAAAGTGGCCAGTTAAAAAAAGATCCTCGAAAATCATCACGATAATATTCAACATTTAATCTTAATAAACTATGAAGTAAAACCCATTTGAAAAAAACGGCTCCGCTTAGGCCATTTTCCTTTAAACTTTTGATGTATCTTTCAAAAAATAATAAATATAAATAAATCAAAAACTCACCGACGATCAGATAAATGACAGTTGGGTGTCGGCCCTCTAAGGCCCATGGCAGATTACATTTTAATCCATAACAACAGCCCGCTAACAAGCATCCCAATCGGCCAAAGGCATGAGCTAAAGATAAAAGTGGACTAAAAAAATCGGCCATTTTTAAAAATTGAATTTTTTTAATTCGACAATAAATTAAAGCAGAAATAAAACTCGCAAAAAAACCACCAAAAAAAACATAACCGCCTTGCCAGAAGTAAAGTATTTGATAGGGGTACTTTTCGTAGTATGGCCACTCTTCGAAAAACACGTGCATCAAGCGTCCGCCGACGAAGCCAAAGATCATCAGCACTAACGCCAAATCATAAGCGATAGTGGATGAAACACCATGTGAATCTATTCGCATGGATAGATAAATAACTAAAAAACTAAGACTTAAGCTAATGACAACAAAAAAACTTGGAATCGAAATTTGTCCAAAGCTGATCATTGGCATCATGAGTGAGTCAGACTTACTTCATGATTTTTTTTTTCAGTGAGCAGAGTCAGCATTAAAAATAGAACTCCACCTACAATCGACATATCAGCAAAATTAAAAGCAGGCCAAGAAAATTGTCCATAGTGAAAATCGATGAAATCGATCACATATTTAAATTGCAAACGATCTAAATAATTTCCAATGGCGCCTGCAAAAATAAAAGAAAGACTTAAAATTTGTTTCGAGTCTTGGTCGTCGATGCCTTTCAAAATATATAAAATAATAAGGCAGGCAATCGGTGGCATCATCAAAAAAAATATCTCTCTAAAAAAAGCCGGTGTTTGAGATAAAAACCCAAAAGCGGCACCAAAATTTCGAACATAAGTAATATGAAAAAAATTTTCAAAAACAGGAAAAGACTCATGCAATTGAAACTGCGTGTGGACATAAATTTTGGCAATTTGATCCAAAGCAATCATAAAACAAGTAATGCAAATTAAAAGTAAATACTTTCGTTTAATAAAACTCACGATAAAGCCTCGACACATTTTGGACAAATACCTAAAGTCTTTTCAGCTTGCGAAATTTCTGTCGAGTACACCCAGCAGCGCACGCATTTTTCTCCTGCGGCTTTTTGTGTTGCGACTTGGTATCCGCCGATTGCTAATGAAAATTTAGATACGATCAGAATTTCTCTAAGGTCATGAACTTGCTTTAAAGCTTCGTGAACATCAGTTTCGGCTTTAATTTCGACTGCGGCTTCAAGACTTGATCCGATTGTTTTAGTTGCGCGCATCTCTTCCAGTTTTTTTTGTACATCAATGCGTACGCTTAAAACTTTTTCAAACAAAGTCGCAAGCTCAGGCCGAGCCCAATCCGGCTGAGCCACTGGAAAGTCCTCTAAGAAAACAGAATCAAATTTTTTATCCTTAAAATAAGTGTAAGTTTCTTCTGCTAAAAAAGTCAAAATCGGCGCCATCATACGAATTAAAGTTGATGTCGTATAATAAAGAACAGTTTGTGAACTGCGACGGGGAACTCCGTTCAATTTCCAAGTGTATAAACGATCTTTTAAAATATCCATATAGGTCGCTGATAACGTGACCGTAAAAAAGTGATTTAATAAATGATAGACTTTATAAAACTCATAACGATCGTACGCCGCCGTTACATTTATAATCAATGTGTTCAGTTCATTGAGCATCCACAGATCTATTTGTGTCATTTGAGCGGGTTTGATTTCATCGGTTTTAAAATTAAAATCAGAAGTTGATCCTAATAAAAAGCGCATTGTATTTCTGATCTTACGATAGGTTTCGGTAACACGTGTGAGCTCTTCTTTACCACAGCTTAAATCTTGCCCGTAGTCTCCGTAAGCCGCCCATAAACGAATAATTTCTGAACCACTTTTAGACGAGACCTCGTTCGGATCAACGACATTGCCTAATGATTTACTCATTTTGCGCCCTTGTGAATCATTCACAAAGCCATGAGTAATTAAAGCCTTAAACGGTGGCTTATCGGTGGTCGCCATTGAAGATAACATTGAAGTATTAAACCACCCGCGATGTTGATCAGAGCCTTCTAAATAAATATCAGCTGTCGTGTTTTTATAACCACGTTTTGCATGTTCGGAATGAACCGCCGCATGGCACACGCCTGAATCAAACCATACATCCAAAATATCACGACCTAATTTAAAACCTTGAGTGCCAAATTCAGACTTTGCATTCGCCGGCTTTGTCCAATTTTTTCCGGCCAAGATATTTGCATCGGTTTTGTAGTAAGCTTCGATACCGCCTTCAGCTACAATGTCAGCCGCTTTCATCATGATTTCATAATCAGCTAAAGGCTCACCTGTTGCGATACAAATAATAATTGGAATTGGAACGCCCCAAATTCTTTGACGAGACAAACACCAGTCGGGACGATTTTGCATCATTGCTTGAAAGCGTGCGCGCCCCCAATCTGGAAAAAACTGAACATCATCTAACGCCTTTAAAGTTTTCGCGCGAATTTGCGAACCCTCTTGGTCGATTCCAATAAACCACTGTGCCGTCGTTCTAAAAATCAACGGAGTTTTTGATCTCCAGCAATGCGGATAAGAGTGCACAAATTCAGAAAACTTAATGAGGTGTCCCGATTGACGTAATTTTTCAACAATTAGCGGATTCGCTTTAAAAATATTCGTCCCTTTCATTTCAGCAAAGTCTTCGGTGTACAAACCACCGTCATCAACCGGATTCAAGACGGGTAAGTGATACTTTTGTCCAACACGAAAGTCATCGGCTCCATGGCCCGGAGCTGTGTGCACGCAACCCGTGCCCGCTTCTGCGGTCACGTGATCTCCTAAAATAATTAAAGAATCTCGATCAATGAACGGGTGGCGCGCTTGAGCTAATTCAAGATCTTTTCCTTTGAACTCTGATTTTAAAGTCAGTGACAAAGACGTTTCTTTTTCAAAATAATCTTTCAGAGCTTTTGCGATAATTAAATTTTCATCGCCCGATTGATAAACTCCATAATCAAAATCAGAGTTCAAACAAATCGCCACGTTCGCCGGTAAAGTCCAGGGAGTTGTTGTCCAAATAACAAAAGAAGTTTTTTGTTTTGGAGAACCTAATTTTTTTAAAGTGTCAGCATCGGTCACATCAAACTTCACATAGATCGAAGGCGACTTGTGATCGTGGTATTCAACTTCGGCGTCGGCCAAGGCCGTTTTTAAAGTCCAATTCCAGTAAACAGGTTTAACACCTTGATAAATCACGCCACGCTTAAAAGCACGTGCAAATTCACGCACTTCTTCAGCTTCGTAGTCTTTCGACATCGTTAAGTAGGGATGATTCCAATCTGCTAAAACACCTAAACGTTTGAACTGCTCGCGCTGGTGTGAAATCCATTTTGATGCTTCTTCGCGACACAGGGCTAAAATTTCTTGATCGGTCTTAACTTGTTTTTTTTCAGCCAGGTCTTTCATAACTTTATGTTCGATCGGAAGACCATGACAATCCCAGCCCGGAATAAACGGAGCGTGAAAGCCTTTCATCGATTTATATTTAATAATAAAATCTTTTAAAGATTTATTTAAAGCATGACCAATGTGAATTGAACCATTCGCGTAAGGCGGGCCATCAGGCAAAGTAAAGCCTGGATTATTTTTATTTTTTTCTAAAAGTCGTTCGTAAATTTTTTCAGCGTCCCACTTCGCAATAATTTTAGGTTCATTGATGGGAAGATCGCCCTTCATCGGAAAATCCGTTTGCGGTAAACGTATTGTACTTTTGTAGTCAGGAACAGCATTTGTGTTTGGCGGCGTCGACACTTTGATTCTCCTTCAAATAGGGAGCACATAAAGTATCAAAAAGTTCAGGCTTTGGGCAGGTCTTTAAGACCTAGAGCGGGGTGCTATATTAAATTTTTGAGTCTATTTTTTTAAATTGTTTGTAGCCCAATGCAAGTAAAGCTCTTAAAGCCTCAACTTCAGAACTTAGATTTAAGGTGACCTTCACATCTTCTAAAGCTTTTAAAGATGAGGGGTCTAATTGATCCAAAACTGAATTTGTTATAATTGTTGTCGTAGGAGTTTGTGGATTTGACGACGCTACAGAAAACGTGCTGCTTTGTTGAGACTGCTGAGGTATTTGAGTTTGTAGAGGTGTTTGCAAATCCCCCATCAAGTTAGCTAAAGATTTTAATTCTTGTTTGAAATTCTGGATGCTCGGCGCCTCGAGTGAGGCATCACCGCTTCTTTGTGCTTTCAAGTAAAGGCTAACCAACATATCTTGTGTTGAAGCCATTTCTTTGATCGAAGAATTCTGCGTCAGAAGCCAAGTGTAGGCCCTTTGCAAAATATCTTTCGTGTAAGCTTGAGGTGGTAACGGATTAACTGCCATGGGTTGTTAACGCTAACGACCCCTAAGATTTGAGTCAACTAGATCATACTTAAATTAAAATGAATTAATTTTTTGGCTCTGCATATTCTTTCGCCACGATTCCGTATTTTTCTATTTTGCGTAGCAAAGTTTTTTTAGGAATATTAGCATGAATGGCTGTTTGATTAATGCGTCCTTTGAAAGTCTTTAAAGCCTTGATTATAAACTGTTTTTCAAATTCTTCTTTTTGCGCATTAAAATCAAGTTGCCCGTTCGTTGGAATTTCTATGCTAATATCTTCGTCATCACTTTCATCTAAAATTAAAGAGTCAACATTTGATTCAACGTCCGAATCTAAATCATCTGGGCTTAAAACCTGTGCAGACTTTTTTAGAGTTTCAGATTGACTCTGAAGTTGATCCATCGCTTCGAACAAACTCACTCCTACAGACTCAAGAATGGCTTCTGGTAAGCTCGACAAAGAAATCAGATTTGAACTTTCAAGGACGAATGCGTGCTCAATCACATTTTCAAGCTCTCGAATATTTCCGGGCCAATTGTATTTTTTTAAAACAGTTAGAGCATCTTTAACAATTCCATTTAATTTTTTATGATGAACTTGATTGAACTTGCGAATAAATATATGAATCAAAACTTCAAGATCATCTTTACGATCGTTTAGCTGCGGTAAAAAAACAGGAACAACGTTCAAGCGATAAAATAAATCTTCGCGGAAGCGGCCGTCTTTCATCATCTCTTCAAGGGGACGGTTCGTCGCAGCAATGATTCGCACGTTGGTTGGAATTTCGCGATTTGAGCCAACGGGTACAAAAACTTTTTCTTGCAGCACACGAAGAATTTTAACTTGCATCAGTTGCGGCATATCGCCAACTTCGTCTAAAAATAAAGTTCCACCTTCTGCAAATTGAAATTTTCCGATTTTTCTTTCGCTGGCGCCAGTGAAAGAACCTTTCTCGTGACCGAAAAGCTCGGATTCAAATAAATTTTCTGGTATCGCCGAGCAATTGATCGCTACGAACTTTTCGTCTTTGCGGGCTGAATTAAAATGAATCGCTTTTGCGACAAGTTCTTTACCCGTACCTGAAGCACCTCGAATTAGAACCGGAGTATCGACTTTTGCAAGTTTATGAATCACATTAAAAACTTTTTGCATTTGCGAAGTGTTACCAATAATTTTGCGACCTTCGTCAACAAAGACCGGCGATGAAACAGCTAAAGTTGAAATCAGGCTGTGAGCATTAATCGATTTATCAATCAGCGCCAGTAAATCTTCGCTTGAAATAGGTTTAGATAAAAAGTTGTAAGCTCCGTCGCGCACAGCTTGGACAGCCACTTCTAGAGAACTGTGAGCCGTGAGCATCAGTACGATTATTCCAGGATCGTGTTCTTTAATCGCTTTAAGCGCGTTCAAGCCATTCATTCGCGGCATGTCGACATCTAAAATAACAATATCATAAGCACGTGATCCCACGCTTGAGCTTTTAACTTTTTCAAGAGCGTTGACTCCATCAAAAGCTTCTTCAATGGTAAATTTTTTGGCGCTCTCAAGAGCTGAACGCACACTCAGGCGCAGGGCCTGATCGTCATCGACAACTAATACTTTAAGCATGAGAGACTCCTGTGTTCATTCAAAATAAGAAACGTACAAGTATTTGACGATTTTGTAAAACCATCAATTAATTATTCAATGGAAGATGCACCGTAAATTGAGATCCCTTTTCAGGCTCGCTTTCAACGGTGATCTGGCCTTTGTGTAATTGCACAAAGTACTGAGCAAGATACAGGCCTAAACCTGTCCCCTTGATAGTTGAGGTTTTCACATTATGACTGCGAAAGAATTTCATGAAGATGTTAGGTAAATCAACACTTGGAATCCCCATGCCTTGATCTAAAATTTCGACTAAAACTTGATCGCTTTCTTCGCGAGATTTAATCGTAACGGTCGAATCTTCAGGGCTGTACTTGATAGCGTTTTCAATTAAATTAGAAAGCACTTGCTTCATCAAATCAGGATCAACTGACACCGGAAATAAGGGATCAAGCTCTTGCACGATTTTAATTTTTTTGACACTCGCAAGAAATTCATGTTTTTTGATCACATCTTTAATCAGCTGATTCACGTCTTTTGATTGTTTGTGAAGTTCAACGCCTTCACTTTCGATACGCCCGTACTGTAAAATCGAATTAATAAACTTAAGCAGATCATCAGAGCTTCCTTTGATCGTATCAACGGCCTCACGCTGCTGTGAAGATAAAGCAACTTCATCTTTTAAAATCACTTCAGTCATACCTTGAATACGGGCCAAAGGTGTCTTCAAATCATGCGACATCATCGAGATAAAATTCGTTTTTAAAACTTCAACTTGCTGAAGAAGCTTATTTTTTTGAAAGTACTCCCAACTTTTACGATTTTCGATAATCAAACGGTAAGGAATAAAAAAGTAATAACAAAGAAAAATAGCCAAAAAAGGATGAGCTAAATCAATCCAAAGTTGCAGAGCTAAAAAAATCACTGTCGCTAAAAACGCAAGACCTAAAATCGTGGAACCTAAAAGCATTAAACCATGGGACGGCTTCAAAGTTAAAACCACATGCACAGTCAAAACAGAAATCAGACAAGTCAGTAAAATATTAATCCACTGCGGAAGTCTTAACGGAGCCGAATTTTCGATGAGTGTCTGAAAGCTGTTGGCCTGAAGCTCCATTGAAGTCATCGCATTAATTTCGCGTGAGTAAGGTGTTAAAACATACTCTTTTGCAGATTTGCCTGTATCTGTTCCAACGATCACAAGTTTGCCTTTAAATATGTTTGGATCTATTTTTTTTTCAAGAACATCTTCGAAGCGATAAGACGGAAACGAACCCTTTTGGCTGTAATTAATAAATGTCTGATCTGAATCTAAGAATTTAAATTGCCCGCGAATTTCGTCGGTGTTCTGAATTTTGGGATTATAAAAAGCCGCCACGTAAGAGTGTAGAAGTTTTTGCCCTTGATAAAGTGTCATCATACGTCGCGTAACACCATCTTTAGCAAATAACATCGTGTCGGGGCTTTTAGGGCCCTGATAAAGGCGAAGACTGGCTAGCGGCGAGTTCAGTTTTAAAGTTCCCGTTTCGCCTTTCATTTCTGTTTCGTCTGTCGTAAAATAGAAATCTTGAATTTGACTGGCGACCGAAGCAAAATTTTGTTTTTCGGGAAGCTCGCCGTCGATGTCGCGTATTTCACCATCTTTTGTTCTAAAATCATAAATCACAAAACGCGGTTCGCTTTGAGAAAGCACTTTCAAGAAGTCAGCGTGCAGCTGAAAACTTGGAAAACCTTTGTATTTTTCGACAGTGGCGCTATCAATTTTAATTAAGACAATCGGCGTACTTTGAGGCTTCGACAATCCCACATAAGCTTTGAGGCTTATGCGAGCGTCGTAAAGATAGCTTTCAATGTAATCGAGTTTTAAAAAAGAAATAACGGCTGCTGCAACTAGAGCAAAAACGACTCTTAAAAAGATTTGTTTAAAATTGAGCTGGCTTAAATTAGTTTGAGGAGTCAGGCGGACCGCCCGATGGAATACAAGAAATTCCAGTCGTTTGCGTTTTTATTCGCTTCACTGGCTTAACTTTAAGAATATGATTTTGCTTCATTTTTTCCATAATCCCTTGGCCTTTCTTACGAGGCTCTTGCTCTTTTATAATACATAATGGCTATAATAATCAAGTTCCGAGTGCGCTCACAGAATAATTCATCTTTTTTATGTTTATCACCCGTGTGTTCTCGGTGAATGAACATGCATCCCCCTCCGCAGACAAATCGGGCCCAGCAATTTTGACAGTTATTTAATTCTATCAAAGGTTTCTGGTACTTAACTAACTTATCATAATCAAGCTGTGAGCCTTCTCCGACAACTTCGTTTTTTTCTCCCACGACCCAAGGACAGGTGTACAGACGATTTTTTGCATCGATCATTAAGTAAGATTTTCCGGCTCCACAAAAATTTTCAATTCGTTGTTGGTTATCCAAAACATCAAAATAAGCCGAAAATGTCTTGAGTTTACGAAGCTCTGCTTCGCCACCGCTTTGCCAAGCAAGCTCGGCGATTTCGGCCATTTGTTTGAGGTATTCTGCTTGAGCTTCGACACTTTTTTCTGAATATGAAAAATTAAATTCATACCAATCCACATTCAAAGTTTTAAAAAATAAATAACTTTCTTTTATTCGTAAATTTTCTGCTGATGCGACAGCCGCAATTCCGACTGAAGCTAAAGAAGATTTAATTTGAACTAATTTTTGAATTCCGTTGATTGTGGCTGCCGTTGAACTTTGTCCATTTTTACTGGGGCGAACTTGATCGTTGATCGAAGCGAGACCGTCAAGGCTGACAGTGACATGAATTTTCATCGTCTTGAGCATTTCAATAACTGTATCGGTCATCAGTGTTCCATTTGTTGTGACCATAAACTTGCATGAAATGTTTTTTTCTTGGGCGTGCAACTGAATATAATCATAAATTACTTTCATGGCTTCGGGATAGAGAAAAGGCTCGCCACCCACAAAAGATAAATTAAATTCTGCGCCTGGCTTCAAGCTGTCTAAAAAAAATTTTAATTGGGGCAGGGTTTTTTCAACCGAAACGCGATTGACAGCTTCGCCGTAGGTTCCGTCTCCGCCGGCTGCGCAGTAGTTGCATTTAAGATTACAGATTTGAGTGATATTGAGAGTAAGACTTTTAATGCCAAAGTTGACTTGGCCCGATTTGACGTCAGGATTTACTTCGCTGTTCCAATTTATTAAAGATTGTCGAGCTTCTTTAGCAGTTAAACTATCATCGACTTCATGCAACGTCAGTGGCGGGGCCGAAGTTCTTAAAGTGATGTCAGTCATACTGGCGAAGGTCTGGGGGCTAATTGAAGCCACTTCTAAATTGCTCGAATGAAATGCGATTAGATCAGAGTCATTTGGCCCTGTTTTGACAGCTAAAATATCTTGAAATCGTTTTAAATTCATTTGCAACTTTCTGACACTGCTTTCAATCATAAACAGCAATCAAAAGGCCAAAAATAGAATCGACTTTCTGACCCTTCTTCTGTCTAGATCTTAGACGGGTTTTCTTGTCTTACGTCGAGATCATCTTTACAAGAATGACGTTGTTTAATCTGTAGTTAAAAATAATCTAATGAGAGTTAAATACTGGGGAGTTCGTGGATCTTTGCCGAGCTCATTAGAACCACAAGCTTGGGCTTTGCATTTTGAATCATTGATGAATCAATTTTTTGATGAAGGATTTCAGCAAAAAAAAGACGTTCAAAATTTCCTGAATCAAAAATCTTTACAACAAATTGGTGGGTTTGGTTCAGCTACAACTTGTGTAGAAGTCATTTCAGGTCCTCAGTCGATCATCATTGATGGTGGAAGTGGCTTAAGAGCTTTAAGTGATCACATCAATCAAAACAAAATGACGGAATCAAAAGACGAGTACCATATTTTAATGACACACTTTCATTTTGATCACATTTTGGGTCTTCCTTTTTTTAATCCTCATTTTATGAAGAGTAAAAAAATTCACTATTATATTGTGCAAGACGAGGGTGAAGAAATCATTCGGCAAATGTTCAGGCGTCCCATTTTTCCTGTCGGTTTTGAACATCTTGAAGCAGATATTTATTTTCATAAAATTGAACCTTACAAGAAAAATTTGATCAATGGTTTTGAAGTGAAAGCTTTTAAGATGGACCACCCAGATCCATGTTTTGGTTTTCGTATCGAAAAAAATAAAAAAGTCTATGCCCATGCAGTTGATAATGAAGCCATTCGAACGACGAAAGCTCAACTAGGTTTAGACAGCGGACTTTTTGAACACGCTGACTTGATGTTTTTTGATGCGCAATACGAAGAAGCCGACATGATCTCGAAGAAAGGTTGGGGGCATGGAACTTGTGACCGAGGCTTTGAAGTTGCTCTTCATTTTGGTGTTCAACAAATACTTTTTGCTCATCATGATCCTTCTTTTTCTATTCAGGATCTTTGGAATCAAAAGAAAAACGCGCAAATAAGTTTTGAAAAAAATTTTCCTGAACTTAAAGCAAAATGGGATTTTGCAGTCGAAGGGCAAATCGTTGAGCTTTAAGTTACTTTTTAAAAATCATTTCGGTTTTTAAATCAGTTCCAAAAAGATCAACTTCTTTTTTTTCAACCGTATCGGGCCAATTGAAATCTATGTCGGGCCAAATGTTTTGGTAACCCTTCATCAGGCTAACCCAAACAGGAACAGCGCCACTGCCGCCTGTGAGCTGGCTTGATAAACTTTGATCGTAACCCAGCCACACAACACTTGTTTGAAAAGGTGTGAAACCTGAAAACCACGCATCTTTGTTGTCAGATGTTGTTCCTGTTTTTCCTGCAGACGGAGTGGTCCAGCCGTAAGCGGCCGAAGATTTTGCGGTTCCTGATCGAATAGTCTCTTTCATCATACCGACTAAAACGGCGACGTCTGTCGAGTCTAATTTTTTTTCGAAAGCGGGAGTGAATTCAAAAAGAAGATTTCCGTCGCGATCTTGAATTTTTTGAATAAATGATGAAGCCGAATAAAATCCAAAACGTGCAAGCGTCTGATAACTTTCTAAAATTTCTAATGGGTAATGTTCAGTCGCACCTAAGCTTGTCGATGGTGTTGATGCCATTTTTGAAGTGAAACCAATTTGGTGAACAAGTTCAATTATTTTATCTAAGCCCGATTTAAAAGCCACTTGGGCTGTTGGTGAGTTCAGACTTTCTTTTAATGCGAAGTAGAGTGGAATTTCTCCGTTATATTTTTTTTCGTAGTTTGAAGGCGACCAGGTTTTTTTATCGTATTTCCATTCAAACTTTGTGTCATTCAGTGGTGTAAGGGGTGTTATATTTTTTTCTTCAGGAAAACCATTAATAAGAGCATTCAAATAGACAAAGGGTTTGATCAAAGAACCTATTTGGCGATGTCCATCGAGTGCGCGATTAAATTGTGTTTGTCGGTAGCTTTGCCCGCCAACAAACACATTCACAAGACCTGTTTGATTTTCTGATGAAATTACAAGGCCTTCTAAGCGAGTTCCATTTTCTTTATTTTTATGGATATTTTTTCTTTGACCTTCAAGAGTATTAATATGACTCAGTAAAGATTTTTGCGCGCGTGATTGGGCGTCGAGATCAAGGCTTGTTTCGATTCGAGCACCCTCTGTCGAAATTCCAAGTTTTTGCATCTGGTTACGAACGGCATCAAAAAAATACGGAGCTGTTTCAACGGCCTTTAAAGGGATTTGAGTGGGAAGGTTTGCTTTTGTTGCTGTATTAAACTCTACTTCGCTGATCAGGTTGAGATTTTTCATTTTAGTCAGCACTAAATTTCGCCGAGTCATTGCCTTCTCAGCTTTTTTCCAGGGATTGTTCAAAGCAGGGTTATTGATAATCGCAGCCAGTAAAGCGCACTCGTGTAATTCTAAATTTTGTAAAGGTTTATTAAAGTAAACATTGGCGGCGGCACCAAAGCCACGAACTTGAAAAGCACCTGTTTGGCCCATGTAAATAATATTTAAATACGTTTCTAAAATTTCGTCTTTTGTCCATTCCGATTCAACTCGGGTTGCTAAATACAGCTCTTTGATTTTTCGTTTGAGTGTTTTTTCGGGTGTTAAGAAATAATTTTTGACAAGTTGTTGAGTGATTGTACTGCCACCTTGGGCTGCGCGCATTTTAATAATATTTTTAATAAATGCACGCGCAAGACCTGTGTAGCTGACTCCAGAGTGATCTAAAAAATCATTATCTTCAATGGCCATGACTGCGTTTAAACAATTGACAGGTATGTCAGAAATTTTTAATTCATTTTGCATCAATGGCTCGTTGCCGCGATATTGCGCGATTAAAACAGGATCTAGCGAGGCTTTCCATGAACTTTGAAAGGGATTTCCTTTCCAGGTCGATTGAATTATTTTATTTTCATTAATGACAACAAGTTCATCTTCATTTTGGTGAGTTAGCCACTGCCAGCAAAACGCGCTTTCATTGAGTGGCGTGATGTTGATCAGCGTTTGACAATCTTGAGGTGTTAATTTTTTTGCATCACCAGCAAGCAAACTTTGTTCGAGACTGCGAACACGGTAGTTTTGCTGAGTCAGGGATTTCAAAAAAGCCTCTTCATCCCATTTTTGTTGAGATAAATAAGTGGGGCCGCGCGCGAAATAGCGAGTTGACGCCGTTAATTCATGACTTGAAAGTTTTTTTTGAACTTCAGAATCGTTTGAAAATGGCCAATCAAAGGCGGTAGCTGCAATCGGTGAAAAAGTAAAATATAATACGGCGCTTAATAGCAAACTATTTCGTTCTTGGAACAGATGAAGAAAACTTGTCATTAATCGGCAAATGGTCTTTAATTGAAGCAAAATAAGGGGCATATAGACATAAAATGATGAAGCTCACTGCAAGTCAAATACAAAGACTCTCTGAAAAAATAATGAATCAATGGAAATCTCAAAACATAATTACTTTTAAAGTCGATGAAAAAATCGTCATGAATACAATTATTGCGGCGATCACAAATGAACTCAAAAAAGAAGAACAACTTGATCAAGATGTTCACGCTTTGATGGATCAAATGGAACGACAACACGAGGGCGAATTTCAACGACATAAAATGTTTCCGATGCTGAAACAAAAGTTAGCCAAAGAAAGAAAAATTATTTTATGATTTTATCAGATGATCGGCAAATGCACTTAGCTCACATCGTAACAGATAAAGTTTGGGGTGACGATATCGCTGATTTTAGCGATGATGATTTAGCGCTAAGAGCAGCTAAAAAAGGCATCATTGAATTTGTCAAAGAAGATATCGCAGCCGATTTAGCGGCCCGTGAAAAAGTTGCCTCGTTAAAGCGAAACGTCATGGAAGGCACTCGCGAGTGGGATATTATGTATAAAAAATATTATGAAGAGGAAAAAAACCGTTATGGCAAATAAAAAAAAGAAGCAAAAATCGATTTCAAAGCCTGTCAAAAAAATAGTTAAAAAAACGATAGCAAAAAAGCCAACTCAGGTCGCAAAAAAGCCATCTAAAAAAACCGTGAAAAAAGCTGCCACAAAAGTCGCTAAAAAAACAGTTAAGCTCAAAACTAAAGTTGCTTTAAATGTAACAAAAAAAACTCCGGCTAAAAAAGCGACTCCTCAAGTTGCTGCAGTTATTTCCAAAAATATCGATTACTCGAAAGCAATTACTCCTTTGGGAGATCGCTTGGTTGTGCGTTTAGTTCATTCTGAACGAGTCACCCCGGGTGGGTTAATTATTCCTGAAACAGCTTCTCAGGCAGAGGGTTTTTTAAAGGCTGAAGTCTTAGCAGTCGGCAGTGGCTCAAAAAATAAAAAAGGCGCTATCAAAGCGATGGATGTTAAAATCGGCGATACGGTTTTATTTTCGCAGTACTCAGGTACGAAAGTAGAATTTAATTCAGAAGAGTTACAAATCATCAAAGAAATTGATGTTATGGGTGTTATTCAAAATTAATTTATAAAGAGGATATGGTATGCGCTTACTAATTTGTTCGTTATTGCTGTTAAGTGTTCAAAATGTATTTGCTCGATCGATTGATTGGTCTGGTGGATATCGCATTGAATACAATGAAGTTGACCGGCCAACTTTGGGATCTGACGATTTAAAATTAAGAAAATCTTACGGTTTGAATTACCTTTATTTGGTTCCTAAAATTGTCGCTTCTGACGGTATAAATATCACGGGACGCTTTGATATTTTTTCGAACGAAATTGATTCATATAAAAACTCTCAACTGGGATCATTAATCGGGTCAGGCCTTAGTCGTGCCGGTAAAAATAATGGTGCCAATATTAATTCTCAAAACCAAGACGCTTCGAACATTCGA
This sequence comes from Bdellovibrio sp., assembly GCA_043747435.1. Taxonomy (GTDB): domain Bacteria; phylum Bdellovibrionota; class Bdellovibrionia; order Bdellovibrionales; family Bdellovibrionaceae; genus Pseudobdellovibrio. Next base: position 73,233 of record JAYTPD010000002.1, on the reverse strand, counting down.
GTTAGTCAACTTTATGTTACCGTCGCACAAGAAAACGCCGTATTCACAGCAGGACGTGCTCCGATTGATTTTGGTTTAGGAATAACTCACAATGCGGGCTTAAATCCTTTTGATCACTGGTACGACACACAAGACCTCATCGCATATCGGTTTATTATCGATAATGTTTCTTTCGCTCCCATGCTGACACGTGTTTCTCAAGAAGGTTTTGGTCAAGGTGTTACATCGTCTGATCAAGTTTTTATCATGAAGTACGACAACAAAGACAACGGAGCTTCGGCTGGTTTGTATTATCAAGTTCGTAATAGCAGTTTTGGTTCGAACGATGCCGGTGGAAATGATTCTTTGTTACCCGCAATTCCAAGCGCGACAGCTGTCACAAGTTCTTGGTCAACAAAGACTGTGAATTTATTTTTTGGACGATCTTGGGAAGCGTTTCAGTTTAAACTTGAGGCCAGCTTTTTAACCGGTGACACAGGTATTCTTGCTGGTGCAACAAACGAAAGTGTTAAGTTCAATGCTTATGCGATCGCAGCTGAGGTTTTATGGCCTGCGAATGATCTACAAAAGTGGGAATTTGGCGCAAAGTTTGGTACTGCCAGCGGAGATAATCCAACAACGATTGGAACTTTCGAAGGCTATCAAATGGATCGCAACTATGATGTGGCGATGCTTTTGTTCAATCACCGTATGGGGCAAAAAGATTTTTTAACAACAGGAATTACGCACACTGATCCCGCTTTAAGTGTTGGAAATTCAGCGGATGACGAAGCTATTGGGAATGCGATTTACTTAGCTCCCTCAGCAAAATATATTTGGAACGACAAATTTGATCTACGAACAACTTTGATTTATGCACAATTAGCGACGAATCCAACAACAACACTGGACGCCACCAAAGATTTAGGTACAGAATTAGATATCGAACTTATTTATAAACCACGTGAGCATGTGATTTGGTCGAATGAGTTCGGAGTTTTATTTCCAGGAGAAGCCTGGAAAGACGGAGCATCGGGATTTGATAACAAGACCAACTATGGATTTTCAACTAAAGCCGCCATCACCTTTTGATTACAACGTGATTGCAGTATGTACGACAGCTTAGATATCATCTAGACGCATTTTATGGCGGTGGTGAGCAGGGCCGGAGGGGGAAACCCCTCCGGATTTTTTTTGTATTTAATTATTGGCGTACGTTAATGCCAGTTCGGCCGCCTGAAGATGCTGGAGCCGCTCGTTGAGTTCCGAAATTAACAGTTCCATTTCCAACAGCACCTGAAGTTATAGTGTTATTATTGATTACATTGCCGTTGCTCGTTCGGCCTCCGCGTCCAGTTGAAAGTGTTTGGCCGGGTAAAGTCACTAAATCACCCGAAGCCAAATCAGCTTGTAAGTCTTGTGGCAAGCCGGAAGCATTTGAAAGATTTGAAGCCAATCGATTCAGCTCAGGAACGAAATTATTCTTATAATACTCCAAAGTTTTCTGATCATTTGATGCTTCTAAGCCCTCATAAATACCGCGAGAGTAAACTGTTGCGTCTGTTCTAAATATTTTTTCTGCATCAAATCCCTGCTGACGAGTCGCGATGGCTTCATTTAGCTTGTTCGCTTTCGTGTATTGGTCAGCTAAGCGAAAATAATTATTAACAGATATCGCTTGAGCTTGTTCTGCGTATTTAACCGCATCAATTGTTCGCGTCTTAATTGAAGTGTACTCAGAAGGTAATTCGCCGGTTAAAGTTTGGATGGCTCTTAATGCGTCTATTTTACCGGGGCTTCCGTCTTCACCGCGAAGACCGGCTTTTAAATCTTTTTCGATATACAAGTTAAAAGCTTTAGTTACGACAAACATATCAACTTTTTTCTTACCCGAATAGCTTTTCAATAAAGCCGCCAAGCGATCTGTTTTACAAGAGAGCTCGTCGCCGCAGCGGTCGGCAATGGCTTCGGCTTTATCAGTAAAATCGTCATTTCGTTTGTCTTTTTCATCTTTTAATTTCTGCAGTTTGACTTCAGCTTTTTCGTCTTTGATTCGTTGTTTTTCAGCGCGAGCTTCTTCGCGCTCGTCTCTTTCGCGTTCGCGTCTTTCAGCCGCTGTTTCAACTTTGACTTCGGTCGCTGCGGTTGCAGATGCCGCTAAAGCAGAAATTTTTGCAGCTTTAAGAGCCGCTACATCTTTTTGATTACCTGTTAAGGTCATGACGCCCGTGCCGCATGTCGTGCAGACTTCAGTGACGATTTGACCTTCAGGATTTGCTTTTTCAGCCGCTATTTTATCTGTGTACTCTTTCACAAGATCTTGACGTTTTTTTACTAGAGCTTCGCGATCAGCCGCGGAAAGTTTAGGCGTGTTTTCAAGAAGTTTAAGTTTATCAGCTAATTCGAATGCAAGTTTGTCGCTTGCTTCTGAAGACATATCGACTGAGCCAAACTGGCTTGATGAAACGCTATAATAATATTGACTGCCTAATGCCATCACTAAGGCTGTTGATAAAATCCATTGATTTGTTTTTTTTGAGAACTGTTTCATAAAGACTCCCTTAAGTAGATCATCCCGATCAAATTATTTTCTTTGTTCAATAGTAGATAAAGCGAAGTCAGGGCCATGTCTCAAGCTGATGCAGCCTAGTTAAGTGATTAAAAATAAACAGAAATTTGAAATAAAAAATTTGTCTCGAGTTGAGATCGCTGTTGAACACTCATGCATTCAAAACGAGACAAATTTGATTACTCAGTTATTTCAAATAGATAAGTTGTAACGAATGATTTTTTTTACAACTGTGAAGTGACCGAATGCGCCTGATTTATTTGTACTCAATCGACAGTAAATCTGGCACAAATGGTCTCAATGAAACTTAAGTTTGAAGAAGCCCCGCGTCCTTTTGAGATCGATCCTAAAAATTGGTTTGATTGGACATGGCAATTAAGATTCTCGCTAAAAAATCAAAAGGATTATGCACACTACTTTGATTTAAGCCCCGAAGAAATTCAGGCTTTTACATCTAGAAATCAAAATGGCAAACAGCTTTTTAATATTCGAAGCACTCCTTATTACGCAAGTCTGGCCTCGCGCACTCAGGTTTTAGATCCGATTCGTCGAATATTAACTCCCCACGAAAATGAATTAGTTGATGACGAGACTCAAAGCCAGCTAGACCCTTTAGGCGAGCGTAAAAAATCGAATAACCCCGTGCCGCGGATTATTCATCGCTATTCAGATCGAGTTTTATTTTTGATTACGGATATTTGCAGTGTTTATTGTCGCTATTGCACGCGCAAACATTTTACTGGTGCGGATCAAGCATTTATTAAAAATGATGAGTACGAAAATGCTTTGAACTATATTAAAAAAACCACCGGGTTACGCGAAGTCATCTTATCGGGTGGTGATCCGCTGACAATTTCAGATCAACAGCTTGAGCGCGTGTTAACAGATCTTAGAAAAATCGATCACGTTGAAATTATTCGGATTGGTACGCGCATGCCGGTTGTAGCCCCGATGCGTATCACCGACCAGCTTGTGAAGATCATCCAAAAAAATAAACCTGTTTTTTTAATGACTCATTTTAATCATCCAAAAGAATTAACAGCCGAATCAGCGATGGCCATTGAAAAATTAGTTGATCACGGAATTCCCGTCATGAACCAAATGGTTTTGCTTAACGGAGTCAATAATCACCCGGCAATCGTTCAAGCATTATCAAGGCGTCTGCTTTATCTGCGTGCAAAACCATACTATATGTTTCAATGTGATCCTTCGATTGGGACTGATCATTTACGAACCAGTATCGATGATTCACTCGAAATTCAAAAAGAGCTTTGGGGTCATCTTTCAGGTTTAGCGATGCCGCAGTTATCAGTTGATATTCCTGATGGTGGAGGTAAGACTTATTACTCTCCCAATTTCGAAAAATCGATTTCTGTTGAAAAAAGAATTTACCGGGGTTGGGATGGCGTTGAATCAACTTATGTGAACCCAAAGTCTTTGACGATTTTAAAGCCCATGGATTACGAAATTTATTTATCAGAATGGAATGAACTTAAAAATGCAAAAAAACAAAACTAGGAGAAAAAAATGAAAACAACTTTAATGATCGCACTTATTGCCTTAACTTATTCAACAGAAGTTTTTGCGCAAGCAAAAAAAATGACAACACCACCTTCCAACGTAGTTAAGCAGCCTGTGATTTTGAACTCTTACACACCATCTTACTCGTCAAACAACAGCGAGGCTTCCGGAAATTTCGGCCTGGTCGGCGGAGCCATTAACATTGGCGCAAGTTACTTGATTTCAAAAGGTGACTATGGTTTGGGTGGATATTTCTTCATGCAAACTTCAAAAGAAAAAAATAATCTTCCTATAGTCAGCCAAGTTACAGCTTTAGGAGCGATGATTAAATTAGTCTTAGTCGATAAAAATAGCATTAAAGCTTACGTCGCGCCTGGTGTTGGATTTGCGATGATCAAAGAGGGTTCGATCAGTGCTTCAGGAAGTAAATCAGACGAAAATATTATTAGCCCCACTTTTAAAATGGGTGTGCAGTTCAAAACAACACCGACATTTTCAATCGGTCTTGAAAGAATGCAGTTTGCGAACTGGCTGAATGACGGCTTAAATAATTACGCGGGCCCTGCAGAGTATTATTCGGTTATTGGATCTTTTGTTTTTTAATTATTTGACTTAAAGCTTTTCTAATCGAGCGTACTTGGCGACAAATTTCTTAATTGTGTTGTCTTGAAAAAGTACGCTGATCTTTAAAGTGTCGCCCGCGCCCTCAGTCGCAAATATAGAGCCAGCGCCGAATGTGGGGTGACGAACTTTTTGCCCTTGGCTAAAGCCGCTGGATTTTCCAACTTTATTTGATGAGCTTGAAGAGTCTTGTGAAAAATCATCGTCGTAAGAAGTTTGCGCGTAATCGTCGTCGTTTGATTTTCCTTTGAATCGACTGAAGTCATCACTGTTTTGAAACTGTCGCGCCGCAAATCGTGGGGTTGGCGAAGTAAATACTGCAGATGAAAATTCAGTCAGGCCTTTTGGAATTTCTTTTAAAAATCGCGAGGGCGGATTCATTTGCTCTTGCCCCCAAACACGTCGCATTTTTGTGTGAGTCATCCAAAGTTTTTCTCGGGCGCGTGTCATTCCAACATAAGCTAGGCGTCGTTCTTCTTCAATATCGTCAGCATCTTCTTCATCACCACGCAAAGAAGGAAATAAATTTTCTTCGCAGCCGATTATAAAAACATAAGGGTACTCAAGACCTTTTGAAATATGCAAAGTCATCATTGTAACAGAATTGGCTTGGCCATCCACTTGGTCTTGATCGGATGCCAAAGTCATTTCTTCTAAGTAATTCGAAAGTGAAGCTTCGTCGCCGCGTTCTTTTTCAAATTGAGCAATGGCATTATCAAGCTCATCTAAGTTTTCTAAACGCGCTTCAGCTTCGGGCGTATCTTCTTTTTTTAAAGCGGCAACATATTCAGTTTTGTCTAGCACGATCGAGTAAAATTCAGAAAGTTTATACTGCATTTGTTGATTGATCAGATCTTCAATCAAATCACTAAAGCGGCGAAGTTTTGAAGTTGTTCCTGCATTAAAAATTTTTTCGTTGATAACAACTTGGATTGTTTCATAAAGCGAAAGTCTTTTTTCATTGGATTTTTGTTCAAGTAATTCAACTGTCGTTTTACCAATTCCACGAGCCGGCACATTGATGATTCGTTTTAAGGCCACATCATCGCGAAAGTTCATTGATAAACGTAAATAAGCTAAAACATCTTTCACTTCAGCACGTTCGTAGAATCGAATGCCACCGATTAAGCGATAGGGTAGGGCGATGGCGCGTAGTTGTTCTTCAAGCACACGTGACTGTGCATTTGTTCGGTAGAAAATGGCGTAATCATTTAAATTATTATCACCAGAGGAAATCATGCTTTGAATTGTTTTTGCAACAAAGCGAGCTTCATCATATTCATTGCGTTCTTCACGAATAAATATTTTTGAACCTTCGGGATTATTTGTGAATAACGTTTTTTCTTTGCGTTGAGTATTGTTCGCAATCACTTGAGTTGCCGCACTGACAATATTTCCTGACGAGCGGTAGTTCTCTTCGAGCTTCACAACGACAGCTTCAGGAAAGTCTTTTTCAAAATCCAAAATATTTGAAATGTCAGCGCCACGCCAAGAGTAAATCGACTGATCTTCGTCGCCGACTACGCAAAGATTGCGATGAGCTTTGGCCAGCAGTTGCACCAGCAAATACTGAATATGATTTGTATCTTGGTACTCGTCGACCATGATGTAGCGAAATTTATTTTGATACTGTTCTAACAGAGCTGGATACATTCTAAACAGTTCGTAAGTTTTTAAAAGTAAGTCATCAAAGTCTAAAGCATTCGCGCGCTTCATTTCTTCTTCGTAACGGGTGTAAGTATCTAATGTTTTAGGATCCATGCTGATGCCGCTGCGATTTCCCGATTTTAAGCTCTCAGGAAGTAGACCCAGCATTTTTGCGTTGCTAATGCGTGACTGAATATTTTTTGGTGGAAACATTTTGTCATTAATATTTAAAGCGTTCATGACTCTTTTAATTAACGCCAACTGATCGCCCGAATCATAAATCGTAAAAGGTTTTTTATAATCTAATAAATCGATATGCTTTCGTAAAATACGAACGCAAAAAGAGTGAAATGTACTGACCCACATATCGCGCGTGATCGGCACATTCAAATCACTCAGAATTTTGAACATACGATGTTCCATCTCTTTTGCGGCTTTGTTAGTGAAAGTCACACACAGAATTTCGTCTGTTGAAGCTTGGCCAGTCGCGATCAAGTTGGCCATTCGATGGGTCAGCACGCGCGTTTTTCCAGAGCCAGCACCAGCAAGAATTAATACAGGGCCGTCTAAAGTTTCGACGGCTTTTTTCTGAGGAGGGTTTAATTGGTGTGTAATGGTTTCACGAGGGGTCATAGATCCCACATAAATACCCATAAAAATTGAGATTTTCGATGAAATACTCTAGATTTAACGCAGCAAGTTATTAGTAAGTAATCCGTGGGGGATGAATGCGTAAAATTCTGTTTCAGCAAATGGGGCCTCAATTTTTAGTTCTTTCAGCTTTGATTATGATTTCTTCCTGTGCAAAGAAATCAGATACTCAAGATGCTCAAGGAGATCTGCAAGTTCAAATTGGTGTTCAAACTTCGGAGTCTGAATATTCTCTTCAACAAGTGACGTTGAAAAATATTTTTAATTTAAAAGAAGTATCAGGAGCCTTTGCAAAATTTTTTTACGCACCTGGATCAACTGAAACTGAACTCACGGGTTCAGCTCCGCACGCGAATTTTATTCGAACAAATTCTTTTTTTGTACCGGTGGATGTGATTTCAATGCAAATGGCAACGATCTATTATCACATGCAAAACTTAGCTCAATTGGATAAAGACGCCGACGCTGAAAATGTAAATCAATGGCCGCGCTCAGTGGGCCTTGAAACACAAATTTTGGATCAGAACTCAAGCCTTCGTCAAAACAATGCTTTTTATAACGGTCAAACAGATTCGATGATGTTCGTTCCATTCACAGCAGATCATTTACCAATCACGATGAACGCAGGAATTATTGCTCACGAGCATTTTCATTCCTTATTTTACAAAATTGTTATAAAGCCTGCGGCTGCATCAAATAAAATTCTTTCAAACCAAGCTTCGATTCATTCAGAAAATGATCCCGCGGCCAATCAAGTTGTATCAAAAATGCAAGTTCAAACAGCCATTTCTGATAAAGAGCGAGCTCAAGTTTTTAATGAAACTTATTTGCGTGGACTTAACGAAGGCTTGGCCGATTTTTGGGGTTGGGTTTACACAGAAGACCCTGAATTTATGCGCTGGTCTTTGCCGGCTTACCAAGCTAACCGAACTTTGCAACTTCAAGAAAATCAATTCGGTCAGTTTGAAAATAAAGAAAATATTTTGAATAAAATAAACGAGCTTGTTCAGTTCAGTAAAAATCCCAAAGAGGGTTTGATCGACTATGCTTATGTTGTGGGAACTCCATTCGCCCGTTTTTTAAAACATCTAGCAACCAAACAGTCTGAGATTAAAAAAATAACCGTACCTCAAAGTAAACTGATGGTTGCGAAATTGGTTATTCGCTATTTAAACTCAATGGTGAAAGACATGAATGCACTTAAAGAAAATGAAACTTTAAATCCCTCAAGTTTATTTGAATATGTCTTATCAGATATTCAGTCCGAAAACCCACAAATCAAAGTCGACTTGAATGAATGTCATTTCTTAGAGAAATATATTGATCATGTTGATTGCGCAAAAATAATCGATCAAAATACAAAAGCTGCTCAATAATGAAAACACTGATAATCTTTTTTATTCTGGCTTTCTCTTTTGAATCATTTGCTGAAGCAACAAATAGCTACGTTGATCTTAATCTTGTGGCTTTGCAATATCGCTACGAAGACACTGTCAATCAAACGCAAGCGACTCAGGCCTACAGGTCTTACTCGATGGCTTTTCAATATCGTCAAATAAGAGCCAGTGCCGAGTTGAATTCCTTTACAGATTCAACAGGTAACCAAAGTTTAGCGATTGAAAAAAAAGTATCTGAATATTTAATCACATTGGGATATCAAGTTTATCGGTTAGCCCAAGACGAAAATAAAATCAGCTTAGACTGCTTTGCCAACGCAGCTTTAGGTCAAACGAAGACTGAAGTTAAAACAACTCTTTTTTCAAATCAAAATACGGCAGATTCTGAAAGCGACTTGGTTTTAGGTTTGGGTGGAAGCCTTGTGGGACGTGTTCATTATTTTTTAGCTGAGCTTGACTTCAAATATTTAAATTCAAAAAATATGAGCCCGCAGTACGTTCCTGTTTTGTCATTTAAAATGGGGATTGGGATTCCTTTAAATTAAAACTTACTGAACTTTGATGACAATAGCAGAAGTTAATTTTGTTTTTTCTAGAAAATCTTTTTTATAATCTTGTGCTTCTTTGACTGATCCAAACAAACCCACATTCACACGGTACCAAGTTTGCCCGTTGACTGCCGCTGCGGCGAAAGTTGTTTTGAAGCCTTTTGCTTGAAGGTCTTTAGTCATCTTTTGAGCTTCGGTCTCGGTTGGAAAAGATCCCACTTGCACTGTGAACTGCATCGCAGTGTTTGCGACAGCTGGTTTGCTTGCAGGCTGACGTTCGCTGTTTTGCATTTTTTCAATTTGTTGAGCGGCTGCCTGAGTCAATGATTTGACAGGTTTAGCTTGCGCCGCTTTGGCCGGAATCGCTTGAACTGTTTTGATTGGTTTTTCATCTTGCTCAGTTGTTGGAATTAATTTTTCTTCGGCTTGCTCGACAGGTGCTGCTGTTTCGTCAGCGGCAAATTCTTCAGCTATTTTTGCGACTTCAGAGTCGCTTAAGCCATGAGGCTCAGTCATTTTGTTTTTTTCATCAGCCTGAGTCGCGAATTCAGTATTTACATTGGCTTCATGAGTTGGTTTTTGATTAGGCTCTAAAAGAGCTAATTGATGTTGATTGTCTGAATATTTTTTTCCAATATATGTTCCAATCGAAAACGACAGTAATGAAATAAAGAAAACTAAAGCCAGCTTAATCATTGAATTCGTTTTTTGACTCATAAATATTCCTTGTCAGAAAGATATTACTTTTTAACTATAGTCTAACCTATAGACAAAAAAAGGGTCAATTTGGAGTAAAAAAATATGAAAAAGTCTAGGTTCGATATCGCAATGGAAGCCGTCAAGCTAGGTCGAGCCTGTTTGCTAGGATATTTTGGTAAAATTAACCAAATCGAAAATAAAGATAAGCAGGGTTTAGTCAGCGAAGCTGACCGTGAATGCGAAAACATCATGAAAGCTTATCTTCATGAAAATTGTCCTGAAATTGAATTTTTAGGCGAAGAGTCCAGTTATTTGAATCAAATTGAAATTCAGCAAAATAATCACTTATCAAGATGGATTTTAGATCCTTTAGATGGAACCACAAACTACATTCATCGATTTCCGATTTTTTGTATTTCGTTAGCGCTTGAAGTGAAGGGTGAGCTTGAAATTGGTATTATCGATATGCCGATGCTCAATCAAACTTTCACTGCACAAAAAGGCTTAGGTGCTTTTTGTGGCTCCGATAAACTAAAAGTTTCTGAAACAACCGAGTTCTCGAATGCCTTGTTATCGACTGGTTTTTTTGCTGAAGTGCCGTCTTATTTAGACGAGCAGCTAGCCATTTTTTCGAAATTAGTTCGTATTGCGCGGGGTATTCGTCGCCCTGGTGCTGCAGCTTATGATTTAGCCTTGGTAGGTTCAGGCGTTTTTGATTTATTTTGGGAAAAAAATTTAAAACCTTGGGACACGGCCGCCGGACAATTAATTGTTGAAGAGGCCGGTGGAATTGTTCGCACATACGAAGGCCTTTTACATAACCCTTATGAAAAAAGTATTGTGGCTGGAAATAAAATTTTAGTTGAAAAGTTTCTAGACGAAATAAAAATTCTTAAGACCAAAACCTAGTCGGGCTCGCGACAAAATACTAACAGGACCAGTCATCGTTATGATCCTTTTTTTCCTAGACCGGTTGTTCAGAAGCTATTTTTTTGACGTAGAGATCTAAAACAATCAATTTCTAGACTGAAGTTGTGTTGGCACTTGTGTTGCTCACCATATCATATGACAGACGTGTCTGAATGATTAAGCTTTTCTCATCAAGGAGGATGAATTGGCTGAAGAAAAAGCAACCACCGAAACAGCTGCAGCTTCGGCCAGTCCAACTGGATCAAAGTCCTACGCTCTTTACGCCCTTGTTGTCGTTAATATGCTTGTTGTTGCATTAGTTGGTTTTATGGTTTGGAAAAATACTCAAAAACCAACAACAACTGTCGAGCAAGTGATTGAAGGCGTAAAAAAAGATGATCATGCCGAAGCAGAAAAAGCGCCTGAAGTTGGAAAAGTCATTCCATTAGAAACTTTTATTGTAAATCTAGCTGGATCAAAAGGCCGTAAAGTTTTGAAAGTGAACATGGAACTTGAAGTCAAAGGCCAGGATATCATTCAAGAAATCGATAATCGTAAAGCTCAAATTCGTGATTTCATTATCATTATTTTATCAAGTAAATCCTATGACGAAGTTTCAACTAAAGAAGGAAAAGACACTTTAAGAAATGAAATTAAAGACAACGTTAATTCTTTTTTAAGTAAGGGTAAAATCGTGAATGTTTACTTCACAGAGCTTATTTACAACTAAGAGAGAGGCTATTGCATGAATCAAATTTTATCGCAAAGCGAAGTTGATGCTCTTTTAGCCGCTGTCACTGACGGTGATATTAAAGTTCCAGATGCAGGCTCACAGACGAATGCCCAAGTTAAAACAATAAAAGAAGATAATCGAAATATTATTTCTTACGATTTAACCAGCCAAGATCGAATTATTCGTGGACGATTGCCTCAGCTTGAAGTTATTTATGAAAAATTTATGAGATCATTTCGAGTTTCGCTTTCCTCAGCGCTTCGAAAAATAGCTTCAATCACATTAACTTCAACAGAGTTTTTAAAATTTGGTGAATTCATAAATACATTGCCGATCCCGACTTGTATGAGCGTTTTACGTTTCAATAATCTACGGGGTTCAGCGCTTTTTGTTATTGAAGCTAAACTTGCTTATGCTTTGGTCGATTCGTTTTTTGGTGGAGCAGATCGCCCCTATGCAAAACTTGACGGAAAAGAATTCACTCCGATTGAATTGCAGATTGTTAAAAAAGTGGTCGAGCTTGCCATCAATGATCTAGAAGCATCTTGGTCAACAATCGAAAAAATTGGTTGTTCATTTCAAAGAACTGAAATCAATCCGCAGTTTGTGGGTATTGTTCCTCCAACAGACGTTGTTATTGCATCGACTTTCGACGTCGAGCTTGAGCAAGCCTCGGGAACGATTTCAATCGTGATTCCTTATTCGACGATTGAGCCGATCAAACAAAAGCTTTCAACAGGATTCCAAGTCGAATCCGATCAAACAGATAAAAAACTTTGGACTTCGATTATTAAAGAGCAGCTTCTTGAAACTGACGTCGATATCAAAGTGAATTTAGGCGAGACCGAAATTAAGTTGAAAGATTTAATGAATTTGAAAATTGGCGATATTATTCCACTAACCCAAGATTCTTCAGGTGAACTTGATGTTCAAGTGGAAAACGTGCGCAAGTTCAAAGGTTACTACGGTGTTCATCATGGAACCGTCGCAATGCAGATCACAAGGCAAATAGAAAAATAATTGATTTATAGCGACCAGGGGGAAATATGGCTAATGATCCAATAGACAATATCGCAGACCAGCTGAATGGCATCAGTGAAAATAACGAGGCTGAAGTTAAAGCTTCTGGAGTCAAAGATCGAAATTTGAATTTGATCATGGATATTCCATTAAAAGTCACTGTTGAGCTTGGGCGAACCAAGATGCCTGTCAGTGAACTTCTTAATTTAACTCAAGGGTCTGTGATTGAATTAGCTAAGCTGGCCGGAGAACCCATGGAAGTTTTGGTCAACGATAAATTAATTGCTCGCGGTGAAGCCGTGGTCGTCAATGAAAAGTTTGGAGTTCGTTTAACAGATATTATTTCTCCATCAGAGCGAATCGAGCAATTAAAATGATTAAATTAATTGGCTTACAAATTATATTTTTAGTTTTTTTTTCGTACTCAGCACAAGCCAGTGAGCCGATTGTGTTAGGAGATGAAGCAGCTGTTGTATCAGCTCCGCAATCAGTTACACTCAGCGCGGATCAAACGATTTCGACAATTTCTAAAGCCAGTCTAGATGAAAGTGAAATTCCACTTCATATTGATCTGACAAAGAAAACAGCCGAGACGACTTCAACCTCAAGTCGTCTGTTTTTAACTTTTTTTATTTTGCTATCTATTATTGGTGTCAGTTATTATTTAGTTCGAAAGTATAAACTTTCTAATCATATTAATAAATCTAACAAACAGATTAAAATCATTTCTCAACATTATTTAGGACCTAAAAAAAGCCTAGCCATTATTCATGTTGCTGGTGAGTCAATGTTGATTGGTATTACGGATTCAAATATTTCTATGATTAAATCTTTATCTTTAATTGACGACGAAGTACCGGTTGAAGTTCCTAAAAGTTTTGCAACAACTCTTGATTCTAAAAATCAGCCACCGGCAGGAGCCACAGCCCGAGAAACTAACTTTGAAGAATTGGACGAAGAGTTTTCATTTTCAGGAATTAAAGACACCGTTTCAAAAAAAATTAAATCAATGAGGAGATTTTAGTGAAATATTTTAAATTCACTTTACCTCTTTTTATTTTTTTGTTGGGATCGTGGGCTTATGCTCAAGTGACTTTGCCCACTTTTAATATGGGATTTAAGACAACACAAAATCCGACTGAAGTGGTTAACACGATCAAAATGGTTTTAGTGATGACTGTTTTAACTTTAGCTCCGGCCATATTAATTATGATGACTGGATTTACGCGGATTTTAATCGTTTTATCTTTTTTACGACAAGCCATGGGCGTTCAACAAATGCCACCGAATCAATTGCTTGTTGGTTTGTCTTTATTTTTAACTTTTTTTATTATGGGGCCTGCTTTTACTGAAATTAATCAAAAAGCGATTCAGCCTTATATGAATAATCAACTTTCTCAGGATCAAGCTTTAGACAATACTTTAGCGCCACTTAGAAAATTTATGTTTAATCAGACTCGCGACCAAGACTTGGCTTTATTTATAAAACTCGCACAAGTTGAAAAACCAAAAACTCGCGCTGACGTGCCGACTTTAGTTTTAGTGCCTTCATTTATTGTCTCAGAATTAAAAACAGCTTTTATGATTGGCTTCATTATTTTTCTACCTTTCTTAATTATCGATATTTTAGCGGCCAGTGTTTTAATGGCGATGGGTATGATGATGGTTCCGCCTGTTGTTATTTCTTTGCCATTTAAGATTATGCTTTTTGTTTTGGTCGACGGCTGGAGTTTATTGATCGGTTCAATGGTCAAGAGCTTTGGATAAATAAAGTCATTAAGTTTGAGGTGTTTTTGTGAATGAAGATATTGTGATTCAATTAGGACAAGATGCTTTAAAGACTTTAGCGATGCTATCAGCACCGCTACTTCTGAGCACATTATTAATTGGTCTTGTCGTTAGTATTTTTCAAGCTTTGACACAAATTAATGAAAACACACTGACTTTTGTTCCTAAAATGATCGTGATCGCAATCGTTCTAATATTAGCTGGGCCTTGGATGCTGGATCTTTTGAACACTTACACAACAAATTTATTTGAAAACATTGCAACTGTGGTGCGAGGCCCTTGATGATTAACTTTTCTCAGTTGAGTGAAGTTCAAATTCTTATTTTTGCGCTTATTCTTCTAAGAATGATGGCTTTTATTTTTACTTCAGCTATTTATAGTGCTGCGAATATATCTATCCCATGTAAAATACTTTTTTCAATCGTACTGACATTGGCAGTTTATAAAACAGTTGCCACGAATCAAGCTTTAGTTCGGCTTCACGAGCAAGAATCAAATTTAATCATGTTGTCAGCGCGGGAAATAATTGTTGGTCTTTTTTTAGGTTTTGTGACTCGGATTTTTTTCTTTGCCATATCAATGGCCGGAGAGCTGGTTTCAATTTCGATGGGATTGTCTCAGGCTCAAATGTTTAATCCCATGATGGGATCTATGGGAAATGCAATCGAGCAGTTTTATGTCGTCGTGGGGACATTAATTTATTTAACTCTAAATGGTCATCACGCTTTAATTCAAGGTATTGTTCAAAGTTTTTCAACGATTCAAGTCGCAACACTGAGTTTAAACTTGCAATCACTTTCAGAAATTGTTCTTCGAACACAAGAATTTTTTATTTTAGGAATTAAAATCGCCGCACCCATTTTAATTTCCATGATGATCGTACAAGTTGGAATGGCCATGATCAGCCGGGCTGTTCCCCAAATTAATGTTTTAGTGACTTCAGCTTCGATTACAACTCTTTTAGGTTTTGTGATTATTTTTATTAGTTTGCCTTTACTGGTGATGCAAATCAGCGGGCTGATGGACACGTCGATGATCGAATTTTTTAAATTTGTTAAAGCACTTTAAAGTTAAGGAATTATGGCTGAAGATCAAGGTGAAAAAACAGAAGACGCAACAGACACCCGGCGGGAAGATTTCCGCAAGCGTGGGCAAGTTGCGATGACACGTGAACTTAGCACGGCGTTATTCTTTTTATTAGCTGCAAGCTTACTGTACGTATCGGCACGCTATTTTTTGCAAAATATATTTGATGTATTTAAGCAGGCGATGGGCGGGGACTTCATCCTTAAAATGCGAGAAGGTCATCTTGGCGAAGTGCTTTCATTTGTAGGTTATAAAATTGTTGTGTTAACAGCCCCTTTGTTTTTTATTTCTTTGATTGTGGGAATTGCTTCACAAGTTTTACAAACTGGATTTTTACAAGTCGAAGACGCGTTAACACCAAATCTTGAAAAATTAAATCCGCTGAATAGTTTGAAAAGAATATTTTCTTTAAAAGGTGTGGTTGAACTTTTGAAATCAGTCATCAAGTTATCAGCGGTCGGCATCATCATGTATATGTTGCTGAAAGTTGAAATCAAAGAAATTCCGTATTTATCAAGTCTTTCGATTGAACAACTGCTTTCTTATTTAGGCGGAGTTGTCTTCAAACTGGTTTCAGGAACGGGTTTCTTTATGTTGGCTTTGGCACTTGCAGATTATTTTTTTCAACGTTGGCAAATCGAACAAGAAATGAAAATGACAAAGCAAGAAATCAAAGAAGAGATGAAATCCAGAGACGGGGATCCGCTGATTAAAGCGCGTATTCGTAAAGTGCAAAAAGAAATCGCCAACCGAAAAATGATGACTGAAGTACCCAAAGGCGATGTTGTTATCACAAATCCGACTCATATCGCTGTTGTGATCAAATACTCAGACAAATTACCAGCTCCGCAGTTGATCGCTAAAGGGGCTGATTACATGGCCGAAAAAATTAAAGAACTTGCGCGCCAAAATAATATTCCTATTATTGAAAATAAGCCTTTGGCGCGTACTATATTTAAAACGATGAAAGTCGGGCAAGTGATTCCTCGTGAGCTGTTTGTCGCAGTTGCTGAGGTTTTATCTTACGTTTATCGATTGCGCCGAAAAAAATCTAAAAAAAGTCAATCAACAGTTCAGCCTGAGCGAGGTTTATCGTGAATGATATTTTTCAATTTGTAAAACGATTTGAAAAACTGACGAAAAATACTGACTTATTTATTGCCGTCAGCTTATTAGCGATTATTGCTGTGATGATTATCCCACTTCCTGCTGTGATGTTGGATGTGGCGCTGACATTTTCTTTGTCTTTAAGTCTTTTAATTTTATTAACAGCAATTTATATTCAAAAAACTTTAGATTTTACTTCATTTCCTTCTTTGTTGCTGATGACAACGCTTTTTCGACTCGCACTGAATGTCGCGACGACTCGCTTAATTTTGACTCATGGTCATGAAGGTGCTGATGCAGCTGGTTCGGTGATTCACGCATTCGGAAATTTCGTGGTTGGAAATAATTATGTGATTGGTTTTATTGTTTTTGCAATTTTAGTCGTGATCAATTTTATCGTTATCACAAAAGGTTCTGGTCGAGTCGCAGAAGTTGCAGCACGATTTACTTTGGATGCGATGCCTGGAAAGCAAATGTCAATAGATGCTGAACTTAATGCAGGCTTAATCAATGAAGTTGAAGCAAAAAAAAGACGTAAAGAAATCGAACAAGAAGCCGATTTTTACGGAGCCATGGATGGTGCTAGTAAATTTGTTCGCGGAGATGCCATTGCGGGGATCATTATCACGGTCATTAATATCATCGGCGGACTGCTCATCGGAGTTATGCAAAAGAATTTAGATTTAGCAACGGCTGCAAAAAATTACACAATGTTGACAATTGGTGATGGATTGCTTGCGCAAATTCCGGCTCTGATTATTTCAACGGCGGCTGGTATGATTGTTACGCGAAGTAGTACGGGCGAAAATATGGGAAGTGAAGTAACAAATCAACTTTTCATGAATCCGCGTGCAATTTATATTACCGCGGCTGTCTTGGCCGCATTGGCTTTGGTGCCGGGACTTCCCACTGTACCTTTTTTGACAATGGCGATTATTATGGCGGGCACATCGTGGGTGATTTTACAGTATCGTGCCGAAGCTGTACAAAATGAAAAACTCAAAGTCGATGCTGCTCTAGCGGCACCTAAAAAAGAAAATGTCGAAAGCATGCTCCCACTGGATATGGTTGAGCTTGAAGTGGGTTACGGCTTAATTAATGTTGTCGACTCAAGTAAGTCGGGTGATCTGCTAGAAAGAATTTCTTCCATCCGCAAACAGTTCGCACTTGATCTTGGGATTGTTGTTCCGAGTGTTCACATTCGTGACAACTTACAACTGGCATCAGGCGAATATCGTTTTCTTATTAAAGGAAATAAAATCGGTGGAGGAATTCTAAAATCAGATGCACTTTTAGCCATGGACCCTGGACAAGTTTCTGGAAAAGTGGATGGCATCCCAACAAAAGAACCTGCGTTTGGTTTGGATGCGCTTTGGATTTCGCAAGTCAATCGTGAAAAAGCAGAGCTTGCGGGTTACACCGTCGTTGATTTGCCAACTGTGATGGCGACACATATTACAGAAATGATTCGCACTCATGCACACGAATTATTAGGACGCCAAGAAGCTTCGCAGTTAGTCGAAAACTTTAAGAAGACAAATCCAAAAGTTGTAGAAGATTTAATTCCGGACACTCTTTCATTGGGTGGCGTCGTTAAAGTGCTGCAGAATTTATTAAAAGAGCAAGTTTCGATACGAGATTTATTAACTATTTTTGAAACATTAGCTGATGAAGCCGGACGCACTAAAGATTTAGATCTGTTAACTGAAGCTGTTCGTAAACAGTTATCTCGCTCGATCACAGCGAAGTACACAAGTGACGAAGGTTCAGTGAATGTCATGACATTTGATCAAAAGCTTGAAGAAATTGTTTCGAATGCTTTACTTCAAACAGAACAAGGCGTGCAGCTTGTGATGGATCCACAATCCGCTTCGAAAATGATTTCAAATATTGCGCAACAAATTGAAACGCATCCCGAAATTGCGGGGCAGCCGATCTTACTGACAAGCCCAACGGTGCGTCGGCATATATTTAAATTAGTTTCACGCTTTATTCCACAACTGATCGTTCTTTCACATAATGAAATCACTGCAGAAGCGCGGGTGCAATCCGTCGCCACTGTTGGTATGGCCTCTTAAGGAGTTATAGATTATGCAGGTAAAAAAATTTGAAGCTCGATCGATGAAAGAAGCTCTAGAAATGATTAAGACTCAATTGGGTCCGGATGCAATTATACTTTCTGCTAAAGAGATGACAAGGAATTTTGGCTTAAGCGGAGAAAAAAGTATCGAGATCACTGCGGCCTACTCAGAAAATATTTTACAAAAAAAGAAATTTGTTGAATCAAAATTTGGTACAAAAGACGTTGAAATTTTTCAAAAAAATTCGGCTAAAAATCAAAAAGAGATTATGCAGAAAATGATTGAATCTCAGATTACAAAAATGAATGCGCAAGTGACTAAAAACTCATACGGTTCGGCGGCGGGAGTGTCTGCGGTTCCTTACCGCATGACTGAAAAAAAATATATTGATATCGACAATGAACAAAATGGGATGCCAAGCTCAAACCGAGTTCCCACAAGCTTATCAACAACCACTGCGACAACAACACCTGGACCTCTTGTGACTCAAGTGGCGCAAAAAGTTTGGAATGATATGGAAGTTAATTCTCTTAAAAAAGAAATTGAAATACTTAAAAATGTGATGAGCCAATTCAAAACAATGCCGCAAAGCTTTGTTCATGCTCATCCCGGCGCTGAGCTAGGTGTTCACTACGCCATGAGCTTGCACTATAAACGATTAGTTCAGCGTGGGCTATTGCCCGAGATTGCTTCAGACATTATTCTGCAAGCGCAAAAGCAAATATCACCCGAACAACTTCAAAATAAAAATTCAGTTGAAAGTTGGATGGCTAAATATATTCTAGATTCGACACCAATTGCGTCGGACGCGAACGAGCAATTTCAACTTTTCGTTGGACCTTCGGGCTCTGGAAAAACAACTTCGCTCATCAAAATGGCCAGCGATCTTATTTTAAATCATCGAAAGCGTGTTGCGATCATTACCACAGACACTTCTAAAGTGGGTGCGACCGAACAGATGAAGATTTTCTCGCAAATATTAAACGTTCCTTTTTTATCCTTAAAATCTCAGCAAGATTGGGCCCATGTGATTCCCCACTTAGAGCAGCTGGATCATGTTTTAGTCGATTACTCGGGTTTGAATTTACGAAATCATGAAGAACTGAATTATTTAAAAAGAATGTCACCTCCTGTTTTTAAATCTTTAAGAACTCATTTAGTTTTATCTGCTTTAGCACAAGATACCGATCTTGTGGAGTGTGCTAAACGCTATTTAAGTTTTGGATTCAATGATGTTATTTTTACTTCGCTCGACGAAGCAAGCTTGCATGGAAATATATATAATTTTGTACGAAAAATTTCGACCCCTCTTTTTGCTTTTGGAATTGGCCAAAAAGTACCTGAAGACTTCGAAAAAGCCACAGCTGAAAGACTTGTCGATCTGATTTTACAAATTACTCAAACTCAACATCAGGAAATGAACTTATGAAAATCATCAGTGTTACATCTGGCAAAGGTGGAGTTGGAAAAACTTCGCTTTCTTGCAACATCTCATTAGGGCTTTCGCAGCTGGGGAAAAAAGTACTTATTTTTGATGGCGATTTAGGAATGGCCAACGTGGATATATTTTTTGGCGTTCATCCGCAAAAAAATCTTCAAGACCTCATTGAAGGTGAAAACTTAAAAGAGTGTCTGACTTCAGTTGCTCAAAATATCGATTTGCTTGCAGGTGGTAATGGGCTTTATAACCTTTGTTATTTAAATGCTTTTCAAAGACGCGAAATTATTTCAAGATTAGCTGAAGCTCATTATGCTTACGATTATTTAGTTATTGATACTTCGCCCGGTTTGCACGATCACGTTCTGCATTTAAACTCAGTCGCTGATGAACGGCTTGTGGTATTAACTTCAGACCCGTCAAGTTTTACCGATGCCTATGCGCTGATTAAAGTTTTGCACCAAAAATATCGTGTTCAAAATTTTTCAATTATAGCGAATCAAGTGCGAGATGAAAAACAAGGCGAACAGCTATTTCTAAAATTTGCTGAAGTCGTTCAACAATTTTTACCCGTTAGATTAATTTACAAAAAATCGATTCCCTTTGATCCTTTAATGAAGCTCGCAAATCAACTGCAACGTCTCATCTTAAGACAAGATCCAAAATCAATTTCATCACAAGCGATTAAGTCAATTTGTGTTGAATTAGTGTCTCAAAATCAAATGGCTCCACAGCGAAGCTCTGCTGTAAATGGTCTAGACATTCTTTTTAGCCCAGCCTCTGGTCATGCTTAACCAGTTTGGACTATGTGGAATCGAACGAATCAGATAAAATAATCAATAGAGGGGTCACCTGATGTCAAAAGCCAATCTTCTGAAAAAATACAAAGAAGAACCCAAAAAAAATATCAAGCGTAATCAAAAAGAAGAACTCATTAAAGAGTATGCTCCTTTAATTAAATTCGTTGCACAAAAAATTGCGATTCGTTTGCCACCGAATATCGAACTAGATGATTTAATTTCGGCAGGTTCTATTGGCCTGATGGACGCTATCGATAAATGGGATCCAACGCGCGATAATAAATTTAAAACTTACGCTGAGTTTCGTATTCGCGGTTCTATTTTAGATGAACTTCGTTCGCAAGATTGGATCCCAAGATCAGTTCGCGATAAATCAAAAGCCCTTGATCGCACAATATCAGCTTTAGAAAACGATTTAGGACGATATCCCACTGAAGAAGAAATTTCTGTAAAATTAAATATGCCGATGGAAGAATTCCACGAGTTAGTGAATCAAGTTCGTCCTGTCAGTCTACTTTCTATCGATGATCAGCCTACATTTAGCGATTCAGATAAAAAATCAATTGCTAATTTACTTGAAGGCGCTAAATCCGGAAATCCGTTTAATCAGTTGAATGTCAAAGTCGTTAAAGATGTTGTGGCTAAAGCCATCGAAGAACTTCCCGAGCGTCAGCGTTTGGTCTTGTCGCTTTATTATTTTGAAGACTTAAATCTCAAAGAAATCGGCCAAGTTCTACGAGTCACTGAATCGCGCGTTTCACAACTGCATGCGCAGGCTGTAACTCGACTTCGCGCAAAACTTGCGATTTCGATCGCTGCCGGCGAACTTGAAGCCATTTAATTTTTCTCAGTAGAGCCTAGCATCGCGTCTTTTATTTTTTTCATCAGGCGTACTTCAGTTTGTCGGACCGCTTCTCGTGTAATTTTATACTTATCGCCAATCTCTTGCAAAGTTAAAGGCTCGTCACTTAGAACACGTTCTTCTAAAAGAATTTTTTCTTTTTCATTTAAACTTGCGCGTAAAGATTCAACCGCGTTCATTAAAAGACTCAGCTGTTCTTCAAGAGCCATTTTTTCATCAAGAGGAAGACTTCCATCTTCTTTTTTTAACAAGGCAGATAAAGGTGTCGCACTTTCATTTTCAGATGTTGACGGTTTATCTAAACTGACATCTCGAGAGCTCAGTCGTTTAGCCATCTCAGTAATTTCATCCGCGGGAATTCCCAACTTGTGTGAAAGTAAAGCTACATTCTCAGGGGATGACATTTTTTCAAGTTCTTGTTTTTGTCTTTGTAACTGATAGAATAATTTTCTTTGATTTGCCGTCGTACCAATGCGAACCATTGAAAACTGTCGCATAAGATACTCTTGGATATATCCCCGAATCCACCAAACAGCATATGTGATCAGTCGATTTCCTTTGTAGGGATTAAATTCTTTCACGGCATGCATCAAGCCAACGTTGCCTTCTTGAATCACATCAATCAACTTCGAAGAAAACTTAGCATATTCGGCTGCGATTTTAACAACGAAGCGTAAATTTGATTTAACCAAAGTTTGGGCCAGCATCGGATCTTTTGTTTCATAATATTTTTTTGCGAGCTCAACTTCTTGCTCGCGCGAAAGCAGTGGATATTTACGAATTTCACTTAAGTAAAGTGTGAGTGGATCTGTTGTCGCCAAACTTTTTTCAGCGGTGATCTCAGGCTTAATTTCGGCCACATCGCGAATATCGATATCGGATTCAAACTCATCTGAACTTGCTGGCTGTAAATCAACAACATCTTTTTCGTCATCGACGATTTCAGCTTGAACGCTGCGAGCCTTTGTTCGCGAATTATTTTTTGAATTTGTTTTTTTAGCCATGAGTTATGAAAGAATTCTTTTTAAATTCTTCTCCAGTTCAGACTGAATCGTCCCTTTTAGCAAAGACAAAGCAAATGACACTTCAATTTCAATTGCAATCAAAGATGAATCTGAGTCTTTTTCTAAGGTTTGCAAGCTTGCACTGTACTGACTGCCTTTTACGCTGCATTTCATTGCGGGCTCGTCAAAAGTACAGGTTACTTTGGGATCAAACTTTTTAAAGCTGTTTTCGCCCTGTAAGAAAGTTTTTATACGAGCAAAGGTCTTTGCTGAATCTATTGGCGAAGGTAATTCAAAATTAATTTTTGCCATATCTAAACATTAATCTTTTGAGTCTTTAACGTCTATCAAAAGTATTTAAAATATTTATGACCCCCATCAAAAGATGAGTTTTGACTGATCTCGAGCTTCTGTGCAAACATAATGGTCTATGAAATTTGTAAAAGAACTTAAAAGAACTGATTATGCCGGAAATTTAACTCTGAAAAACGTGGGACAAAAAGTCGTCTTAATGGGATGGGTCAATTCAAGACGCGACCACGGAAGTCTTGTTTTTATTGATTTACGCGACCGCGAAGGGCTTGTGCAAGTCGTTCTGGATCCAAATAAATCCGACACGACATCGGCAAAAGATTTTCGTGGAGAATATGTCGTCGCCATTGAAGGTTTTGTGCGCGCTCGACCCGACGGAATGAAAAATTTAAAATTAAAATCAGGAGAAATTGAAGTTGAAGCCAGCCGTTGTGAAATTCTAAATGTGGCGGCCACTGTTCCATTTCAAACAGATGACCAAAATGTAAATGAAACACTTCGGCTTAAATACCGTTACTTAGATTTACGTTCGCCACGTTTACAAAACAACATCATGCTTCGCCATAAAGTGGCACGCTTAGTTCGTGAATTTTTATCTGAACAGGGCTTCATTGAAGTTGAAACTCCTATTTTATTCAAATCGACTCCTGAGGGTGCGCGTGATTATTTAGTGCCATCTCGAGTGAATCCTGGAAATTTCTATGCGCTGCCTCAGTCTCCACAAATTTTAAAACAGCTTTTAATGGTAGCGGGTTACGATCGTTATTTTCAAATTGCGCGCTGTTTTCGGGATGAAGATTTACGCGCTGATCGACAGCCTGAGTTTTCACAAATCGATATAGAAATGTCATTTATCGATGTTGAAGACATCATTGAAATAAATGAAAAAATGCTTCGCCACATTTGGAAAGAAATTAAAGGTCAAGAGGTTCCAACTTTAAAACGAATGACTTACTTCGAAGCGATGGATCGTTACGGTAGCGATAAGCCTGACACGCGGTTTGGTTTAGAAATCCAAGATCTTTCAAAAGTTTTGACGAATTCAGGTTTCAAAGTTTTTGACGACGCTTTATCGCGCGGCGGGATTGTGCGTGGAATTAATATTCCTGGCGGAGGAACTTTTTCACGCGGACAATTTGATAAATTAACTGAGCTCTCAAAGAAAAATGGAGCCAAAGGTCTTATTTGGATGAAGCAAGAAGCTGATGGCGAAATTAGCTCGCCCATTTCTAAATTTTTTACTCCAGAAAAACTGAAAGAGATTTTTACAAAATTAGGTTGCACTCAAAAAGACTGTGCGTTGATTGTAGCTGATGATTACGACCAAGCGTGTTCAGCTCTTTCTGCTTTACGTCTGCACTGTGGACGAGAACTCAATTTAATTGATCACAAAAAATATAATTTTTTGTGGATTGTTGATTTTCCGCTTCTTGAATACAACCCTGATGAAAAGCGTTGGGTCTCAAGACATCATCCATTCACGTCTCCAACAGATGAATTTTTTGAAGATATGATTGCCAATAATGAAAAAGCTTATCCAAAAATGCTGGCCAAAGCCTACGACTTAGTTTGTAACGGCTATGAAATGGGTGGCGGTTCAATTCGAATTTACCGAAATGAAATTCAACAAGCTATTTTTAGGCTATTGGGAATGAGTGAAGAAGAAACCAAAATGAAATTTGGATTTTTCTTAGATGCTCTAAAATACGGAACTCCACCTCATGGTGGTATCGCTTGGGGAATGGATCGTCTTGTGATGCTTTTAGCCGAGACCGACGCGATTCGCGAAGTGATCGCATTTCCTAAGACAGCTAAGGCGTCTTGCTTAATGAGTGATTGTCCAAGCCCAGTCAGTCGCGATCAGTTGGTTGAAGTCGGAGTCAGATTAAGTGCGCAAGCAGAAAAAGCCCTGGAAGAACCTAAAGTAAAGTAGTCGTATTAAAAAAATATTTTTAGTTTTTATTTTTTTATTTTCAATTTTAGGACTTGCGCAAGTTTTCATACCCTTTTCTTTTTGGGCGATTCAATCAAGCTCAACTATTACGACGAACCAATGCCCGCTAACTCCACAGGGCAGTTTAAGTCTTGTGGTTAACTACGGTGCCGCCGATGCAACAAGCTGCACTTTTATCGGCGCAAACCCAAGTGTTTTAACGGGAACAGGCGCCTGTGCTTGTGCCGCGGGTGTTTGCACAGTTACGGGTTTAACTTTTTTAAATACGTTTTTAGCAAATATGACAGCAGGATCAAATTACACTTTCACGAATGCATTCAATTACTCGGTCACTCGCCCTTCGGGCGCGGCAGTTCGTTCTCAAGCCGTCAATATTAACACCGCAACCTGGAGCCCAACTTGCTTAGGCACAAATTTATTGATGTGGCTTGACTCAACTGATGCATCAACAGTTTTTCAGGATACGGCAGGAACAACACCGGCGACGTCGGGCACCACTGTTGGATTATGGAAAGATAAAAGCGGATATTTAGTCGATGCAACTCAAGCAACGGCGGCCAGTCGTCCAACCTACACAACAGGGGTTAGTACTTACATCAGTTTTGTTAATACTTGGAGCGCTCCATTTATTTTTATGAACTCGGCTTTGTCACAAGCCGGAGCATCGGGCTTTAATGGAGCCGTCGGTTCTATGTTTGGTTTAGTTAATGCAACGAGCACAGGCGGTAATAGTTTTATCAGCATTATGGGATTTCGGCCCGCAGGTGGTGATTTTACGGGGTTCTCGATACCGAATAGTACAAACTGGGGCTTCGACTGGTACACTAACGGCGTTTATAATTGGAACACCGGCGCAACAATTAACACAGGTTCAGATGTTATCTTAGGTTTTACAAATACAACGGGTGCGCAACTTTTTTCAAAAAATGGAACGACATACACGAATACTTTAGCAACAACCTCGATTCCGTCACGAGCCGCGACAATGACAATTGCCAACGACAACTGCTGTGGAAATACTCGCTACTTCAATGGTCGAATGTACGAACTGTTGGTGATTAAACTTAATTTAGCAACTGAACTGCGAAATCGAGTTGAAGGCTACTTTACTTGGAAATACGGTCTGGCCGCCAATCTTCCTGCAGGTCATAAATATAAAAGTTTTAAACCTTAAATAACTCTAATCATTTTCGTCCAGCTGTTGAAGCGTCAGGCCAGACTCTTCGACCGAAGTGATTTTAAAAATTCCCGCAAGTTTTCTTTGGTTCCCTAGTTTTTCGACGACAAAAATATTTTGCACTGTCATCGCCATCAATTTTCGAATGGAATGTAGGCTCCACTGCGGCGCACCCATTTGAACCAGCATTTCTAATCGCAACAGGGCTTCAGGAGCCGATCGCGCATGCAGCGAACCAAAGCTTCCATCATGGCCTGTCGCCAGCGCCATCAATAAAGATTTTGCTTCAGGCCCGCGAATTTCACCAACGATGATTCGATCGGGTCGAAGCCGAAGAGCTCGTTTTAATAAATCATCCATTGTTACATCTGCGACACTTTGGCTGGGATCTTGCCGAGTCAAAAGTGAAACGCTAGCCGCATTCGGTGGGTGAAGTTCCTGCGTGTCTTCAATAATCACAGCGCGCTCGGTTTCAGTCATCTCGCCTAAAAAAGACTGCAGCAAAGCCGTTTTTCCAGAGCCCGTTCCACCAACCACCAAAAAGTTTTGATGTTTAGTAAAAATTTGACGAAGTATTTCAAGTTGACGTGTAGAACACCACGCACCCTGAGACAGTTGGTTTAATTTCCAAACTAACGTCGGCTGAAGTCGTACCGAAAGAAGCGAATGCCCACGTGAAAGTTCAGAAAAAATAATGGTGATTCGAAATCGTCCGAACTGAGATTCAACAAAAGGTTTTTCACGATTCATATAAGTGTGACAACTTTGCGAAAGTCGATCTAAAGCGGACAAGTAAGAGGCTTCTGAAAAAAAATGATCTTTCGAAACAAATAGCATTCCCTTTTTTTCAAAAAAAATTTGATCAAAACGATTGACTAAAATTTCAGTAATTTCAGGGTCTTCAAGTAACTGGTCTAGAGGCCCTAAGCCATTCAGCTCACTTTTAATTCGCTGTTGAATTTCAACTGGTTCGGATTTAATTTCGATTTGAAGATCATTCTGAAAGGTTTCTTGTAAAGGTATTCGACTTCCTGGGTCGTCGAAATCATGATTTAAGTTTTTACTTTTATTTTTTAAAATTTGATCGATTTTTTGAAATATTTCTGTATTCATTTTTAGACCTATTCAGGTTGTACAAGCTCAGGCGTCACAAAAATGACCAGTTCAGATTGGCTTTCGCGAAAATCATGGCTTGAAAATAATCGGCCCAAGATCGGAATCTGTTTTAAAAAAGGTAGACCTTCGCTACTTTCGCCTTGTTCATTTTTAATAAGACCCGACAAAGCAATTGTGCGACTTTCAATCAGATCAAAGTAGCTCGAGATTTTATTTGTTTTGATTCCCGGAATACCATCAACTGTTGTGCTTGCATCAAGCGTTGAAATTTCAGACTCAATTTGTAAACTCATTTGGCCAACTGAATCGATCATCGGCTTCACTTTAAGCCCGATACCATATTTCTTCCAGACAACATCGTTCACTTTAAAATTTAAAATTCGAATGGGGAATTCTCCGCCAGCAAAAAATTCAGCTTCCTTGCCGCTGCGACAAACCAAATTCGGAGACGCTAAGACTTTCACTTGGCCTTCGTTTTCATTGGCATTCAAAGCCAAATCAAATGGAAGTTTCTGAAATTGATTTCCGTCAAGAACAGTCGCCGAATAAGTTCCTGGGTATTTAATTCCCAATTGACGACCAAAATCTTTTTTGACTTCAGTAACTTGAATGGCCACTTTGATATTATCGGCAATTTCAACTTTTTGTTTGCTTTCAATGGCGCGAATCCCAATCCGGGCAAGCTCATCTTTATAATCTGTCGCGGTCTCTTTGACTGAGTATTGAACTTTCCAAGGCTGAGAATAAATAACTTTAAGCGGAGTTAGCCCTTTTTCACGCTGATAGTGGTCAAGGTATTTTTGAATTTCGATTTTAATATTGGGATGAATATCAAATGCTAAATACAAAGGTGATTTATTTTCTGATAAAGCTTGGATGACTTTTTGAAATTCTTTAAAAGTATATATTTTACCTTTTAAGCAAACAAGCTCCTCGCAATAATCTACTTTGATTTGAATAAATTTTTGGCTCAGTTGAGTCCATACTTGATAAGTTTTTAATGAACCCAAAGGGATGACATTCACTTTAAAAGAATTTTCATTCACGCGAATTTGGCTTTGTCCGATTTGTAAGGCTTTTATTATAAGTTTGTTATTAACATTTAACGCAGAAATTATTTTTGAGTTTTCAATCCAAACTTTAGAAATCGAACCTTTAAGCGTATGATCTTGACCCAGTTCGATAAATAAGTCGCTGTTCTTCGGTTGAGCCTTAGATATTGAAGTGATGCATGAACTAAGTAATAAAAAGACAAAATATTTTTTCATAGCAGTTAGCTATTCAAATTCGATTCTTTGATTTTCTTTCTACAAAGCACATTTAAAGTTTAGTCTTCGGAGCGTCGTCCGAACTAACGGAATAGAAGTTCGACATGCACGCCTTCATCTGTGTTGTTCACAAGAAGATCAGCGTTTTGAACTTTCATCAAAGTTTGACAAATCGTCAGGCCTAAACCCATTCCGACAGAATGATTCATGATATTTTCATCCATCTGAAAAGGTTTCATAATTTTTTCAATTGTCTGTTGTGAAATTCGTGGACCTAAGTTTTGCAAAGAAATCACCAGCCGGTGCGGAAGTCGTTGTTGAATCAAAATTTTGATTTCACTATTTGCAACAGCAAATTTAGTTGCATTTTGAAGGGCTCTTAAAAAAGCTGTTTTTGTCAGATGAGGATCAACTTCAATACTTTCAAAGTCACTGATCATTCGAATCGTTTGATTTTTTGAATTCGCCCGACTTGTGATATCGGCTGGGATGTCTTTTAATAACCACTCTGGATTGATTTGGTCTTTTTTTACTGGAATAAGGCCCACTTCACCTTTAACAATCAGCAGAACATCATCGATGATATTTTTTAATTTTTCTGAAGATCGAATAATTCGATCTGTAAATAATCTTTGCTCTTCGGAAAGTAAAGTTTCTTTCATCAAGTCTGAAAAACTCATGATTGTTGTCAACGGTGTTTTAAGTTCGTGATTAATTAAAATCATGAATTGATTTTTAGCTTTGTCTAAGTGGCGAAGCTCTTCAAGGGCTTTTTCAAGAGATTTATTTTTGTCTTTGAGCTCACTTTTTAAATTAAATTTTTCGTAAGCTTGATCAACGGTATTTAATAAATCAACGGGGTCCCAAGGTTTTGTTAAATAGCGGTAGATCTGACCTTTATTCACAGCTTCAATAACTGACTCAATATCTGTGTATCCAGTCAGTAAAATGCGAACTGTATCGGGATGAGACAAAATAGATTTTTCTAGAAACTCGACCCCGGTGATCAATGGCATTCTTTGATCTGAAATAATGACTGATAAATCGGGCTGATTGTCCAGGAATTCAAAAGCTTGTTCGGGTGTTGAGGCTTTCAAAACGTTATATTTGCGTCTGAAGATTCGCTCAAGGGCGTCCAGGTTATCAACTTCGTCATCTAAACAAAGTAAGTAGGGTTTTTCCATTATGGTTATCATAACGAAGGAATTTGTCTAAGGTCTAGATTTATGTGTGCTCACTGACTTTAGGCTATTTTTAAGTTCAGAAAACAAGACTCTTTGTCGAAGAGTGATACGATGTCAAAGTGGGAGATACCTATGTCATTTAAATATTTGAGATGCTTGTTAACGATGGCTTTTGCTTTTTTTGTGATCGCGCAAAAAGTCCATGCTCAATACGGAAATGCTTATGCAAACTTTGGCGCTGAGGCCGGAGTGGGTTTGCAAGGATCAGGATACTGGGGTGGAACTCAATCTTGTCCCTACCGAACGAAAACTTCAGCCAGTGCAGTTAAAGTTTCAGACGAAGAAGTTGAAGTCAAAAAGCGTATTGAACGCTTGAAGTCCGAAGTTAAATTAAAAAAATCTGAACGTGATCGCGCTCAAGATAAAATTGATTCTCTACAAAAAAAGATCTCCCGTTATTTTGATACTGAAATCGCTGACTTTTTAACGAGCACTCATATCGATAAATTAAATAAATGCGAAAATTACAAAACATTTCCAGGAAATAAATGTCCCGCAGCTGGCGTCACGGCGGGAACAGCTGATGCAAGTGGTAACGCGGTCACAAAACAGGTTATTTCAACATGTGCGGGGCTTGAGGATGTTCCAAGTTTACTTAAAGACACTTGGACTAAAGAAGATGGTACAGGTTATTGCAACGCAAATTCAGATTCAGGTAAAGGAAATGTCAGTTCAACAATTTGTTCCGATAAAACTTTACGCCCTACTGATGCGCCAAAATATCGAAGTTACAGCACATCAGAATGTTCGACGGCCTTAAGTGAGTATCGCAAAGCGCGTATTGCCTATGACAACGCCCAGGCTAAAGTCGATCGTGGCGAAGAAGAAATCAATGATCGATTAGATTCTTTAGCCGATGCACGTGGACGAGCCGATCTTGAGCGTGAAGAAAAAATGCAAAAACAACTTGAAGGTCGCAGCGGTTGTGTTGACTGCGATTCAACTTATGAAAAACCAAAACGTGATTGGTGGTCAACCGCGGCCAACGTAGTTGGTGGAATCGGCTTGTGGGCTTACGGGCGCAAGCTTGATGAATCTGCACAAGAGTACAATGCTCAACTTGGATTTCCTTCGACAAATTCTTACGGTTATCCTTATGCCATTGCAGGCGCTTACGGAGTCATCAACGGTCTAGCCGGACCCGGCGCATACGGTTGTGGTGGCGGTTTTGGTGGAGCTGGATTTCCTTTCGGAGCGGGTGGAGCCAATGGCGCCTTCGGAGCGAATGGTTACGGACCTTATGCCGCAAACGGTGGAGCTTTCGGATATCCGCAAGGACTTTTTGGAAGCCCTTGGGGTGGTGGAATGTATCCTCCTGGTTTAGGTGCCAACGGCGGATTCGCAGGGCCTAATGGCGGATGGCCCTTTGGTTTAAATGGACAATTTGGAGTTGGTGTTCCAGCGAATGGACAAATCGGAATCCCAGCAAACGGCGGTTGGCAATCAGGCGGCTGGCAAGGCATCGGCGGCGCCGGAGCTCTTTGTATTCAATGGCCGTGCTCTGCGGGTAATGGATTTCAGGGTAATGGTTGGCAAGGAATTGGCGGCGCCGGGCAAATCGGAATTCCTGCGAACGGTGGATTTCCGCAACAAGGTGGATTTCCGACTAACGGTGGATTTCAAGGTAACGGTTGGCAGGGTATTGGCGGCGCAGGTCAAATCGGCATAGCAGTTAACGGTGGATGGCCTCAGCAAGGTGGTTTTCAACAAGGTGGCGGATTTCAAAACCCACAGTATCAACTTCAACTTTTGCAACAGCAGCAGGCGATGTATCAGCAGCAGGCCCAGCAACAAGCTCAGTTAGCGCAATATTATCAGGCCCAAGCACAAGCTCAGGCTCAAGCTTATCAGCGTCAGCAAATCGTTCAGCAACAAGCGGCTCAAGTGCAGCAAGAAATTTATTCTTTGCAAGCACGTCTGCAGCTCTTAATTTCAAGCGCAGGCACGGGCGGCATTGGTGGAGGAGGCCTTGGCTACGGAACCGGTGGTCTCTATGGCGGTGGAGGACTTTACGGCGGCGGAAGCTTAGGATCAGGTCTTGGACTTGGTTTTGGCGGAGTTGGTAGCGGAAGTATTTATTTCGGAGCTGCTTCAGCAGCCCAACCATACAATACGGGCTACGGAACATTACCTGGCATTGGCGGCTCGGCGGCAACTGTTCCAGGTCTTGGCACAGGTGGACGCGGCCGCTAGTTTAGATTATGTTGTTTCCAAATGTTTCACCCCGAACTTCTTAAAATCAATCGTTGCTATGACAGTCACACGCACTACTGGGCCACGGGACAAGTGGCTCAAGGTCTTAAGCTTCAAAGTCTAACAAATGCATCAGACATCCTTCATTTAAAAATGAAGGATCATTATTTTCGCGCAGATTGGTTGATTGGGTTTGGTTGGGACCAAAACAAATGGCCACAAAACCAAATGCCCCATAAAAAAATACTCGATCAAGCTTTCCCCAACCAGCCCGTTTTTTTTTCGCGTGTGGATGGACATGCTTCATGGATCAATTCGGTCGCGATTCAGCAACTTAAAAAAAAAGGCTATGATTTTACTAACGACCCCATCGGCGGAAAAATAATTCGCGAATCAAATTTGGAACCAACAGGGCTTTTATTTGACCAAGCCCATATCCAAGCTTTGCAAATGCTACCGGATTTTACGACTCAGCAACATGATTGTTTTTTATCTGAATCACAAAAAATATTTAACCAAGCGGGTTTCACTCACGTAAGAGACTTGTCGATGAACTCTTTTTTTTGGAATTTATTAGTTCAAAAATACGAAAAAAAAAGCTTAACAGTTTGTATCGATGCCTTTGCTACAGCCGAAAACCTAAATGATTTCGACCGTGTTTTGAATGACATTCAGTTGATGCAGAAAAATCCATGTCCAAACTTAAGAATCCACGGAGTTAAAATTTTTGTAGACGGTTCACTGGGCTCACAAACAGCCTATCTTTCTAAAAATTATTTAAAAACGCAAAGCGCAGGAATACTTATTTGGAAGCGTGATGAAATCAAAGAACTGATCCGCCTAACTTGGAGTCAGCAACTTGATGTTGCCATTCACGCCATCGGAGACCAAGCGGCTCACGAAGTCGTTTTAGCCGCTCGTGAAGTTTCAGCTTTAGGTGTCTTGGGGCGTTTACATCTAGAGCATGTGCAAATCCTAAGACCCGAAACTATTCAATTAATGAAGCCATTGCATATCCGATGTCACATGCAACCTTGTCATTGGCTGACTGATCAAGCTTGGCTGCATCAAGTGCTGCCGTCTGAATTACAAAAAAATTTATTTCAATGGGAGCTTTTAAGAAAAAATAAAATTCCTTTTGATTTTGGTAGTGATTCACCGATTGAGGTTTCATCACTTTTCAGAAATCAAGCCGCCCTCAAACAAAGCTCTGAATTTGGAGTTCCGCTATTAAATGACGATTGGCTGAAGTATCATTCTCATCCAGACACCAGTTGGACAAAAAGCTGGACTGAATTCAGTTCGAATGAAATTAAGCAGGTGTATTTTAATGAAGAAACCTTGCTCTAAAATTCAAATTTAACTTCGTATTGGTTTAGCAATAAAGCCGCACCTAATAAAACTGCGCCAGTCACAAGTAAATTCTTCGGTTGAATGAATCGATTTTCAGCTGTTGAACTGAATGGATTTATTGTTTGAAAAAAATGACAGTCTTCGTTTTCAACAGCTTGCCATTTTAAATTTTCAATCTGTGGCAGAAGTTTTGCATTTTCGCAATGGCCTGTCATCAAGGGTTCATTTTTTAAAGTTAAATTTTTGGATGAGTCTTGTTGAGAAAGTAAATTGTTAAATCGTGAATAAAAAAGAGGCACTTTTAAAAAAAGTGTTTTTACTTTTTGAAATGAAGTGGGGTCGACTGCTTTTTTAAAAAGAATCACAAAAGCGGCGTTTAATTCCTTAAGTTCATTTTTTTGAGAAAAATCGTACAAACTATTTAGTTCGGACTCAATTAAGTTAAGCTTTTTAAGAACGATTTTATTTTGGTTCGAGTTTTTAATTTGTCCTATTATTTTTAAAACGATTTCAATTTGATCAAAAGAAAGGGCTTCGCTATTTAGAATAGGAATAATTTGATTTGTAAAACTCGTTTGAAATTCCTCAGATAAATAGTCCAATTTTTCAATCAGTTGATCAAATAACGGAGTCGATTTATTTTGAACAGTCTCTAAATCAAAGCTCATCGTGCATTTGTAGTTCGATAAGTGACATTTCTCTAAATATTTTTCGTAAGAAATTTGCTGGTCAGGCACGAGTAGAATTTGGGCTTCAGTCTTTAGTTGGACGATCAGAGTTGAAAAAAATAGAAAAATAAGTGTTTTTATATGTAGAGTAAATTTCATTTTAAGTTCCTTTGTAATATTCGATTTTAACAGTTTTATTTTCTTTTTTTATCTCATTTTGTTCGGATTTATTATTTTGAACAACCGCCCAAAATGGCCCTGCATTCTTCATAATATTTGCAGAGACTTGCTCGGTGACCATCACAGCATATTGGTGTGGATTTAGCGGAGCTCGTAAAACTTTAATGCGACTTGCGATCTTTACTGACCCCTGGCTTTGTGGCGAGCCTGCATACAAATCAATGATACCAAATTGATTGATCAAAGCGGCAACGGCATCAATATTGCTAATTTCAATTGGCACCAGGACAAAACCTTTTGGAATAAGTGTATCGGCATAGAGTTTTTCATTTTCGACAACTGAAGTTCGTTGGCTCAATGAATAAATAATCGAAAAAAAAATAAAAACGCCAAAAGAAATAGCTAAAAGTTTATTTTGTTGAGAGATCTTCATTTTTGGGAACATAAATTGTGTCCTTTTTAAATTTTGATAAGCGAAAGCGGCTGATTTCATTTTTTTGTTGGTCAATCATGAGTTGAAATAAAATAAGCAAAGTCATAATTGAAAAAACTAAAAATAAAGACTCAATTAAAATTTGTCCGCGTTGATTTCGATTGTCCAATGTTGAGCCTCCATTTGTGGACGACTTCCACAAGACAAGCTCAATACATTTTGAGTCTTGATCATATTCTGTGAAAGCTCAGTCGTCTGAAAACGATGTTGCAATTTAAAACGAACAGTCTGTATTGATTTGTAGTCTAAATCTAATTCGTAATTTGGTGCCACATCCGAAGAGTCGGCCTGAACTGCGAATTGGGGTTTTATCGTTTGATTGATTTGACTGGTCGAATTTATATAAAAGTTCCAGATATTTTTATTTTGTATGAGGATACGATTCAGCTCCGTTAAAAGCTGAAAACTATCTGATTCTGATTTTATTTTCGCACCTAAAATAATTTTTTTTTGTTGAAGATCTAATTCTGTTTGTAATTTTTTTATTCGGTGAATTTCAATTTTAGTCTGAACGACGGCAGGTTCGTTACCTGTAGCGATCGCGGCGATAAGCGCTGCTTCAGCAAGCAACAGTTGTGTTCGTAACAAAGTTGAAACGGGGTTTAGCGCAAAAAGCGCATTTTCAGATTGAATCAGGTTTTTTTGGATCTCAATCGTTTTTAAAAGACAGTGACTTCGAAGTTTTGTTTTAATTTGAACAAAATAGCTTATAAAGCCAAAACAAAAGACGATCGAAATAAACACAGGTAAGAAGATTAATAAGCTTACCGCCATCGAGCCTTTTTTATTTTGTAATCGACAGTTCAAGGGCAAGTTCGCTTTCTTTAATAAAATGAACACCAAAACCAGAAAAAGCATCAACTTTCAAAGAAGCTTTAGAGCCCTGTTTTTCAAGTCTCGTGCGTATCTGTTGAAAATGAAAAAGCCTTAGTTTTTCGTTAAGAACCGCAAGGCAGTTTGGTTGGTTTTGTAAATGGCAAATTAAAGTCTCTTCAACTAGCTCGTTCAGTAAGACACTTTGTTGAATTGTAAAACCAAATCTTAAAATACAAATAAGACCAACAATAAATAAAAAACTCATAAAAAGGGCCTCGATCAAGGCTTGGCCCGAATTATTCATTGCGAGCGCCATCCATAAAATTAGATAAATCTTTTCTATTCATTTGACTGTCGCTGGCATTGTCCAATTGTAGTTTATTGGATTTTTTAGCCCCCAGAGCGCGATTTATATTTTCAAATTGCTTGGACACATTTTGTCCGACGACTTTCACAACTCCTAAGGTTCCGATTGCGATTAGAGCCACCAAAATCATGTACTC
Organism: Bdellovibrio sp.; assembly: GCA_043747435.1. GTDB lineage: Bacteria > Bdellovibrionota > Bdellovibrionia > Bdellovibrionales > Bdellovibrionaceae > Pseudobdellovibrio. The sequence continues at coordinate 37,496 of JAYTPD010000002.1, read as the reverse complement.
AATCATTCCTTGACCTTTGTTATCGAGCTTTGGACTTTTAAATATTAAAGCAGACATAAAAAAACCTCCGTTACGGGAGGTTTTTGCAAATCAATTTTTTTCTTAAAGCTAAATGAATTCGTTAAGAGATTCGGATTGCGGCTTATTTCTTTTTTGCTAGAGGTTTTTTCTTTCCTGGACCTATTTTTGCTGCAGGTTGTGCCGCTTTAACCGGAGCTGCTTTTAGTGGAGTTGATTTTTTTTGTGCCAGTGCTTCTTTTTTTGCAGCTTCTGCTTTTTCAGCTTTTTTTGCTGGTAAAGCATCTTGTTTTTCTTTTAATTTTTTTGCTTTACGTCCGGCCACGATTCTTTCAAGAATTTCAAAAGCTTCTTTTTGAAGATCATTTTCAAATATAAATCTGTAAAAACCTTCGATCTCGGGGCTTTGGCGGAATTTTTTAACTGAGGTTGGCATGCTTTCGGATTGAACAAAATCAATTGAATTACCGTCTTTAGAAAGTTTCACTTTATCTGCCATAGGGCCTCCCATTTAAGCGACTATTTTTATGCAATCTAGTCTACGTGGTTTCGGGGGTCAAGGGTCAGTCAGCGGCGGTTGTGAGTTTAAGTAAGTTATGATTGATTTTTAGGGCTAAAAAGCCCATTTTGGATGCGAGGTCTTTATGCTTGAATTAAAGGGTAAGCCCGTTGCAGATTTTATTTATGCTGGAATTCAAAACCAACTTAAAAATTGGCCTCAGCTTGGTTGGAGGAATCCTCACCTAGCTGTGGTTTTAGTTGGCGATGATCCTGCTAGCCAAGTCTATGTTCAACATAAACAGAGGGCTTGCGAGCAACTTCAGTTTAAATCCACTTTAATCAAGTTATCAGCGGCCATTTCAGAAAAAGAACTTACTCAGCAGTTGGCTCAACTGAACAACGATGACCAGATCGATGCGATTCTTTTACAGCTTCCTTTACCCGCGCATTTGAACTCACGAAAAATGTCGGATCTTATTTCTTTATCAAAAGATGCGGATGCTTTGACTTCAGCGGCATTAGGAAAGCTTGTTGCAGGAGAAAATTTAGTTTCATCGTGCACTCCAGCAGGTATTATTGAAATTTTGGATTTTTATCGATTAGATGTTGCGCAAAAAAATGTGTTGGTGATTGGTCGAAGTTTAATTGTGGGTATTCCGTTGTTTCATTTATTAAATCAAAAAAATGCAACTGTCACGTTAGCTCATTCCAAAACACAAAATCTAAAAAATCTTGTCAAACAGTTTGATTTTGTTTTTGTTGCTGTTGGAAAACCTTATTTTTTAAAAGCTGAGGATTTTAAAAAAGAGGCGGTTGTTATCGATGTGGGAATTCATCGCATGGATAAGGGACTCATCGGCGACGTTGATCCAACAGGTTATGAAAATTATTTAAAGGCTTTGACACCTGTTCCAAAGGGAGTCGGGCCGATGACGATAGCGATGTTAATGAAAAATACTTTATTGCTGTCGCAAAAGCATCGCGAATATAAAATTAATTAAGGCTTCAGTTTTTCGGGCACGGGTTTGACTTGATCGGATAAATCAATAATTTTCTGCTTCAACTCGGGTGGTAATTGATTTGCAAATGAAGCGGGGTCGCGAGCTGCTTTGGTTAAAAACTCAGTCATCTTAACGGGATCGCCTTGGCCCATTTGTAAGATATACGGCAAAAAATCAGATGCTGTCTTGTACATATTTTCTGAGTTTTGGCCCATCAACTGTTTAACTTGATCATCAATTTTTTGTGCATTTGGATTCGTTTTAATGACTTCAATTCTTTTTTCGGGTTGAGATATAACTGCTTGAGTTTGTTCTAAAGACTCTTGTTGAACTTGTTGTTCGTTCTGAGCCAATAAAATTTGAGGTGAATAGATGATCGAAGTGAAAAAAATCATTTGAATTGTTTTTTTCAATTGTCTCCTCCTCAAATTAAATGAAATAAACACTTATATTAACTATTCGGAGGATTATTGAAAAAGGTGAATCGTTTTAAACTGATTTTTGAATGTTTTTTGTGATACCTAGATTCGACTGTCTCAAAATAAGAAAGAATGTTAAGTTGTGATGATGAAAATTTGGAAATTAAAAAAAGGTCACGATTTCAGATTAAGATCACGTCATCCCTGGGTCTTTTCGAACGAACTATTGGATAGTCCTAAAAGCGTCAAGCCCGGCGAGCCAGTTGAAATCAATGATTATCAAGGCCATTTTTTAGCTCGAGGTTACGGAAATCCACACTCGTTAATTGCCTTTAGAGCGGTGACTTTTTCGAAACAAGATGAAAGTCCTATGGCTATCAATTTTATTGTGAATCGATTACTTCAAGCTTGGATTTACAGAGCTAAATCGGGTTTCGATCAAAGTTTTCGACTTTGTTTTTCTGAAGCCGATCAATTGCCAGGTCTTATTTTAGATCGTTACGTTATTTTAAAAAATAATCAATTTTATCAAGTATTTTCGTATCAACTTCTGACGGCCGGTTTTGATCTAGCTTTTAAAACAAATAATAATTGGGATAGTTTATTTCAGAAGCTCGTTCATAAATCTTTAGAAAATAAACTGTCTGATTTCGACTGGTCTAAGACAATTATTTTGCAAAGAAATGACGTGAGCATCAGAAAACTTGAAGGACTGAATGTTGAAGCGCCCATTGTTCTTAGAACAGTCGACGACATCAACTTACAAGATGTCGAGCTTGTTGTTCAAAATGTCATGGATCATTCTAAAAATGTTATCTTTTCGGTTAATTTAATCGAAGGTCAAAAAACTGGATTTTTTTTAGATCAAACTTTTAATATTCAGCTTTTGATTCAACAGCTCAAATACCAAAAGGAAAGCTTTAAAAATAAAAAAATAAGGATATTGGATCTGTGTTGTTACATGGGCCAATGGTCTTCGCAAATTGTTGCGAATCTTAAAGATTGGGGAATACAGGCCGAAGTGCATCTGGTGGATATTTCAGAATTAGCTCTTGAAAAAGCTCAAAAAAATATTCAGAAGTACAACGATGCAAATTACCAAGTCGACATCTCTGTGCATAAAAAAGATATTCTAAATCTTGAAGAAATCGAAGCTGGCGTATTTGATATCGTGATTTCGGATCCACCTGCTTTTGTTAAAAATAAAAAAGATATTCACCAAGGCTTACATGCTTATTTTAAAATAAATGCTCAAGCTTTAAAAATGTGCGCGCCAGGCGCAATGATTGTGTCATGTACTTGTTCAGGTGCTGTTCAGATGGAAGAATTTAAAGAGTGTTTACGTAAATCAATTTTAAGATCTGGAAAAACAGTTCGGTGTATAACTTATGGATCTCAGGGGTGGGATCACCCAACCCTGATGACATTTCCTGAAGGGCATTACCTTAAGATGGTGATGCACCAAGTGGAGTAACTCCGTAAGCTTGAGCTTGTTGAGCTAGCATTTGTTTTTGGTAAATTGTCATTTTGTTAATATAATCTTTTAATGAGTAATTTTCTTGTTTATAGAGTTCAACTTGAGTTTTAACCTGAGTTAATTCACCGTTTGAGTTTGCTAAATCATTTTGGGCGCGGTCAAAACAAAGTTTTAATTCAACAATTTTATTTTCAGCAACCGACATCAAATGTTTAATGGTTTCACCTTGCTCGATTGTCGTTTTATCAAGCTCTTGCATACCCGCTTCAAGATCATTTATTTTTTGATTTAAAAGTTCAATCTGAGATTCTTTACTTTTGAGTTCAGTTAAAAGTTCATCGTTTGCGCGCAAAAGATCATTCTTTTCTTGCAGCATTTTATATTTATAACTTTCAATGTTGTCTTGATGAATTCGACGATCTTCAATTTGGGCCTGTAAAGCACGTGACTTAATTTCTTGAATTTCTAATTGTAACTTTAAAGACAAATCTAAAGACCGTGCTAAATCAGTCGAGAGTTTCGAATTATGAGCGCGTTCCTGGTTTAAGAGCTCAGTTAATTCTTGCACACGAATGGTCAGATCAGAATTTGAAGTGGTCATTTGCTCTAGCGTATGAATTTTAAGTTGCATATCTTCATGAGTCGCCATCAAGTCATACTGAAAATTTTTGATTTGTGTGTGCATTTTTTCAAGTTGAGTAACACGATCTTTTGAAGCTTTTGTGTCTTCAACTTGTGAAAGCTCATTGAGTTTGTGACAGATTTCATTAAAAATTTTTTCATGTTCGGGCATTTGTGTCATATCCATATAACGAGTTCCATCCTTGTTCACTTAAGTCTAGTTGACCGAAGCGATGTTGACCAGCCTGTTAGTCCAGAGAAAATAAAACTCGCTCTTGGTCTAGATTGACCCTGTTTCTGAAGAAGTCATAATAATGATGAGGTTTTTATGTTTAAAAAAATAAAAGTTATGCTGATCAGTTTAATCTTTCTTTTTCAAAGTACTTTTGTTCGAGCACAGAGTAATTATTTTGAAATCAAAGAACCCCAGCGCGCGGCCGAATATATTTATCGCTCTTCACCTAAAGAGAACTTGATTGGTGTTCAACTAATCGGTGCGGTTCAAAAGCCGGGACTTTATTATGTTCCAATGAATACGGATATTCTTAAATTAATTACTCTGGCCGGCGGAACGGATGATGGGGATTTGTCCAATGTGTTAGTTCGTAAGATTGATCCAACTCAAAATGGAGTTTACGAACTTGATATTAAAAAATTAATGAAGTCCTCGGCAGACGCGAAGCCTTTTAAATTAGCTCAAGACGATTTTGTCTACATTCCTAAGAAAGAGCCCTGGATATCGAATGAAGTTTCTCGAACAATCACTTTGGTTTCTCTAGTGACAAGCATTATTTTAACTTCTGTTTTGATCGAGAAAAATTCGAAATAGTGTGATTTATTTTTTAATTGTTTTAATTTTTGTATCAAAAGTCTCTTTGGCCGCTTTGGGCTTTTTCCCAAAAGAGATTGGTCCAATTATTTATCAATATGGTTTACATCCCTACGTAAATATTTTTTTAAATTTTACCATCGGTGGATTTCTAAGCCTTGCATGGTTTCTGAAAGCTCATCCCAGCCAGGTTCAAAGTCGTTTTTATCGATTCATTTTATTTCTAACAAGTTTGTATTTAATCTTTATAACGTTGCTGCAATGTTTTTTTGTAAATTCGGATGAATCATATATTTTACAAATGGGATCAGCTTTTATGGCTGTTTTTACTGTTTTCTTGTATGGACAAGTTATTCCAACTTCATTTTCGCCAGAGAGATTCGTAATCATTTTGAAAAAAATCTGCGTGTTTTTGTGTTTACTTAGCTTTGTTGTTCTTTTTCTATCGCCAAGTACTTCATTCAAAGGAACTCGTTTTATTGGTATTTTTAAACATATTCCTCATATGGTGAGCGTGGCCACTTTAGCTTGTTTCGGACTGTATTATTTTATTTTTACTCAAAAAATGTCACGTCTAAAGCTTACTTTGCAGTATTTCTATTTACTGATTGTTTTGATTTTACTTATTTTAACGGGAACTCGTTCTGCGCTGGCTTCTGTTTTGATGGGCTTTTTTCTGTGCATGATATTATTTCGTGCGTCTTCATGGCCTCAACAGATTTTAAAAACGGCTATTTTCTTATCAGTTTTTTTGATCATGGTTTTTTTTGGACACGACCTTGCGGATTACGGTACAGCGTTGATTCGCGGGGAACAAAGTTTGGCTCAAAGAACGGCTCAAGATGGAGTTAAGTCTAGACTGGAAGAAGTCGAACGGGGATTCGAGATTTTTCAGAAAAATCAATGGTTAGGCCAGGGAATTCTATCTAAATTTTCCAATGGTCAAGAAGCCGAAATTTCTCAGTACAACGCGAATAAAGATCCACACAATATGTTTATCTCAGCGGGTGTTGTGGGAGGTTGGGGATTAATTTTGATGACGTTTATTGCGGTGATCACATTGTGTTTAGCTTGTTTTAAAAGTTTATTTTCAAAAAATAAGGCGCTTAAATTACTTGCGATCTATATGCTCACGCAAATTCCTGTTATATTAATTTATCATATTCATCTATCATTGGGTGGAATTGCAGATCGTATTTATTGGATTGTTATTGGATATGTGGCCTTAAAAGAAATTGAAGTGAGAAAAGTAAATGAATAAATTTCGCCCTGTATTTTATGGTCTTTCAGAGCTAGGCCCCGCAGGGATAGACATTTTTTTAAAAGTCTATTTACTCATTTACTTTAATCAAGTCGTTGGGCTATCGGCATCTTACACAAGTTTAGCGATCGGACTGAGTGTTCTGTGGGATGCAATTATGGATCCCTTGATTGGAATATTTAGTGATCGCTATTATCAAAAATATCATCATCGTAAAAATATACTTTATTTTGCCCTCGTATTGATTTGTACTTTATTTTTTAGCATGTGGCGTTTTAAATCAGATAATGAATGGATCAGTTTGATCTATTTATTTTTTTTCTCATCATTTTTGAATTCAGCTATTTCTTTGTTTTCAGTTCCCTACTATGCGATTGCGAATGACCTAGAGCCCGATAATGAGATACGAAAAAGATGGATTGGCTGGAGGCTTGCATTTTTTAATTTAGGTTCATTGTTAGGACTTATTGTGCCCGCCTATTTTTTAACTCAAAAAAATTCCATAACCAATCCCTATTTAAATGCAGTTTCAGTTTTAACGATTGTAACTTTATTTTTTACTTCAATTTCTGTTTTTATGAGTTACTACCGAATCGACAAAGTCACTTTTAAATCAGATGAAAACAGGCAAAGGCCACGTTTTTTAGACCTGTTGAAAGATAAAAAGTTCTTACAAATTATTCTAGCTTTTTTCGTTGTGAACTGCGGACTTGGGCTGAACTCTGCCTTGGCGTTGTATTATTATAAGTTGTATTTAGAATTTACCGAACAGCAAACTCAAACTATTTTAGTTGTTTTTCTTTTTATGTTTACTTTATCAATTCCTTTATGGATTTATTTAACTCGTTATTTTAGCAAAAAGAAATTAATTATGTCTGGTGCAGCTTTGCTTGGCTTAATCACAGTGGCATTTTTTCCTCATTTTAAAAATGTTAATTTCTGGATTATCTTTTCAGTCGCCAGTCTTTTGGGGGGCATTTTAGTTGGTGTTGCGGTTGTGCTAGAAATATTTCTATCTGATTTTTTAAAGGAAAAAGAAGAGCTTCTTAAAAGAAGTGTCGCCGGGCAGTACTTAGGGTTATGGAAAATGGCCTCAAAAGTTTCACGAGCCGTTGCGATTGCTTTAGCTGGGCCTATTATCGAAATATCTTCAGGAAATACACAAATTCTTGCAAATTATTTTGGTTGGGGAGTTGGGTTGTTCTTCGTACTATCAGCTGTTGTCATGTCTGTTTCTGTAAGCGAAAAAAGCTAAAGAAAAAGCTGAAAGGCCGAAGAAAAACCAAACCCAAAATACACTTGTTTCATTGGGGTGATCGGCAGATTCAAGACCAAAATAGTAAACAGCTATTTTTAAAATGACCATCGACTGAAAAAAAGCCCAAGCGTATTTGAAGAGTTTCCAGAATATTTTTTGTTCTTCTGTTTGAATCTTTTTGGGTTTAACGGAAGTAGGTAAATAGCCCCATTGCTGATTATGAACAAAATCTCGAATTACTTGTTTCCATGCTTCTATGAATGTTTTATTTTTTAATTCATGCACAAGTTTTTGCGCAGCGAGCTCTGTTATCGCAAGTCGATCTTCAAAACTAAAGTAGCCGGTTATATGAGTTGTTAAATCACTCCAGTAACTCAAAGCAAGATTTTCAACTTCAGCCTTGAAAGACTCTTGGTCAGAATTTATTTGATGAATGTAATGATTAAAAAAGTAGTCAGAAAATTCTTTTTCAGTTTTCACACGCAATTAAGTATCATAAGCTTATTTTTATGCAACAAAATAGGTCGCCTTACATAGATTCATCAATTAAAGAGCTTTGGATCACGATTATTTTAGGTCTATTGATTGGAATAATATCAGGCCTGTTCATTACATTGCTTCGACTGGTTGCGATCAAGCAACTTGAGCTGAACTCGGGTCGATCGCCTATTCACACTTTTATGATGCCTTTTGTTTTACTGCTTCTGCATTTATTCAGAACAAAAAGTCTTTTTTATCCTTTAAAAATAAAAGAGCTTTCTGATCCGCAAATAAAAATGGTCTCGTATTGGAGTCCGTGGATGTCAGTTTTTCATTTTATTGGAACATTGTTTTCTCATATGGCCGGTGCCAGCGTCGGTCGAGAAGGCACTGTGGTTCTGATCTCGGCAGGGTTTGTTCGTGTTTTTAATTTGGCATGGAGTTTTTGGGGACCGATAGCGATCGGATGTGGATTTTCTGCTATCACCGGAGTCGGCTGGATCGGATTATTTTTTTCATCTGAATTATTTAATACGAATTTAAAGCAAAAAATTTTCACTTTGATAGCCTCGTGTATTTCTGTTCTTTTGTTACAAACATTTCAAATAAGACATTTATTTGAAAATATTATTTTATTAGACGATTTTTCTTTTTTTACAAAGCTTCAATTTATTTTTTATTTAGCATTGTTAGTTGGCTTGATTATGAGATTTTATAAATTCAGTTACAATTATCTACATCACTTTTTAAAACAAAAAAGTATCATGATCCGATTTCTAATTGCTTGTGCGCTGGCTTTCATTTTAATGCAACCTGAGTTCAGAAAATTTCAAAGTTTAGGCTTATTACAATTTGAAAATTTAGAACTTATGCAATTCAGCTTCAGAGATGGCTTATTTAAATTAGCGTTCACTTTATTTTCTACTGTTTGTGGTTTTTGGGGAGGAGAATTTATTCCGCTTGTTTATGGGGGCCTTCACCTAGGTGGAGCCTTAGCACAACAGCTAAATATTCATATTTTAGTGGGCAGTTCATTAGGGGCTTATTTACTTTTTGCAGGTGGTATGCAGTTGAAGTGGACTAGTTATTTTTTAATTATATCTATTGTGGGTTTGTCGTGGTGGTTTTGGGCTTATGTGCTTGTCAGTTTAACCATACGGTTTTCTGGGGAAAATAGTCTTTACCGACAATAATTGTTAATGAGTGAGTTTTCTTCTGTCTGAATAAATGTATTAAATTTAGATTTTATCTCGGGCAGGGGCATTTTATTTCTTAAAATTGCGGTATTCATTTATACGGCAAGGAATGCTTTTTGTAATGAACAGGGTAACGACTGAGCATTACAAAAGAGGTCTTAAAATGAGAAAACTAAAATACATTTTTATCGCAACTGGATTAATCATTCTGTTTCAAAATTTTGCGAGTTTTGATATCGCTTTTGATCCAAAATATAAAATCAATGATGAAACTCGTCGCGCCCACGCGAAAGAACTATTAGGTCAGCATTACAAAAAAAGTGTTGCTTCACAAATTGATGAAGGGCAAACGCTAAGTATCGAAGTTTACAATTTAGTTCAAAAAAATACGATTAAAAAGAATCAGAAAAATGTCGACAAAATTACAAAGACAATTCTTGAAGAGTCTAATCGATACAATATTGACCCTGTTTTTGTGGCCTCAATCATTCGAACAGAAAGTGGATTTAATCACTTGGCCAAAGGCACTTCGGGTGAAGTTGGGCTCATGCAGCTGATGCCAAATACCGGCGAATACATTGCTCGTCGAATTAAATTTAAAAATTACAAAGGTGCGCAAACTTTAAGAAACCCAGTTAAGAATATAAAAATAGGCGTGGCTTATTTAAGTTATCTGCGCCAAAGATTTGATAACCAAGCCTTTAAGTATGTGCCAGCCTATAATATGGGTCCAGGGAATCTTGCTAAGATGATTAAGCGAAATGAAAGACCTAAAGTTTACTCTGAGAAAGTCATGAAGTTTTATGAATCATTTTATAAAAATATTTACGTTGCTCAGATGATTAAAAATCCTTATTTAGCTCAAAAATAATTAAGATAATTTCCACTTCCGAAGACCATCGTAATTATTTCTTAGAATATAAAAAATCAGCCCAAGTATAAAAAAACCATATAAGGGCTGATGAAGTTGTCGATATAAATCTTCACTTATAAACCAAGAGTAACCTAAGCTTGTGAAAACCGGTAAAACCCAAGATGCTCGCGGCGCAAACAGAATTAGAAATGGTAAAATCCAAAGCCAATACCAAGTGTTTAAAACAGTTGAGCAAGCGTAAAGCATCAATAAAATGACTGTGATTTTATTTTGCAGACTGATTCTTTTGTATAGACTAACAAACAAAATAAAAACTGAAAGCAGGCTGGCTAAAATCAAACGTGTCAAAGTTCCTTCTTGAATCATTTGAAGCAAAAAAACATTTTCTATATTGAAAGTTATTTTTAATAAATTAAAAAATTCTTGAACATAATATGCGAGTGACTCAAAAAAAAGCCAATTTTTTGCAAAAGCCTGAGTGCCAGAAAAAATGCTAAGCTCTTGATCTAAAAATGGAAAATAAAATAAAAGGAGTAGACTAAAAAAAATCAACAGGCCCATCCATTTTTTTGGACTTCGAAAAAATAGTACTGGTAGAAATACAAGCGGAAATATTTTAACTAGGACAGATATTGCAAGACTTCCCCAATTTATAAAAAGATAGAGTAAAGTCGAAGCGTTTTTTTTTAACCCGATAAAAAAAATAAATAAAAATAACGTGGCTAGTAAATCAAAATGTACGGAATTAATATTTTCTTTCATTAAAGTAGGAAAAAATAAGAAAAGATAAAAGGGTTTTAAGTTTAAATTTTCTTTTTTGAGGTGATTCAAAATCAAAAGACTTAAAATTATTTCTATACTTAATGCGCCAATTCTTAAACCCAAAAGGCTTTCACCAAAAATAAGATAAACTAAGGCGAAATAAATTTGTGTGACGGGAGGATATATCGTCTTAACGTCAGGAAAATTAATCAATTGTCGCCAATTGGAAGAAACTTGATCCCAAAAAGTATCACTTGGGGCCAACAAGTAAGGGCTTATGCCATTTGCTAAAACTCGGCCATCCCATAAATAGCGGTAGTAGTCATCTTCGAGCAAAGGTGTCGAAAAAAATAAAAAAGTCCGCGAAACAACATAGCAAAAAATCACTGTTTGAATTTTTGAAATCGTCATGCGATTCATCGATAAAACAAGTATAAGGCCGATTTGAAGCCATTGAATTAATTGAAGCTTATAAAGTGAATTGATGTCGATTAAATAAAGACAGCAGCTAAGGGCTAACAAAAATAAAATCAGTGAGCTCAGATTAAAATATTTTTTATCCACCACAACAACTAAACTATAGGCAAAGTGAATAAAAAAAGATACTTTTAAAAAATAATATATGTACAAAGCTTCGATCATTATTCCAGTTCTAAATGAATACTCTCAACTTAAAAAGTTTTTAATTGGATTAAGATTATGGAAATTAATATTTTTAAATCAGCTTCAAATTATTATCATAGACTCTCAAAGCACAGATCAGTCTCAAGAAGTATTTAATCTGATTGAAGCCGAAAAACTTGCTACAGTTTTGCAATTGAAAACAACTCCTCATCAGACAAAATCAATCGGTCTTGCTGTTCAACAGGCTTGTGAAAAAGTGCAATCTGAACTTGTTATTATATTACCTATTGATGTTGAATTAAGTGATCCACAAATAGACCAGCTGCTATCGATCAACATTTCTTTATTAGACTGGGGTTGTTTTACAAAAAAATACAGCGATACCCGTTATTTAATGAGCAGTTATGCTTGGGCTCAAAACACGTTCAGAAGTCACTTTTTACGCCAAGCTGTTTGGACGAATGTTTTCTTTTTTCATAGAAAATACGCATATCTTATTCCCACAAATGGTTTCTTAGAAGATGTGATACTATCTGATCGCCTCAGAAAAATATCAAAGGGATTAGTTATTAACAAGCCCGTCATTGTAAACTCTCGGAAATACAGTCAAGATGGTTTAAAAACCAGAATATTTTCAAATTTTTTAATTCTGATACTTTTTCGACTCGGTTATAAAAATACTCAGGCTCTTAAAGACTATTATCAGCGTAAGAAAAGTTTTTTTGATTTGCTAAATCCTTTTTAAAAGACAGCAAAATTTCTTGATAAAGATGAATAAGCTCAAGTTGAGTCGAGCTTAAATTAATAAATTGTTTTAATTCGTTCATGGCGACATAAAAAGATTTCATGTCATCGATATCACTGAGCATTTCATTTAAAGCAACAGCTGAAGGATTAAGTTTCTGAGTCATTTGAGCTAAAGTGTCGGTTTGACTGTATCTAGGCTCAGTCCAAAAAATTTGTGGCAATTCTTGATTTGAGCCAAATAAATAAAATCCGCCATCTTCACTAGGGCCAAAGACATAAGAATTATTTTTAAGTAATGAAATCACTTTTCTGATTAAACCCGTATTCAATGTAGGTAAATCACTGCCAATGACAATCACTTGGTCGTATTTGCTTTTAAGTTGAGAGTAAACATAATGAAGGCGCTGGCCCAGTTCGCCATCGCCTTGTTCGACAAGCTTGATTGATTCTGAAAAATATTTGGGAAGTTCATCTGGATTTGAATTGATTGCCCAGAAACAATCGATGCCTTCATTGGAGTTTTGTAAGTTGATCAAGGTTTCATTCGTTATTCGAAGCAAAAGCTCATAAACGTTAAGACACTGTTGCACGGACTGTAGATCCTGCAAAAGCCTTGTCTTGCAGTTTTCTTTTAAGGGATTTTTAGCAAAAGCAACTACGGCTATGGACGCCATGTATTTAAATTCCAGTCGTAGTCTAAATATTTGACGACGTAGCGGCCATTTTCAAAATCTTTTTTTTCATCTATAGAAAATGGAAAATATTTGACCAAGAAATTTTTAAGAGGTCCCAGTTTTTTAGAATTTTCGAAGTCGTCTTTGTACCATTTTAAAATAGATGAAAGAGCTAAAGTCTTCTTTTTTGTATCGAGCTCGTTGCGGCTTTTATCTTTTAAAAAATTAACAGCCGCTTGGTCAAGTTGCTCGTCAAGTTTATCCGCGGTAAACGCAGACATTTGTAAAGAGGGGCAGCCGATCGATGCGCAGTTAAAAGCAAAATGCATACGGGGCTCATCAAAATTCTTACGAGCCATTTCTTGTTCGATTTCATCTAGATAACTTTCTTTACCGAAAAGATTGAAGAATTTTATTTTCCAAGGATTGCCGAATAGTCCGCCAATTTTTTTGATCGACTTGAGATTTTTATTTTTTTCAAGTTCATTTAAAATCAATTTCATTGTTTCAGCATTATAAGTATTAAATAAAAAAGCCAGTTTTTGTTTTTCGTTCCAGCTTGAGTATTCGACTTGAGTGACGGCTTCATTGTCTTTTAGATAACTATTTATTTCAGACGTATTTTTAAGAAGTTCTAAGTATTTTACTTGAGTTGTTTTTTCTTTAGTAACAACATTTTCTGATAAAACTTTTGTCCATTTTGCATGTGTATGATCGTATGCAAATACATTTACACTAACGAATGCGCTTATCAGCAAACAAGCCAACAATATTGATTTTGACATTTTATCCTCGTCTCCATGTATGGAATTTTTTTAAAAAATTTAAAATATTTTGTGGAGCATGAGCTTTTTTCCAAACACCGGCGGCGTATTTATTTGCCTCAGTCATAGTTGGATACGCATGAATCGTTGAAAGTATCTTATTCAAACCAAGGCCGTGTTTCATTGCTAAAACGAACTCAGGCAAAAGATCACTGGCGTGGTCTGCAACTATTGTAACTCCTAAAATTTTATCTTTTCCTGGCTGGGTTAAAACTTTAACAAAACCATAGTCGCTTGAATCTGCAATTGCTCGGTCTAGATCGTCGATTGGGTATTTTGTAATTTCAAAAGGGATATTTTTTTCTTTGGCATCATTTTCATTCAATCCAATACGCGCAATTTCGGGGTGAGTAAAAGTTGAATAAGGCAAATGATCATAGTTAATTTTAAATTTTTTAAATGGAGAAAAAAGGGCATTGACTGACGTAAACCAGGCCTGATGAGACGCTGCATGTGTAAATTGATAAGGTCCGACTACATCACCACAAGCGTAAATATTGGGGTAGTTTGTTCGCAAGAAAGGATCAACTTGAATCGTATGCCTTGTAGTCAGCTCAACACCAAGCTCTTCAAGGCCGAAACCTTTGACGTTAGCCACTCGTCCCGTTGCAACTAAAACGGTGTCAAACTCAACTTTTTCTTCTTTGCCATTTTTTTCAAAAACAACAAAGTTTATTGAATTTTCTTTTTGAAAATTTTTGATTTCGACTGAAGTGATCAGATTTAATCCGTCGTGCTGAAAATGTTCTGTCATGGCTTCGACAACGTCTTGGTCTTCGCGACCCAAAATCTGCAAACCCATTTCAAGAACCGTAACTTGGCTACCCAGGGCCGAAAAAGCCTGAGCCAACTCGCAACCAATCGGACCGCCACCTAAAACTAGAAATTTTTTCGGAAGTTCTTTTAAATTCCAAATCGTATCGGATGTGACGTAAGGCGCTTCTTTTAAGCCCGGAATATTTGGAAATCTTGGGCGGGCTCCTGTTGCAATAACAATATTTTTTGCTGTGATTTCTCGTCCTGGAATTGAAATTGTCCAAGGATTTAAAATTCTTGCTTCAGCTTGAATGCACTCGACGCCTAGTTCTGAGTAACGTTTAACTGAATCATGAGGTTCAATTTTTTGAATTACTTGATGTACACGTGACATCGCTTCCGCAAAATTAAATTCAGAAGTGGCTTTGCGAACCCCAAAGCTTTGAGAATTTTTTTGTTCTCTTAAAAAACGCGCAGTACGAATAATTGCTTTGCTCGGAACGCAACCCGTGTTCAAGCAGTCTCCGCCCATTTTGTGTTTTTCAATCAAAGCGACTTTTGCCTTAACAGCTGCCGCGATGTAAGCTGTAACAAGTCCGCCAGAGCCAGCTCCGATGACAACGATATTGTAGTCAAATTTTTTGGGCTTTTTATATTTAGAGTAAATTTTAATCGCGCGATATTTGGCAATGATCGCTTTAATGATTAAAGGTAAAAGTCCTAATAAAGAAAACGCAATCAGTAAACTGGGAGATAAAATACCTGATAAACTTTTAATTTGTGAAAGCTCTTTGCCTGCATTAACAAAAACAAAAGTTCCTGGAAGCATTCCGATTTGGCTAACGAAGAAAAAACTTTTAACTGTAATCGAAGTAAGACCCATGGCTAGGTTCACAACAAAGAACGGAAAAATAGGAAGAAGTCGCATCGTGAATAAATACCAGCCGCCTTCTTTTTTGATACCAGCATCAAAAGCTTTCATCTGTGAGCCCATTTTTTTTGAAATATAATCTCGTGCTATAAAACGTGTTCCCAAAAATGCAAGTGTTGCTCCGATGGTGCTGGCAAACGAAACAATTAAAGTTCCGTACAAAGAGCCAAAAAGAGCTCCGCCTAATAAAGTTAAAATTGTTGCTCCTGGAAATGAAAGTGCCGTCGCTATGACATAAACAATAAAATATCCGCCAATCGCATAGACAGGTTGTTCAAGAGTATATTGCTGAAATTGACCAAGACTTTCTTGAACGTAGGTCAAAGTTAAAAATCGCTGCCAGCCATTTATATAAAACAAAACAATCAAGGCAATGACAATCGAGATAAAAATAATTTTTTTGATAAATGAGTTCTTCAAGGCAGTCTCCAGATATTTATTGATCATAAGAGATTCTAAAATCAATTTAATTACATTATCAGAATTTATAAGAGATTGAAGAAAAGAGTGCAGAGGGGCACGAAAGAACAAAACCCCTCTGCTAAGAGAAAAACTAGTAATTAGCTGTTAAGCCTAAACCAACAGTTGTATTTGCATCTGTGTTTGCAATACCACTTGATAGTTTTTGTCCGTAATGAGCGTCGACAGAAAAAGCATCGTTGATGCTGTATCCAGCCACAAATGAAACTGCATTATACTTTTCTTTTAAGACCTGAAATGGAGCTGCAAGCACATCGCCACCACCCGAAGTGTTGAATGTGATATATGACAAGCTCAGCAAGATGTCTGAAGTTGGAAAATAAGCTCCATAAAGCTCAACTAAAGTCTGTGACTTTGCTTCAGAAGAATTGCGATCTGTGTAGCGAGTATTCAATCCCACTTTGAATGGATTTAAATTCCAACCCAAATCCAAAGAATAATCAAACTTCGTTAATCCATCTGACAATGAATTAAAATCTGCTCCACCGCGATTATCTGCCGGCGCTCTAAAACCTAAGCCGATATTCACGTCAAAAGCTTCATTTGCAAAAGCTTGATACAAGTATTTAGCAGAAACTTCTTCAATACCACCGCGCTTGTCTACGCCGATATCGACTTGGCTGTAAATTAGACCTAAGTCGATTTGTGAGCTGCTTCCAAGTCCAAAACTGTGAGTTAAAGCTAAATTTGTGATATCGCGTTTAGAAATTCCACCGAGTGGTCCGACGTCTTTATAAGCCACTTTAGTTCCATCGCCAGTGTAAACTTCAGTCGAAGTACCTTGCGAATACTCTGCGTGAAAAGACTTTTGTCCAGCAGACATAATATCAGCTTGAGCAACCTGAAAAGACATCACAGCCAAGATTGTTGTTAGAATTAAATTTCTCATTTTCCACCGCCATTTTTCTTCGTGCCTGATTTAATGCGCTCCATGCAAGCTTTTAACGTTTCATTTGCCTCGCATTTTTCATTTTCCGTGTCTACAGCTTTAGCTTTAGGCGGGAACTTCATTAGCGAGTTCACATTTCCACTGGCGAAGCCAATTAATGGAAATAGCCCGATGACGAGCATAATTTTAACACTCACAAAATCTCCTTTTTGGTGTGGCTCAAAATGAGCACTATGTTTCTGTTGTCATAAGTACGTTAGATAAAAGTTGGGTTGTGCGCAATCAAAAAATCATGTCATAAACTGTGAAATTAAATCTAATTAAAGCTTATTGCTTAAAATTTAGACCAAGGTCAGGTCTAAATTTTCAAACACGGTATTTTGTTTGTACAAATGTCAGCCGAAATATTTGTATGTTAAAAAAAATATTTTCTGATTTATCAATTTCAAAAAAAATAACAATTATCTTTTTAATTGTCGTATCGGTTTGTTTGGTCGGCACGGGCACTTACACTTATCTGTCTATTTTTGAAAATATTGAGCTACTGCTGGGACAAAAACTGAACCATATTGCACGCACAGCTGTGTTGATGATTGAAGCTGAAGATCATCTTAAAATTGAAGAAGCGATGTCGAATCAGGATCCAGAAGTGGCCGAAAGTGCGGCCTTTAAAAAAATCCAAAAAACGCTTCAAAATATTAAACTTAATAATCAACTGACTGAAGATATTTACACCGTGATAGCTCCGGAATGGGCCGATGGAAATATGATTTTTGTAACGATGAGTAATGAAAAATCTTATGTCGGCAATTCAATTAAAACAAATCCCAATGTCGCGCTGGCTTTAAAAACAGCTAAACCGACATTTAGCAAGATTTATTCTGATTCAGAAGGCGTTTGGGTTTCTGCCTTTGCACCGATTCTTGATCGATCGGGAAAAGCGATTGCGGTTCTAGAAGTTGATTACCATGCTGAGCGGGAAGTCGCTGAAGCGCGTTTAGCGATCATGAAATCAATTGGTTTGCCAGCTGTATTAGCGTTACTGCTTTGTTTTATTTTCGGTCGATTGATCGGAAAAGCTTTAACAAAACCAATTTCAGACTTAAATCATGCAGCCGTGCAAGTCTCGACAGGTAACTTAGATGTTGAAATTTATAATTCATCAAAAGATGAGATCGGAACTCTTGCAAGAATTTTTAATTTAATGGTCAGTGATTTAAAAAGTGCTAAAATTAAACTACAAAATTATGCAACAGAACTTGAAAAGAAGGTCGAAGAACGAACTTACAAATTAGCCGAAGCGATGAAATCAAACCAAACACTGCTTGATAATCTCGGTCAAGGTTTTATGATTATTAATGCTCAAGGTTTGATTCAGCCAGGATCCACAATGGCCGCAACTCACTTCTTTGGAACAGATCCAACATTAAAGCTTTTTGCTGAGATTTTAAAATTAAATTCTGAAGAAGCACAATCTGTGACAGATTGGATCGAGTTGGCTTACGCAAATGCAGTCCCATTTGATTCAGTGGCGGAACTAGGACCAAGATTCTTCGAAGCTCATAATAGATACATTGAGCTTTCTTACCGCCCCGTTTTCGATGAAAAAAATGAGCTCAATCAAATCATATGTATCGCTGAAGACAAAACAAAAGAAAAAAATCTTGAACGAAAAGCCTATGTTGAAAAGCAATTTACTTACTTTGTGATTAATTTTGTCAAAGATCGTGACGGCTTTCATCAGTTTATACAAAACTCGTTAGATCAAATCAAAGCATGTTCGAAACAATTAGATCACATTAAGAATGACGAAATGATTGATTTTAACGAGCTGTTTAGATTTTTTCACACTTTCAAAGGCGAAGCGGCTTGTTTTCATTTGCTGATTCTAGTTGAAAAACTTCATCAAATCGAAAGTTTTTTGAGTGAAGCTCAAGCTCAATCAAATCAGCTTTCCAATTCAGATATCGTTTCAAAATTGAAATTCGACTGTGCTCAGGCTGAAAGAATCATTTTTAATTTTATGCAAGAAAACGAAGAGCTCGTTGGCGCTGAAGTTGAAACAAATTACACGATCAAAAAAATTGATAAAGATGAACTCGAGAAAACAACTCAGATATTGCAAAAAAACTTAAGCGAACAGTCTGAAGCTTACCAGGCCTTTGTTGATACAGTTTTGCTTGAAGACTTATCCGACTCTTTTGAAAAATATAAAAAACTTGTTAATAATCTTGCTGTAAAACAGGATAAAAAAATCAAAATGAAGATTGAAAAAGGAAAAGTTCGAATTCGCACAGCCGAGCTTCAGCCTTTAGTCAGCTCTTGTGTTCATTTATTTCGAAACGTCGTTGATCATGCCATCGATTTGCCAGAAATTAGAAATTTATCGAATAAGCCAGACGAAGCTTCTGTTAAATTAGGTTTTGAAGAGCATTTCGATCCCTCATTAGGTAAAAACCTCATTCGCATTACATTAGAAGACGACGGTAAAGGAATAGACCCCTGCGTGATTCGTAGTAAGTTAATCGAAAAAAATATTAAAACAGAACAAGAATTATTAAACCTAACAAATGAACAAATTATTCAATTTGTTTTTACACCCCAATTTTCTTCACGAGAAGAAGTCACAGAGCTTTCGGGGCGTGGAGTTGGCTTAGATTCGATCACTTGCGAAGTAAAAAAACTAGGCGGAAATGTTTGGGTTGAATCTGAACTTAATAAGGGAAGTCGATTTGTTATCGAAATCCCACATCAAAAAAACTTATCAATAAAAAAAGCGGCTTAATATTGTCTTAACAACAAGCGGCCGGTAAACCACTGGCTAAACTGGCCGAATCAGGCGCGCAATCAAAAAGTCCATAGTGAGTTTGAGTGTCTCCAAGAACTTTGAAATGTTTTGCATAACGTGATTCTTGAAGCATCTTTGCTGTATTGCTGCAGACAAGCATCGGCTGTCCCGTTTTAAATAAGTGATGGTCATCCAGATTAAAAAAGTGTGGATACTCAGCTAAAGTGCCGTTGTAAAAAGCCACTTGCCCGTAGTCTTCGCAACGATCTTCAAGATTGATTTTAAACGCGCGAACCGTCATCGAATAAAAATTCACCATACCAATTTTATTTTGAATGGGCCCAGCATTCAGTTCTAATTTAGTTTTTGAAACAATTCTAAAATCTTGGCAATTAAACTGGGCCATGAGTCGTCTAAAATCTTCGATGTACAAAGCTCCGCCAAGACATTCGCCAAGTAAAACGGGATCTTGCGCTAAATTCGCAGGAATTCTTCGGTCAGCAAAGACATCAGAAAAATAAAGTTCTCCACCAGGTTTTAAAACTCGCATAATTTCTGAAAACACGCGTTTTTTATCAGGAGATAAATTCAAAACACAATTGGATGTGACAACGTCGATCGAGTTTGAAGCAATTCCAATTGAATTGAGGTCTTCAATGTAGCCTTCTTTGAATTCAATGTTCGGGGTCTTGTAACCATATTTTTCGGTGTGATAACCAAGATGTTTTCGAGCCACAGCTAATTGTTCGTTGGTCATATCGACGCCAAAAACTTTTCCGTTAGGGCCAACAAGTTTTGACAACATATAACAGTCGCGGCCCGATCCAGATCCTAAATCTAAAACTGTGCGGCCTTCAAGTTCTGGAGGTATCGGTGAGCCACAGCCATAAAACTTTTCTTGGACTTCATCATGAATATCTTTAAGTAGCGGGCGTAAGTGAACGGGCATAGATTCAGCTGTACAGCATGCGCTGGTTTGAAGATCTTGGTTGGTTTTTAAAAACTGACCGTAGTAAGATTTTACATTTTCAATTGTTTGCATTTCTGTTTGCATTTCAGCGCCTTTCAAAAATAGGAATTAGATTACTATTTCAGATAGACCTTTAAATGACTAGATTTTTTTTCATCTAGACAATTAAACTTTTATTTGCTGGTATTAAACATTGCTAAAGGAAATATTAAATGAAATTGTTGTTCATGTGCGTAGCCAATTCAGCTCGTAGTCAGATAGCCGAAGGCTTAGCTCGACACATCTTTCAAGATCAAGCGGCTGTTCAAAGCGCAGGGTCTGTGCCGAAGTCTGTGCACCCACTTGCAATTAAAGCTTTAGCTGAGATAAATATTGATATCACAAGTCATGCCTCTAAATCATGCGATCAACTGGACTCTCAATACTGCGCTGAATTAAATTATCTTATTACTTTATGTGCCGACGAAGTCTGTCCTGTAGGCTACTTTCCAAAAGCGCAAAAATTGCATTGGCCGATGCCAGATCCAGCAATTGATCTTGGAAGTGAATTAAAAAATTTGGAATCATTTCGCTTGATTCGAAATCAAATTAAAATAAAAATTGAAGAATTCGCACGCAAATTAAAATCCGAACAAAAAATGGAAACTGGGGTTTAACTAAATGAACTTAAATAATAATCAAACTGAAGAAGATCAGCAGCTGAATGAACCGACTTATATGAATGCTTTCGATATTAAAGCTTGGCAGCCTTATCAAGAAACACCTCAAGATGGAAATTTTCGGGCGCCGCTTGAGGCTCGCATGAAAAAAGTAAATCACTGGAATAAATCTCAGTTGGCGGGACGACGCTGGGGGATTGGTTGCGTTTCGCTTGAAGTGACTCAAAGATGCAACTTGGATTGCACTCTTTGTTATTTATCTGATAGCTCTGAGGCCGTCAAAGATACGCCGATCGAAGAAATTTTTAGACGTATTGAAATGATCAGAGCTCATTATGGGCCCAATACTGACGTGCAAGTTTCAGGTGGTGATCCCACTTTGCGCGATCGTCAAGAGTTGGTTGCGATCGTCAAAAAAATTGCTGATTGTGGAATGAGATCTTCGCTTTTAACTAACGGAATTAAAGCCACTCGAGATTTACTACAAGAACTGAGTGCTGCGGGATTATCCGATGTGGCTTTTCATATTGATCTGACTCAAGAACGCAAAGGTTACAAAACTGAAGTTGAGCTGAACAAAATTAGACTTGATTATTTAGAACGAGCTAAAGATCTTCCGCTGATGATTATTTTTAACTTCACCGTTTTCGCTGGTAACTTTCATGAAATACCAGAGATGATTCGTTTTTTTAGAAAACATGCTGATCATATTCGATTTGCTTCATTTCAGTTGCAGGCAGATACTGGGCGCGGCATTTTGCGTGAAAGAGATTTCGTGATCAATCAAGAAACAGTGATGGAGCAAATTCGCAAGGGTGCTGACGCAAAAATCAATTTTGATGCTCCGATGATTGGTCATCCAAAATGTAATAAGTATTCGTATATGTTTTCTTGCAATGGAAATTTATATGATATTTGGGATGATCCTGAATTTTTAATAAATGTTCTGGATGTCACTAAAGATGTTACTTTTGATCGTAATAATAAATTAAAAACGATTTTAGGTGTGATTGGTCATGTTGCTAAAAACGTTAACTTAGTTTGGCCAGGACTTAAATTTGTCTTCAGAAATACTTGGAGAATGAAGTGGGATCTCATCCAATCAGGTTTTAAAGTGAACAAACTGACTTTCTTTATCCATAATTTTATGGACGCTTGTAAACTTGAGACTGACCGAATTGAAGGTTGTGTTTTTATGGTCGCAACTAAAGATGGACCTCTTTCGATGTGTATGCACAATGCTAAACGTGATGAATACATTTTAGCTCCGGTAAAAATGAAATCCGTTGATGGCGAAAAGGTATGGAATCCTTTAACAGGACTTTTGGAAGAAGTTCCCAAAGACACTGTATTTTATGTTAACCCAACGACTCTTCCAATGAAGCACGCAAAGGGCCGAGTCAAACAAGAGTTAAAATCTTCCCAAGCAGCACCAACAAATGTTTAGAAAAATAAATTTTTATTTTTTGCTGTTGATATTAGGGCTGTCGTCTTGTTCGACAGTGTTAAAATCGCCTACCGTCGAGGGTCAATATTCAGATGAAAAAGCGATCGAAGCTTACGGGCGAGTTTTAGAAAAATTCGTTAACGAAAAAGGCCAAGTTGATTTCGAAGGTATTCGAAGCTCGCCGAATGATTTAAATATTTATGTTGATTATATCGCTCGAAAAAAATGGAGTGAGCTTAAAATTGGCCCACAAGCCTTATCACATCACTTGAATGCATATAATGCTATGTCGATGTACACTGTTATACAAAAAGGAATTCCAAAAACGAATGCAGGTTTTAATAAAGTCAGCTTTTTTTATTTAACAAAGATGAATATCGGTGGAAGTAACATCTCTTTAGTTGATTACGAGACGAAGACAATCCGAGCCATCGGTGAAGATCGAGTGCATTGGTCTTTAAATTGTATGTCTATTTCGTGCCCAAGGCTTCCGCGTAAACCATTTACTGAAGCTCATCTTGAAGAAGAGCTTCAACAAAATGCTGAAGAGTTTTTTAATTCAGAACAAAATGTCCAAGTGGATAACCAAAATAAAATTATTAAGGTTAGTGAAATCTTAGATTTTTTTCCTGAGGACTTTGTTCCTGCAAAAGCGCAGAATATTCAGGCTTATATCAATCACTTTCGTCAAACACCGGTTCCACTCGATTACAAAGTTAAATTTATTCCCTATGATTGGACGATCAATAATTCCAATTCACATTGATACAGATAATGCTTTAGGAATTCCAAAAAAATGGCTTGAAATTTTTTTTGGCGGAGACGTCGACGACGCTTTCGCGCTTAGTTTTTTACTTAAAAGTCATTTGCAGATTCAACAGATCACAAGTGTGGGTGGTAATACTTCAGCGGCCAAAGCCCATCAAAATAATCAAGAACTAACTTGTTTAATATCACCCAAGCTACCCGGTATTTGCAGTGAAGGTTTAAACCCTTTGCAAAAAATAGATTCAAAAATAAATTTTACACCTCGAAGTACTTTTTTGTCTTTGGGTCCACTGACGAATTTAGCTTCGCTGTTAAAAAGTTCTTATCAACCCCATCATATTTGGATGACATTGGGTCGTATTGAAACATATGGAAAATGGCCGCCATTTTGGCCCATTGAGTTCAATGCAACTCAGGATATACCAGCATTGCTTATTGTGATGAAAAGTGATTTTCCAAAAACGATTGTGCCCTTGGATGTTGCCTTTAAACTTAAATTAAAAAAAGAGTTGTTGTCTCGGCTTCAAAAATCAGAATTGGGTTTTTATTTGTATAAAAATAGTCTTCGGTGGGCTCGACGAAGTTTGATTTTAAAAGGGCGTTCAAGTTTTCCTGTTTGGGATTTATTAAGTGCAATGGCTTTGGCGTATCCAGAAGCTTGTGTCTTTAGATCTGGATTGGCTTATGTTTACAAAAATGGCCTTGTGCGCTGCTTGCCTGATGGATCTAAAAATTTAAATATTCCAATCAACTTTGTAATCAAAAAACCAATCCAGATCGTAACCAGTTTTGATGAAAATAAAATTTGGGATCATTTTTTTTCGACACTTGATCAAAAGACTTAGTTGAAAGACGTTAGCCCAAGTAAATTATTTTTAATTTCAACTTCGGGCTGAAGTGGCCCGATCCAGGTCGATAAAATAACTTGCGCTAATTTTATATTATTCGATTTAAAGATTTCTTGGCCATTCACAGTGTACTTGAATCCTTGATCTGAAAAACTATAAATGTAGACGTCTTTAATTTTAAAATCGGGAATACTATTTAAGAATAAATGAAGATCATCTTTTATGGAGTCACACATCGATTGACAATTTTTATCAAAAGCCAGCTTCCACCCTTTTACGCTATCCTCAGCACTAACTTTATAAAGCGGATGTAAGATAACTGATTTAATTTCGTTTGATTTAATGATCGCGTCTGAATCAGTCGATTTTTTTTCTAAATACAGAGCGCTTAGCCAAACTTTGACTTTAAAGAAGCCGACTTTTCTGAAGCTTACGCCATTTAATATTAATTTTTTTGAATCTAAAGTGACATCATCTTTAATCACAATTTGATCTATTTTTAGATCAGCAGAAAAAACATTAAAGCAAATCAAAGAAAACAAGACGAAAAAAATATATTGTTTAGACTTAAATTGGATCATATGTAAAAATAATGTCATAGAAAGACATCAATGCAAAACAAATATTATTACACAATTTTAAGATTCTTTTTTTCATTTCTGTTGATTGCAACGGCTGTTGGTAAACTTCTAGATAACCGTGGATTTTCAAATGTGATCTTATCCTATCAGTTTGGTTTAACGGCCAACATCGCTTTGTCATTGGGCTTATTCGTTAGTTTATTTGAGCTTTTTTTAGGTTTATCTATTGGGATACAATTCAAACAAAAAGTAAATGCTATTTTAATTTCGCTGATGCATTTGGGATATGTTTTATTGGCTGTTAGTTCACTTTATCGTGGTTTAGAATTGCAAAACTGTGGGTGTTTTGGAGTCTTTCTGAAAAGACCTTTAACTCAAGCGACTGTGGTGGAAGATTTAGTTCTTTTAGCATTATCAATTTCATTTTATTTTCAGTCTCGAAATAAAACTTAAGTTCTTTGTTTAGGATCGTTATTTAAATTAAGTCCTTTTTCATAAAATTTATTGATCAAATCATGTCGTAACTTAAAAGCAAAAGCGATTTTTAAAATTTGATTCAGCAAAGCTTGTCGATAGATTCCATTTTTAACAAAACGTACGGCCGAAGTTGTGCTTTTGAAAGGAAGTAAGATAGGTTTTTGTTTTTCAAGTAATTGTTTACTTAAGACGGTGTCTTCAAAAATATCGATGTCTGGCAGTGGTTTTACAAATAAACTGCGATGAAAAAAAATACAGTGATCTAAATAAAATACTCCACGACGTTTTCCACGAATATGGTTCGAGTACCAAGAGGTAAATTTCAAAAGCGGATGAGCTAAGTCAAATTGATGAGTCATCGCGCCCCAAATTATTTTTTGACTATTTTCAATTAAGTATTGAAGAGCGTTTAAATCAAGTAAACTGCGTGGGTGATGAAACAAAATCATGTCACCTTTGGATTTTAAAAAACCTTTATTTAATCTTTCGGCTCGTGAGATTGCTTCAGCTTTATCAACGCAAATCACTTCAATATCTTTTAATAAAGAAATATTTTCGATTGTTCTTTGAAAAAAAAGATTATCGATCTCGTTGGCGACAGGGATGATAACACTGAGCATTTTATGAAGTTGCCCCGCCGCAACTTGAGCCCGAGCCCGCTGTGCATCCATAACAGTGTTGATTTAAAATAATAGAACGTTTTTGTAATTGAGTCTCATCATATTGATCTAAATGCTGATGTTGTTCCGTCGCGACTTTTAGATCCAACATTTGGTTGAAATCACAGTCGTAGATGAAGCCATCCCAACTAATTGAAACAGTATTTCGACACATGACTCCAGCAGCAGCTAGGGGATTAAAAGCATTCACTAGTTTTTCCATATAAGCTTCGTAATTATCAGTTTCGATCAAATAGTCTAAGTACCTTGAGATTGGCATATTTGTAATTGCATAAAGCTGATTAAACTCAATCCCAAATAAACGCATCAATTCATTTTTAAAATCTTTTTCAAGAGCTGCTTGCGATCCAGGTAAAAAAGCGCCCGCAGGGTTATAGACTAAGTCTAATTTTAAACCTGTATCACTTTTACCGTAACCAACACGATTTAATTTTTCTAAAGCTGCAATTGAATCTTTAAAAACGCCATCGCCACGCTGACGATCTGTTTTATCTTTATCATAATACGGAAGCGATGAAACAATATGAATCTGATGTTTTTTATAAAACTCAGGAAGATCCTGATAAGATTTATTTGCCATGATAATTGTTAGATTGCAGCGAACAATTACTTTTTTATTTAAAGCCGTAAGTTGTTCAACAAACCACCGAAAATGAGGATTCATTTCAGGAGCACCGCCAGTTAAATCAACGGTGGTTGCTGTTGACGTTTTTAAAACGTTCAACACTTTTTCCATCGTCGCCCGAGTCATAATTTCTTTTCGATCAGGCCCGGCATCGACGTGGCAATGCTTGCAAGTTTGATTACACATTTTTCCGACGTTAATTTGAAAAATTTCAAGTCGAGTTGGTTTTAATGGAAACAGTTCAGCGCTTTTCATTTTTTGTTGAAAAGGAATCAATGCCGAAATGCGATCACTGTGCTCGTTCAGTAACTTAATCTGGTTGGCACTGTCAGCAATTTCACTTTTGCGCGCTTTGAGCGATTGAATCATAAAACCTCACATACTTAATTTTTTAACTTTATTCATCATTTGTACACCATGAACTAAACTTGCACCGCCCCGTATCGCAGCCGCGACGTGCACAGCCTCCATCATTTGTTTTTCGTTGATGCCTTTTTCAAGCCCATCGCTTGTGTAGGCATCAATGCAGTAAGGGCATTGCACGGCATGTGAAACGGCCAAGGCAATCAAGGATTTTTCGCGCGCAGTCAGCGCGCCTTCTTTAAAAACTTCGCCATAGTAGTCGAAAAATTTCTTGGAAAGCTCAGGACCAAATTCGCTGATATTTCCAAATTTTGATAAGTCTTCGGGTTTGTAATAAGTTTCTGACATTTTAATCTCCTTCTTCTTTAAATCAGCCACGTATTCCGCTGATGTACGCACTTGTTAATGTATTTTTTGGGTTTTCAAATATTTGTTGTTTGCTACCGTATTCGATCAGTTGTCCAGCACCGTTTTGGACCCAGAATACGCCGACAAAATCTGCAATTCGGCGGGCTTGTGCTAAATTATGAGTCACAATCAGCACGGTGTATTTACCCCGCAGTCGAGTAATTAAATCTTCGACGACTCCGCTTGAGATCGGATCTAAAGCGCTGCAAGGTTCGTCCATTAAAAGAACTTCAGGATTTAGGGTTAGCGATCGAGCAATGCAAAGTCTTTGCTGCTGCCCACCCGAAAGTAGTAAAGCAGAACTATCTAAGCGATCTTTAACTTCATTCCACAGACCCACTTCATTTAAAACTTTTTCAACAATCACATTCTGTTTTTGACGATCTTTAATGCCGCTTTCAGAAAGTGGTAAAGTTAAATTTTTACGAATGCTCAGTGAAAAAGGATTTGGTTTTTGAAAAATCATTCCAATACGACGACGCAAATTTTGTGTGTTTATTTTTTTACTGAGTATGCATTCTGATTCAAACTTAAGCTCGCCTTTGATCTGTGCCGTCGGAATTAAGTCAGTCATGCGGTTTAAACAACTTAAAAAACTTGTCTTTCCGGAACCAGAGGGTCCAACCAAAGCTGTGATGCAACCCTTGTTGATATTCATCGAAATATTTTCGAAAGCGAATTGTTTATTATAGCTTAACGATAAGTTTGTGATTTCAAAATAAGTTGCAGGTTCGCAGCAGGCTTCTTTTTTTTCTAAAGGAGACCAAGGATATTTACTATTTTTGAGTTGAGCTAAGTTCTCCATTGCCGGATAACCTTTCGACCGATCCATAGGTCTGCAAGTAATGTTGTCGTCGCGTTGATTAAAAAGATTAACATAAGTATGACGGCTGTCGATTTAAAGGCGTTCTTGTCGCCACCTGGAACATTCATCGATAAATCAAAAATATGAACAGCTAGCGCGCGACCCGAATCAAGTAATGATTCGGGCATGCGGTCAACATAACCGCTTGTAAAAATTAAAGCGGCTGTTTCAGCAATCGCGCGACCTACGCCCAAAACGATACCCATAACAAATCCCGGAACTGCTGCGGGCAATAAAAGTTTAAATAAAATTGTGGTTTTAGATAAAGCTAAGGCCGAACCCGTTAAACGATCATCGCCAGGCAAGGATCTTAGGCTGAGCTCGATTGATCGAATTAAAATTGGTAAAACCATACAAGCTAATGTTAAGCCACCCGCTAAAATTGAAAAACCAAGCTTTAGATAAATACAAAAAAAAGCGTTTCCAAAAAGTCCAAACACAATAGATGGCACTCCGGCTAAAGTGTCTAAACTGAAGCGTGTCCACTTTGTAAATTTAGGGTGTGTGTTATTGAACTCAGAAATTAAAAGAGCTGTGGCAAGACCAATTGGAAGAGCTGTCGCCAAACAGACAAATAAAATTAAAAAAGTAGAAACTAAGATTGGGCCAATACCCCCGGCGCGTCCGGCTTGTTCAGTTGCTTCCGTTATGAAGCTTAGATTGATTTCTGAAAATCCATTTAGAAATAATTGTCCTAGCATGTAAACAAAAAAAACAAAAACACTGATTGAAATTAACCAAATAAAAACAGCTATCAAAATTTCATTTAAATTATTTTTTATGCTTTTCATAAAGCTTCTTTTGAAATGAGATGCGATAAGCTGACTAAAATAATAATCAGAAAAATAAGAATCAGTCCACTTACAAACAAAGCCGAGCGATGATCTCCCAAAGCATAAGCCATTTCTAAAGCCATATTCACACTTAAAGTTCTCATTGGAGCAAAAAGTGAATCGGGTAATTGAACAACGTTACCACTGACCATCAACAAGGCCATTGTTTCACCTAGCGCACGACCTGATTGCAAAATAAGTCCGGCAAAAAGCCCTTTTTTTGCACTTGGGATAACGATTTGAAATAAAGTTCTAAACCGAGATAATCCTAAGGCATAAGCTGCAGCAAAGTGTTGACTGGATACATTTGCAAAACTGGCTTCAGCAGCCATGGTCATCGTTGGCAGAATCATCATTGATAAAATGAGAACTCCGGTCAATAAACTGGTGCCCGGCGGATTATTTTCAGCGATGATCGGAACTAAAAAAACTAAGCCCCAAAATCCAAACACAACCGAAGGAATTCCCGACAGCAGTTCCATAAAACGACGGTAAATCCAAGCCAGCGGACGTGGGGCATAGTAACGACAAAAAAGCGCAATTAAAACACCCAGTGGCGCAGAAATTAAAACAGCCAACACCGAAGATAGAAGGCTAGCAGCCAGCATCGGAGATAAATTATAAAGTTTTTCCTGCGGATTCCAAGACAAGCTTGTAAAAAAAGAAAAAAGGCCCGCATGTTTTAATGCAGGCCAAGATTCAGCAAAAATAAAAACAAAAATCAACAGTGTTATCATTCCCGCAATCAGCGAGAAAAAACGTAAAACCCAGATCAGTATAAAATCATTTTGTAAGCGGAACAAAATACTCTCGTTTAATTAGCTCAGTCACTTCGCTTGATTGCGCAAATTCGATAAACTTTTTTTGCAGGTTTGAAACATCACCATGAACAACCAAATTTAAAGGTCGCGATAAAGGAAACTGACCATTTTTTACATTTGAAATATTTGAAGCTACCCCATTCAAAGGGATGAGCTTAATAGAAACACCCTGAGCCGCATCGTATTCAGCTGTGCCGATTGAAACATAGCCAATTGCATTTGGATTTCCAGCAACAGTTTTGACAGCTTGCTCATTTTCTCCGATAACAACACTGGCTTTAACTTCGCTATTTTTTAGTTTAAAATAATTTAAAAATAATTCTAAAGTTGATCGACCTTCATCTTTGTTGATGACTGTGATGGCAGCATCTTTTCCGCCGACTTCTTTCCAATTTTTAATTTCACCTTTATAAATCGCAACAATTTGTTCGTTTGTTAATGCAGTAACTTTATTCTTTGAATTGAGAATTATAGAAATTCCATCAAAAGCGATTGTGAATGGTTTTAAATCTGTTTCATCAGGATTTAACGAGCGTGATACCATTCCAATATCCGCTAAACCTTTACGCGCATCAGAAATTCCGCGTGATGATCCGCCGGACTGCACATCAACACGAATTGTTGGATTTTTCTTTTCAAAAAGTTTAGCCATTTCAGAAGCCAAAGGCGCTATAGTACTTGACCCCGTCAAAGTTAGTTTTTCCTGAGCAGCTACTAATGGCAAAGCTGCTAAAATAATTGAAACAGAGACGAGTTTTTTAATCATGTTGATCATACGGTTGTTCCTTCTTTGAAGTTGATTTGGCAACAGCCAAGATCAACGATTTGTTTGTTTGAACTACTTATAATACTTTTTGAAGTCGAATAAAAAATAGATTTACCAATTCGTTCGGTCATAATTAACCCGGAATCTCGTAAAATTTTAAGATGGTGAGAAAGTAAGCTTTGATCTATTTTAAGCACTTGATTAATTTCTGAAACCGATAAAGGTTTCTCCATTATTTGATGAATAACTCGAAGCCGCGTTTCGTCGGCAAGAACCTTCAGGCGCTCAACACAGGTCTTAACTTGAGATTTCGTTTTAGACATAGAGTTAAGCGTATTTTATATTTAAATAATTTCAAGAGTAATTAAAAGCATAACTGCTGCATTTAATATACAACGCATTATAAACCCGACCATCATATGAATAATCTTTCATATGAAACAATCTTAATTTGACATCTTTTGCCAATGTGGTTTGAATTTAAACATGTTTAACAAAAAGGACAAACATGACAACAATGACACAACAAAATTTTTGGATACGAGACGCAAAATTCGATTTAACATTCGTTATGGGCGGCGCATTGCTAACCTTGTTAACGGCTGCGATGGTAGCCATGCAACCTTCACTATTACCCATTGTCTTTTGGGTTTGGGTTATTTTTTTTGAAGGATCACATTTCTGGGCCACTTGGAGCCGTACTTATTTAGATCAGGATTTTAAAAAAAATAATCGCTCTTTGATGTATTCCAGTCTGATTTTCTTTTTAATTCCGATGGGTTTTGTCGCTCTAAGGACAATTACGGGTTGGTCAATGGCGACCGATATCTATGGATTTTTTATCTTTTTATGGAGTCTGTATCACAATGCAAGACAGCATTATGGTTTTGTTTCTATTTATAATAAAAAAGCCGCTTTGCCATTGAATGAAGCCAAGCAAAATATCAAAGCTCTTTATTTGGCTGTTGTTAGCGCGCAAATTTATTTTTTATTTCACATTCGTTTGCAAAATGCTTTTCCCGCAGTACCTGCTTTGAATGCATGGGGCGCCTTTGCGTCGATGAGTTTAACTTACTTGCCGATTTTAGGAACCGTCACAGCGCTCTTTTTTATTTTTAAAAATTTATTTTCTGCCGTACAAAATAAAAAAAGCATCAATCCCGCTTTATATTCAATTGTTTGTTGGGTGTTCTATACGACAATGTTTTACTTCATTGCCCCGCAAGAACCGTTTTTCTCGAATCCAGTCAACGGAGCTCAAAGCTTAATGTTGATTGCAGTGATGAACTCGCTTTTTCATAACATTCAATATCACGCGATTGTTTGGCATTATGGAAACAAGCGAGTTGATCCCACTCAAGCAAAAACCGAAGTTGGAGTCGCAACAAGTATTTATAAAAAAAGATCAATTTACATGACTGTTGCTGTTGTGGCCGGTTTATTTTTTGCTTTTCTAGTTTCAAAAGGCGGAGACTGGCCATCGATCACAGGTTCTTACCAAGCCTCAGAATTTAATACGTTTGCCTATATTTTTGTTTTAGGAATCATTGGACATCACTTTTTCTTAGACCAATATATTTGGCGCCCTTCAAAGCAAAGTGACCTAAGTCAGTATCTAGGAATTAATAAAGCTTAATTTAATGAAGTCGAGATTATTTCTGTGCATTTCCAGAAATAATCTCGCGTAATTTTTCAACCCGGCTTCGATTCACATCAAAATCGTAGTAGCCTGTTCTTGATGATGAGCGCACATGGATCTTTGATTCAGCCTGAACAAAATAGAGCTCAAGATCATCTGTAAATCTTAAAATTGCTGAAGTTGCTTCGGCATGAACATAAGGACCTTCTGCTTTAACGATTTCAGTTCGGGGTAGTTGTCCGATTGCTGTTTTTATTTTAGTTTGAAAGTCTTGTAAACTTCCCTTGTATAAAATCGCAGAAATTTGGCGATCTTGGTCTGACGCGTGACTTGAAACACAGTGGGGCGCCGAAGGACAATCCGTAATCACGTTGATTGAATCTTTTAAATTGCGCTCGGGTATTGAAGAACAACTTGCGAATAATAGGCTGATGCACATCCATATTTTTTTCATTTTAAAGCTCCTGTGTGCATTTATATTGTATCAGCGGCTATTGAAGTCAACGAACTGATTGAAATAAGTCTTGTTGTCATACTTTTTGACAGCTCTTGGATAATTTTCAAATCGACTTGTTCTAAGGCTCAATGACTTAAATAAATGTTATATTTTTATTTTAATAATGGAGATTCAATATGAAATTTTTTAAAGCGTTTGTCTTAGTCTGCACATTGTCGGTCATGTCTGAAGCAAGCGAAGTCAAAAAAGTTTTCGATGGAACTCGAGCCTACTGTCCAGAAATCTCAAAATCAAAATATCTCGAAAATGACATCGTCATTGAAACATCAATTCAACGTGACCAACTGCAAGTGCAAGCGAAGACATGTGTAGATGGAAAATGGCAAAAAGTAAGTGATCTAAAAAATCGTCATTACCAAACTTTTGATGGAATCAATGTTTCGGAACATTATGATGGCTTTACGCTCGTGGTGCAGTCATTAGATTTAAAAATAACGAAAAGAATTGAGCTTGTGAATTTTGAAGAACTCTCAAGTTTTCAAATTGAGCTTAAAGAGCTTCAAGAAGTTGATCCCCATTATGTCGACATCAATTTAATGTCAGCTCGGTTAACGCAAACAAATCAAGGGTATTCAGCAAGTGATGATGTCAGCTGGGGAAGTTCGCGATTATTTTTTAAGTAAAATTCAAAGCTGAATTTTACTTATTTAATCGAAACTTTTCTCGATTTAACGGATTTTGATAAGACAAAGTTCCAAAATATTTTTTAGCGGCTTTGTTGTAAGCTAAAGCGGCGTCTTTTTCTTTTGTAAACTCACCTAAATTCATCGATTTTCCATTCACTTGAATTCCAGCGCGCCATTTGCGCGAGATCATCGAATAAGAAACTCCACGAAATTTAGAAGACAACTCTGTACGCTTCTTTGGTAAGAGTCTTTGTCGTTCTTTTAATGTACATACAACAAGATTACTTTTTCGATAGTCTAATTCTTGATTAAAACGTCGAGGGTAAACCTGTTTACCTTTTGTCGGCTTCATCAAAAATTTTCCAAGGGTCGTCGTCTTGTAGCCTGCTGAGCTTGCGATGCTCGTAACGACACGCAATCGTCCTGTTGTGCCTTTAGTCACACGC
This sequence comes from Bdellovibrio sp., assembly GCA_043747435.1. GTDB lineage: Bacteria > Bdellovibrionota > Bdellovibrionia > Bdellovibrionales > Bdellovibrionaceae > Pseudobdellovibrio. Next base: position 3,747 of record JAYTPD010000002.1, on the reverse strand, counting down.
CAAGTGTGTTCTGAGACGCGCTTCAAGTCCTCTTGATCAATTTTAACTTTATGACCCGATCCGGTTTTAAAAGTACAAGAAGCTTTTTCTTTCATGATTACCTCGTCAAAAATTAAAGACCCACTTAGTCATCAACAGTTTATGTTTATAAGAGTCGCTTGTTCTAGAATAATAATCAACACGCCATGTTCAAATAGACTGAACGTTATTTGATCCAAATATAGACTCGACTAGACCTTAGACTTTTTGCCAGCAAAATAAAGTGTCGTATGATTTTCATAGAACCACGGAGGGTTGCTATGAAAAAGTTTTTCGGTATTTTAAATTATATTATTTTGAGTTCTTGTATCGCGCAGGCTCAGTTGAAAGAGCCGCATTTTAAGAAAGTTATTTATATCATTTTTGAAAACGAAAACCAAAGTGATGTGATTTCCAATGCCTATTTTAAATCAATGGCGCAACAAGGAGTGTACTTTACAAACTTCACAGCTTCGATTCATCCTTCGCAAGGAAATTATATTGCGATGGTGGCCGGAGACAATTACGGAATCAATCATGATAGAAATGTGGATCTAAATGTTCCGCACTTAGGTGATTTACTCGAAACAAAAAATATGTCATGGAAAGTCTATGCCGAAGGCTACCCTGGAAACTGTTTCTTAGGATCAAGCAAAGGAAAATACGCTCGCAAGCATGTGCCATTTTTAAGTTTTTTAAACGTAACAAAAAATCCAACACGTTGTGCTCGGATTGTGAATAGTTCGACCTTTTTTACAGATTGGAAAGCATCAGCACTGCCTGATTTTTCAATGTATGTACCTGACTTAAATAACGATGGTCATGATACATCAATTGATTTTTCGGCGAATTGGTTACAGAAAAATTTTGATGCTGCTTTTCATGATGCTGATATGATGAAAGACACTTTGGTCGTGTTAACTTATGACGAAAGCACTTACACAGGTAAAAATAAAATTTATAATACGTTCTTGGGCCCAATGCTCCAACCAGGAGTCGAAGTCTCAACCGATCATTCACATTTTTCAGTTTTAAGAATGATCGAAGACGAATGGAATTTAGGCTCATTGAATCGCAACGATCTTAAAGCTCCAGCTATGCAAGGCATTTGGAGATAAGGAAGTACTGTTGGAAATGGTGCAGGTGACGTACAAGTAGTAGAACTCCCAGATGCAATTAAAACGGTACTGGTGCGATGGAATAGTGTCAAAATTGATTTAAATGAGCTGGCAAGACTACGTTGGATCAATGGTTTGATAATTCCCAAAATTTGCAGAGTCCTAGGCAGGTCGCGGTCCACCGTTCAGGTGAGTATTCGAACTCTGCGTAACTGTGGAGTATCACAGCTGAATTTGTCTGAATCTGAAAAAATAGCTGTTCAAAACGGTATAAATGCAGAAATCGAAAAACTGACCCGTGAACAGGTTAATTTTAGACTTAGCCGAGTAAACTTAGACCAAAGAAAGAAGGCCGTATGATGACCCCGATCAGATTTCTATCATGGATATTAGGCGTCGTTTTTACGTTAGGAATCGCCGACTCCTTTGCGCATTTGACCTATAAAATGGGTCAGGCCGCCATTCATGCCCACCAGCATGATCAGATGTCGTATGCTAAATTCAATAGCCTACTTTGGCGGCAAGATAGCGTTAAAGAGTCACCCAGCAAATTGAGGTCACAGAAAAGGTAGATCATTTAGTTTTTAAACTTAACTCAGACTCAGAATTAAAAGCCACATTTGTAAATTCAAAATGAGGAGTTTTCTTATGAGTCGTATTAACGCTTTATACGTCAGAGTCAGTACAGATACGCAACAGACAGGATTAGAATCGCAAATTCGGGCGCTGAAAGATTGGTGCAACCGAAATCAAATTGATCAATACGAAATTTTTGCAGACGAAGGAATTTCGGGTGCAAAAGAAGATCGCCCGTCGTTGAATCGACTGATGACGATGGTTGAAAATAATCAAGTCGAACAAATTATCGTATTTTCGTTTTCACGTTTTGCAAGGTCAACAAGCCACCTGCTGAAAGGTCTGAAAATTTTTAAAGAAAAAAATACCAGATTTATTTCGACGACAGAATCTATTGACACAAATTCCCCGTTGGGCGTAGCCTTATATACGATTCTCGGAGCATTAGCGCAACTCGAGCGCGAAATGATCATCGAACGTGTTCGCGCCGGCATGGCCAATGCGAAAGCCAAGGGAAAAAGAATTGGCCGAATCAAAAAAAGAAATTCTACCTTAATAAGATCGTTAGTTGAAGCCAAATTATCCTACCGTGAAATCGCACGTATTGCTAAATGTTCGCATGGTAGCGTCCACGCCGAGCTGGTTTCTTATCGCAAAGAAAAAGAGGCAGCTGAAAAAATAAAATTGCAGGAAATGCAAGATTCAATAAAATCAGATTCATCAACTCAAACAATTGAAACGCTCAAGTCGATGAATGTCTCTGAAGACGTGGTTCAAAAAATCCAGCAAAAAATCGAAGATGAAGCCAAATCAAAAGTCACGGATGTTCAGGGCCAGTACTATGAAACTTTCGACTAAACTATAGATCAGAGCCACTATCCAAAATAAGTTATTTGGGTAGTGGCTTCAAATCTGGCTCCAGCCATTTCAATATTTTCTCGTACACACGATACTGACTTTCCGATAAATGATCTTCGCTTACAATATTCTGCAATGCTTGAAACGAAAAAACTTTGAATCTCGCTATAAATTCATGAGTGGTCTCGGTTTCTAAATCCAATTTAAACAAAAGTTGTTCCAGATACATTGGAATATTATTTAAAGCTAAGAAAAGTTTTTTATCAGAAAAATTTCCTGCAATCGCCGCAGTCAATAATCTTTCTAGAGCTTGCGTGTAACCGCGCAAAAAACACCACTCCTCAAGTTCGATGCCGTATTTTTGCGGAGGCCTCAGTTTTGGCCAATTTTCTAATTGTAAAAAATTGGCTTCGTATTCCGCGTAGACATAATCGACAAATTGTCGACTTAGATCTATTTTAACATTTTCAAAACCCGATGGGAAACTACCTATTAGAACTTGGTTTACATGCACAATCTCGTGTTCAACAATAGAATGTAAAATGGAATTTTTTTTAAAATGTTTTCGACTAGCTACCAAAACAATGGGTGGAGATTTCAGTTCTAAAATTTCCAAGCTAGGAGTTGCAATCGCGTTACACCCCGGTGCTGCCTGTGACAACCACTCTGGGTTAACAAAGCCAACCAAATATTCTCGATGAAACAAATCTGAATGGATGAGCTCCAATTTTTCTATGGGAACACCGGCTAATCCAACGTAAGTACTCTTTAAAATTTGACAGTAATTTTTTGATTGTTTAATGTATTGATTATAAATCTTCAAGCTTGGCAGTAAGTTTTTTGCCATCCGTTTTGCTTTACGATTATTCGCGATGTCCTGTTTTGAGTTCACCTAAAAAGTATATCTTCATCTATTCAAATTCGTAATATGGAGCCAGACCTTAGTGCGGCCCTTCTTCTATAGATTTGATAAAAAAGAGTGCCTTTAAAAGGTGTCGCCACAAAATCACCCAAAATGAAAACGACTCCGCCAATAAAAAGCTGAGCCGTTTTTTATTTTAGCGCCTACGAAACAAGAGGTTTATGATCTCAGAATTCTGGGAGCATTAACGAAACAGAAAAAACGGGCTCCAAAGACGCCCGCAATAATCGTATAATTAAATTTCAATTATCATCA
>JAYTPD010000001.1:0-33882 GCA_043747435.1 Bdellovibrio sp. | reverse complement strand
ACAAAATGACGTTGACACGAATCAGGAAATCAACGAAGTTGCTTAACACAAACCGCCACTCGACTTTTGAATTTCAACTAAGCGAGGGACAACGCCTTTGTCTGAAGCCACGGCCATGTGTTGTTTTGAGTCGTGAAATTAAATCAGTAGGCTGTATGTTTTTTTGTTCACAAAACAGTATTAGCATTTTCTTGTCACCCAAGTCGTTAACGACAAAATCAGAGTAAAACTTTTTAAGTGCAACCGTAATTGAATCATACTGCATAAGGGTGAAAAAGAATGGGTTTTTTCTTCGCTGCGCTTTTGTGCTGCCAATTAAACTTTTACTTATGCTTTCTAAATTGAACTGAGCTGCTAGCTGTACTTTTTTAGTTGAGCTTTTCAAGTTTGCTTGTTGATCTAAAATCCATTTTTGAACATTCGGGCACATCAGATAACGGGGTGTTTGTGATATTAAAGACGGTATAATTTTGGTCGGTGCAATCGTCGCTATCAGTTCTTGAAATGCAAGTTTTGCTCTGATGTCAGCAATTTGATTACTCAGATACAGAGCATATGATTTTTTTAGCTTTGACCTAGCCTGTTGGATTATATTTGGATCTTTAGACACTTCAGTTAAGGGTAAGTTGTCGATGACTGCTTTCAAGCGAATCGACGTTGATATGTGTGCAACTAGATCATCTGAATCAAAGGTATTTAGAGCTGTATCAATAGAATGTGCTGTATAAAGCTGAGCCACTTCAATTTCATCTAATAAGATTTTATCGCTCTTTGCCCACTTGATGAAATAATCAATTTCTTCGCTATCAGCTTTATCATGACTGGCATGAATCAGAAAAGTAGTGAGTTTTTCAACTGAACAAATACCACGATCTTCAACTAATTTTAGTCTCCAACATAAAGCATCCGTTTCCTTGGTTGAAGCCATAAAAAGTCGTGCGCTATTTTCCTGCGATTGATAAATTGATTCAGGAATTTTCATAGCTAATTAAATTTGAAATACTTACTCCAAGTGCCTGTGATATTTTGAATAAAGTCTTTAAGTTTGGACTATAAGAGCCGCTTTCAAGTTTTTGATAGAACCTATAATTAAAACCTAAATCAGCCATATTTTCTTGTGTTAAGCCTTTTCTTTTGCGGCAAAGTCTAATGTTGTTCGCAATTTGAACTAGTAAATCTTCATAATTTTTAGGCTTTTTCATTAGCTTATTTTGAGACAAACGAACTATACAAACCACGTCCTGTTAAGTTCGTGTTTAGTCCAGCCGATACACAAGGTAGGCAGTTAGTAACTGGAGTTAGGCGATGAATATATTTTTACCCAACAGCTTTCCGCATGAAGATAAGATTTCGATTGGGTTTTGTTATTTGCTTAACTTGTGTTCTGACCATATTGGCAATGCCTTTCTGAAAAGAGTTATCGAGCTTTCGAATAACAGCAATATAGATTTTGGAACATTTGTTAAGGCTGAATTTATTGCGAACACTTACATAGACAGCAAAGCGATCTCACGTCCTGATATTTTAATAGAGACAACAACCACGCAGCTTTATATTGAAATCAAAGTAGACTCGCATCCTGATTTTGATCAGATTCTGCGGCATTGTCAGACAATACCTAAAGAAGGTTACTTAATTTTGCTCAGTAAAATCGAATCTCAGAAATTAAGCGAAGCATTTGAAGACTCAAGATATTTACGACCAGCTAACAAAAGCCATTTTAAGTGGGTCGATTTTGATAGTATTCTTGCTGAAAGCAATGAGCTGAATGAAACACAGAAAAAAATTGTAAGCGATTTCAAACAAACGCTTCATACTAAGGAGCTTAAGGGGCGATCATTCGACAACCTTAAAGGCAGTATTTATGAAGATGAATCCGAGAGTCAGCACGGTTTTCTGAAGCACTACGCAGAGCTGATGAAAGAAGCAAATTGGAAAGCTACTAAATTTGTAAATGCCTATTGCATTCGAGCAAATCCTGTAAAGTTTGGTCAGGATATTCTATTCAATCCTAGACCAGATCCATCGCCAACTTTTATTGATAAGTGTTATTTCTATGAATCAATGTGTTCAAGTGTGTACGTATATAAAAAAACTGACATTCAAAAGTACCGAGATCGAATAGCTCAATACGTAGAAAACATTAGCAACAGAGCAGTCTTTTACGAGCTTGAAGGTGACTACACAGAATCCGAAGACGAAGCTGGCAAGTTTTACTTAATAGGTTGGCTTATTATGCCACTAGATTTTGATTTGCAAAATAGACTTGATGAGGCTTGGGCTTTGAAAACTTGGACAGATCTTCGGTTGCTTTTGGTAAAGTAGAAACCTTGGTCGTTTTAGTTTTGCGACGATTTCAGTTTGGTTAGTTCAAATAAGTCGAGCAAAACAAGAGTTAGTGTCGTTATGTCTTTTAAAATGTCACCATAAGCTGCTATAATTCGAGCATGGCTCAAGGGTCTTTAAATAGAAAACAACAAGCATTTGTTAATGAGTACCTGATAGACTTCAATGGCACTCGTGCAGCAAAGGCCGTTGGCTATTCTGAGCGATCTGCGTACTCGACTGCATATGAAATCCTGAGAAAACCTGAAGTTAAAGCGTATCTTGAGCAAAAAGTTTCAGAATCCAACGAGTTAGCTTTTTTAGAGCGTCACAGGGTTCTCTGTGAACTTAAAGCAATAGGCTTTGCAGAACAGCAGGATCGGCTTACAGCTCAATACACGGCTGCTGATCGCCTTAAGGCACTGCATTTAATTGGCAAGATATACGGTTTATTTTGGGAGAAGCCCGAAATAAAAGAAGAAAGCAAATGGGAGAAGTCTCTAAAGCGTGCGATTGATGCAATGAATGCTGCACGTGAAGCTGGAAAATATCCCAAATTCGAGACTTAGCTACTGAAATTAAAATCAAGGAGTTAAAAAGTGTTTATCCAGCCATACAAGCATCCCCTTTATAGAATTGATCAACGTGAAAAGTACCGTAATAGATGGATTGATTCGGAAACAAATCAAGAAACTGAGTCTTATAAAACGGTTATTGCTCTGATTAATGAAGGTGCGGGAAAGCATTTTTTAAACGACTTGTTTTACAGAAATCGACTTCCTGAACTTGAAAGTGATTTGGATCTTAAAGGGCTTAAACTTTGGAAAATCGAATTAGATTTTGGAGACCGTGATAATTTTAAGGGTATTTCTTTTGCGCACGGCGAGTGGTGGCATTGCAATTTCATTAACTGTGTATTTTATAGCTGCGATTTAGATTTTCTTGAAGCATACGGCTGCACTTTTAATAAATGCGCTTTTGTATTCACCCATTTTATTGGTGCTAAATTTAGAAATTGTAACTTTATTGATTGCGATTTTGGAGAGCCATGTTCTTGGGAAAACGGCGAGTTTATAAACACAGTTTTTGAATCATGTTTTCTAGGGCAAACGACACCATTTAGCGATTGCTACTTTGATGATCGCACCAAGGTAACAAACATGCGAACATACTCGCCCCATTTTGGTCAAAAAGTTAGCATGCCGAATGAGGCACTTTCTGGTTTTTTTAATTCTTTTCTTAAATCATATGAGGCGTCGGGCTCTGTTGAATTAGAAAATAAGTATTTTTGGGAGGCTCGTAAGGCATTCACAAGATACAATACAGCGGGTAGCGCAAAAATCTTATCCCTAGCAAATGAATTAGTAACTGGTTATGGCCGAAAACCACTCAGGCCACTGGCTGCTTTGTTTCTCGTGCATGTAGTTGGTGTTTTAATTTTCAGTATTAAAGTATCCTTTGCGGACAGTTTACTTTTAACCGCAGGTGCTCTTTTTACGTTTGGCGCAGGAACAACTCATTTAGAGCAGTTCGGCGTAGGTTGGCGTTTGTTCTATATATTTTTAGCATTTTTTGGAGTGACTGGAACTGCCGTATTTATAACTACATTAGCAAATCTTTGGTTCTCGTCAAAAGTTCCAACGCCCACAGTTAAAACGTCATATAACAAATGAGCTCCTCAGAGATCATTTGTTAATTCTTTAAGCAGCCACTTGGATACACCAAGTTCTAAACTCACCCCAGTTAGCCCGCCAATTTTTTACTAATGATTCCCTCTTAAGAAACGGCTTAGTTTAAACATGACTTTTTCGGCTGATGAAATTTGTAAAATTCTGACAGAGATATTAGAACAGGATGCTGAGTTTGCGTTTCTTATGGGGTCAGCCGGAACCGATAGATTTCATTCCCAGAGCGATATCGATATCGCCGTCTTTTGGAAAAGCACATGCCTTGAAGATCAAATAAATCAGTCTACTCGATTGCTGGAAAAAAAATTTAATCGCGATGTTGATTTGGTCTCACTCAATAAAATTGATGTGATCTTTGCCAGACAAGTTTTAGAAACAGGTCGACTGGTTTTTTGCTTGTCCGATGGAATTCTATTAAATTGGAAAATGCAGAAATTGTCTGATTATCCCGATTTTAAAGTTTCGCGTAAAATGATCGAAGATAACATACTTAATAGGAAAAAATATGTCTGAAATGGATATTGTTCTTTCAAAAATTAATATTATTAAAAATTGTATGATGGCTATCGAAAAAGCCACTTTAAAAGAAAAAGATCCTGATTTTTTGCTTTCAATCTACGAACTTAATCTGCAGCGAGCTATTCAAGCTTGCATTGATTTGGCCAATATCATCATAGCTAAAGATGGTTTAGGATTACCCAATACGTATCGCCAATCTTTTGAAATTTTACATAAACACCTGATCATCAATGGTGCGGTGTCGGGAAAAATGGGATCGATGGTGGGATTTAGAAATATCTCGATTCATGATTATGGAGAAATCAAACCAGAAATAGTCCATTCGATTGTAAAAGATCACCTGGTTGATTTTGAAACCTTCTACACAATTATTTTAAATCATGCGAAAGCTTGGTGACGACTGACATGCCTTCATTCGATATTGTTTCAGAGATGGATATGCAAGAGTTAGATAATGCCATCAATCAGGCCCGTAAAGAAATTGATGGGCGCTATGATTTTAAAGGCAGTAAAGCTGAAATGAAATGGGATAAAAAAGAAGTCACTATTCAGGCCGAAGATGAATATAAAATGCAGACGATGATTGATATTTTACGCACACGAATGGGAAAGCGCAGTATCGACATCCGTGCCATGAAAATCTCTAAAATTGAACTAGCGGGTGGTAAAACGCTGCGCCAAAAAATTACGTTCTTGCAGGGTATTGATAAAGAAAAAGCAAAAGACATTATTAAACACGTCAAAGACTCAAGATTAAAAGTGCAAGCCCAGATGATGGATGAAAAACTACGAGTCACTTCAAAAAGTATTGATGAGCTTCAATCGACGATGCAGCTTTTAAAAGCTAAAGATTTCGGTATAGCTCTGCAATTTGATAACATGCGATCATAAATCGTCCCATTTAATAAACTCGTCTAAATCGTTTCAAGCAGAGTCAGAAACTAATCTCTTCATTCACAGAGCGAAACTTTAATTAAAATAATTAACCTACATGTTAGTCGTTTTAATTTTTACTACCCAGATATTTCAAAAGCAGATCGACGTTGTGATTCAGTTGTAAGATTTCCGCATGGCTTCCGCCCACGTCGGGGTGAAAAACGCGAGAAAGTTTTTTTCGTGCGAGGTAAATAGCTTCTTCGGTTAACGAAGTTTCTAAAGAAAATCCGTTCTTATTAAAATAATCAAATGCTAATTGAACTGTTTCGGGCCATTCGGGCTCGAGTTTGGATTTACTATTTTTAGATTTTTTGAAATCTTTGGCTCGTTGTTTTTGTTTTTCATACTGCTGTTTTCGGTAATCTGCTTGAGATTTTGCGTAGGCATTTGCTTTTGTCGAATCAGCTTGTGTTGAGTTGATTTGAAGTTCACTTTTATTTTCGAAAAACTCAGGAGATTTTTCTGTGACGGCCCGAAGAGCTCCCCAGATGTGTTTGCAGAACTGAGCTTTTTTTGACTGGGGGCAAGTGCAACTGACAATGATTGTGTGATCCTGTGGGGCGGCTGACTTAAGTGTTACTTTAAAGCTTGTTGACGAAGGCTTTATGTAAGCCACAACTTCTGTGCCCGAGGGTTGAGAAAACGAAACCTGACCTTCGTTGTAAAAGCGGTCTCCGGCACTTCGTGCTGAACTTTTAAAAAAAGCGTCCCATTTTTTTATCGACATACTTTTAGACTAACACTTCAGAATACGAATTCAAGCACTTGTCGTATTTTAAAATGATTATTTTCATTTATTATAAACTTATTAATTATTAATTATATTTATGTATTGAGTTGAATTATTTTTCATTTTGTTTCAAAGACGTGGTGTCTATGATCTAAAAAAAAAGAAAGAGGTTTCAGATGAAAACCAAATTAGCGTTAAGTGTTTTATTGGCGTCGGTGTCGGCTTGGGCAGGTAAATTCGAAATTATCGGAGAAGGCACTGCTTCCAAGGCTGCAGAATTTTTGCGCGTGAACATTGCTGCGGTCTCGGAATGCCATTCGTCGGCTTTAGAAGCTAGGAGTGCCGTTGATGAATTGACTCAAAAAGCGATCATCGCTTTAGAAAAATATAAGACAACAATTCCTGAACAGCTTTCTGTCTTGCCTGAAGCAAATCTTCAAAAAATTAAAACAGCTTATATCAATCAAGAAAACGTTGTGATTTGCGACGCTGATCACAGTTGGACATCGACAACAAATATTCAATTTAAACTGAATAACTTGCAGCTTTTAGCCGAGCTTCAGGACGCCTTATTAAGTCTAAATGCACGTGCGGTTCCAGTCAGCGCGATCAATATTGAAAGATTGGCTTTATCATTATCTGAGCCCGTACCAGGGGTTTTAGCTGAAACTTGGGACGCGATGAGTGATCTGGCTTTGAAGCGGGCTTATCAAAACGCATTAAGGCAAGTCAATGTTTTAAGCGAAGGTATGGTCAATGCCAAAGTTGAATTGATTAAAGTCGCGACGACGGCAAATTCATCGGGTCAAGTTTTGTATGACCGCGTGAATTCCGAGGGTGACACAAGTGGTTTTAGTCTTGGAAGCGTTTCGTTAAAGTTGGCCCGTCAATTTACTTTCAAAGTTGAGTCTCAATAATCAACGATCTGCCATTTGATCTCTTTGCAAATGCCATCGTTCGTTTCTTCGTGAGAACAAGCGGTCAGCCCAACAATTAAATTTTGTTGGGCTCTTAAAAAAATCGCATCATTTGGCTTCGAAAGCGGAGTTTCAATTTTTAAATGTCCGTTTTCAGAAACAGACACGTTCATAAAAATATTAAAGCATGTGCTAATTAGATTATCTAAGATATTAAATTTTTTGAAAGCAAGACTTAAATTTTCAAGACAACTTTTGTGATAGTGTTCATTGCCAGCAACGATTTGAAACATCTTAAGGCTACAGGGCGGCATCAGTAAGTCATGTCGACCACAAGAATCTTGTTCGATCGTCCACATTTTATGACTTTGGTTCGAATAAAGATCGTTTCCGGTTGTTAAATAAATTGAGTCTGCATAATCAATCGACCGAGAAGACGATAAAGTTTCAGTTGGGTCATTTGCATTGACGCAAAATAAATCGCAGACCTGCTTACCCCGTGGATCTGATATTTTTAAAAGTTCTCCGGTTCGAATTGTAAATGCCACACCGGTTTGAGCGTGAATGGTGTTCAAATTTTAAAGCCTTTCAGTAAACGCTGGAAGGGGCATTTCCAATGATCATCGTTTTGAAGCCCCGAAAATTGAATCGCCTCCCAAGTGTCGGCGTACTTTTCTGTCATGGGGTTAACGCTTCCGTCAAAGTTGAGACTTTTTTTTCGATTTATATCAACCATGGGTTTGTATTGATTCAAACGTTTTATGATTTCAAATTGTTCGTATAAATTAAAAATCATCGATGGGTAAGGGAATGTTCGCGAGCGTCGAGAACTTTTTGAGTGCAGGCCCACAATAAAAAAAGCATTTCGACCTAGGCTAAAGCAAAAGTTTTTGTCTTCAGGTTGGCTGCTAAAGTTTGGATCCCAGGGACTAGGATCTAAGCTTGAAACAGATGAAAGCTCTTTCCAAAGACGAGTTTCAAAATCCTTATCCGATGATGTTGAGTCATTCGGATAAGCCGCCCAAAAACTTAAGTAGGCAGACCTTGACTTTTTTTGTTCATCAATGAAACGCAGTAAATCATTTCGTAGAAATTCACTGGCCGAGCCTTCTCCAAAGTTTTCATAAATTCCAATTCGATACTCTGCTTTCTTCACAGCCCTGAGTGCACCTATACAGGGATAATCTTTTTCCTGTATAAGCTGTTTAATGTGTGAATCGACCAAAGCACGATTTTCCAAATTAAAAAACACTTCGTAATATAAAAATTAAAAGCAAAATTGAAGTTGGAACTCCCAGTAACCACCCAAAAACATAAGGCATGATGCTTCCATTTTCGTTTGCGAAAGCTGGCCTTCGCATCTGTGATCCTATTAATTCCGAAGCCAGAAGTGGTCGATCCGTATTCGCGTGGGCGCCGGTACGACCGCCGATCAATGCCGATAAAAGTCCGACGATAAAAACAACAAATAGACTCCAGCCTGTATCGGAAACAGCATTCGCAACTTTTTCTCCAACCATTTTTGCTGAGCTTTCGAATTCAGTTTTAAGCTGCGCGATTTTTGTATCGACTTCCGCGCCAGAAAGACCTGTTTGATAGCTGTAATAGGCTTTTGCTGAGTCAACATCACCCATCAGAAGACGATCCGCTAAACCTTCAGCAACAGTCTGTGGTGACGACTTTAATGTTGAAGTGCCTAAAGCGCGGTTGATGGCATCTTGCACGAAGGGACTTGTAACCACTGAAGCTGAACCTCTTCCCAGGCCTGCCGCCAGACGACCAAACCCACGCGATAAAGAAGACACCGCACTGCCTGCTTGAATCATCAATAGAATAAAGAAAATTGATGCGACAACAAATCCATGAGCCGCACCAATTTTATTTGTGACAGATTTTGCCATACGAACCGCAAAGTAGCTTCCTAAAAAAAGCGAGACCACTGCGGATAGACCCAACCACAAGACTGAACCCGTTGCCAGTGCACTTCCGCTTTGTTCGTTTTCAATTACACTTTGTGCTGCCGATCCAACAAGGCCGGCACCCAGCGCTGATAAAATCATGTAGGACATCACCGAGATCAGAACACCCGCGGACACCGACTTCCAGCACAAGATGTGGGCGTGACGGTCATGAGTTGGTTCAACAGAAGGGGTCTGAGTTTTTTGATTAAACATTTTTTATCCTTTTCGTTTAGTTGAAAAATTTCAATTTTAGTTTTGAATTACAATTCAATTGGAAAACTTAAACTGACTGTGTAGCCGCGCGTGTTGGCGTCGATCGAAGTGGCGTTATTGACAGCAACTGATCCGAAAGATTCAATTTCAGTCGAATTATAAGTTAAGTCTTGATACTCTAGATTTACGCCGAACGCTAAAACGTGAATGCCGGCGCCGATTCTCCAACCCGCAGCACGCGAAAACTTAACATCTAAACCCTGCACGCCTGATGTTGGATTATTTTCACCTGCGACCACATAACCCGCGATAACACGAATTCCAAAAAGGGGAGTTTGCAAACCAACAAATGGCGCCACATTGTAAACGTCAGCGTCAGCTTTATTATAAAATGAATCGTTTAAGGTCATTTTTGAATAGCGTGCATCAACTCCTAATAAAAGAATTTCAGAAACATGCCCACCCATGCGTAGACCAACTCCAAAACCGTTTGATTCTCCGGATGTATCTTGATTAATAATTGGAAGCTGAGACGTTTTAATCGTTTCGTCTTCACGGGTTCCTGTCAGCATCGGTTCGATGTAAAATCCTCCACTCGAAATTGGTGAATCCAAACGATCTGTTTTTGTGGTCACTGTTTTATACTGTTGTGGATTTGTTGTTCCATCAGGATTTTGACTGGCTTCGACAGTTTCTTGAACAGTTCGTTCTTCAGCTAAAACATTTTGCGCTAAACCTAAAAGTAAAGCTGTCGATGCGATTAATAACTTTTTCATGTAATTCCTCTTTTGTTGGTTAATTGACATTCTTACTAAATTCCGAAATAAGATTTGCAAACACCAGACCATTCTAAAAGCCGATTAATCGATTCAAATGAAGAGCTGCGCGTATTTTAGCCGCGTGTTTGGGGCAATTAGTGACGTGAGTCATAGCTGAAGTTGCCAATCAGACTAAAAAGCTCGTATCATTTTATTTTAACAAAGGTGGTATTTTTGTCTGAAGATATGAAAGCAGAACTTGATCGACTAAGAGCCGAAAACGAAGCACTTAAAAATAAAAAATCAAACAGTGGCGCACTGTCGATGAAAGTCAGCGAAAAAGGAGCCTTATCTGTTTACGGTATGGGACGTTTTCCGGTGACACTTTACAAAGAGCAGTGGCTGAAACTTCTGGGTGTTGCTGATGAACTTAAAAAATTCATCGCTGACAATGAAAGCCGTTTAAAAACTAAAGAGTAAATGTTGTCTAGTTACAATGAAGCTTTAAGCCGAATTTCTTTCTCAGGAAAAATTCATCTTATCACAACAGATGATGAGCTGAGCCTGGCTTGCTTAGCGCTTGGTTCCGCAAAAGAACTTGGTTTTGATACTGAAACAAAGCCCAGCTTTAAAAAGGGCGAGATTTATCAAGTTGCTTTACTGCAGTTATCAACAGACACAGATGCCTATATCATACGGCTTCATCAAGTGACCCGGTTTGATTTGATTCAAAAAATTTTTGAAAATGAGAATATTATTTTAGTCGGAGCGGCCATCCGGGACGATTTGAATCAGCTGCAGAAAATTTTTAAATTTATACCGCGGCAATTTGTTGAACTTCAAAGCCTTGCGAAAGAAAAAGGGCTTAAAAACTTTGGACTTAAAGGAATGGCTGAAGAAATTTTGCAAAGCACTTTTTCTAAAAGATCAAAATTAACAAACTGGGAAGCTAAAATTTTAACGGAACAACAACTTATTTATGCGGCCACAGATGCTTGGATAGGGCTGAAGCTTTATCAAAAGTTGATAAAACTTCCGTGAAAACCCACAGGTATATAGTGCCCCAACCAGACACGCGTTTCTAAATCAAGGCTTAATGGCTTTCTGATATCTAAAAATGTCTGATCACGATCTGCATCGTAACCTAAGTGTAAAATCCAGGCGGCCGAGTGAAGATTGGGCTTTCCTTGCGGGTAGGGAATGTACAAGGGCTCTCCCCAGACTTGCTGAGCAGGGGCTTTTATTCGATGGGGCTGAAAGTTTTGAAGATCCCAGCAAACCAGTCCATTCATTGCTAAAAGATCATCAGGATTATGCGCCTCAAGTCCATAACAGTAATTTATTTTTGAGCCGTAAAGGCGGCTATCGATCGCTGGAAAGTCAGTGGGCACACCATCGCTGATTTTTGTTCTGGAAATTATTTTTTTGTCTTTGAGGTCGATTTCAAAGCGTGTGATCCATGAAGCTGGGCCCTTCGGCATTTTTTCGTTGGACCAACTTTTAAATAAATTAAAAACTGAAGCATCGTCGGCAATGATCGTATCAAAAACTAAATGACCTGTTGTAGCGTCTTCAAAAGCGTTGCAGTTATGAAAAATCAAGCCCGAGGGCTCAGATTTAAGTTCAATAGATTCGCCTTGACCATCTTTTCTAAAAATTAAAATGCGAAGTGGAGACTTTTGATCGTACTCAAGAAGTTCAGCCAGTGGCTTCGTTCCTAAAGCCGCACCAGCTAATTTAACTTTTAACGGCGACACCACAAAGATAATATAATTTTCGGTGAGCATCATATCATGAATCGGAAAAAATCCGCCTAGACTCATCGATGAAATTTCAGAAAGTTGATCAGTCGCCTTTGATATTTTAAAAATTTTTAAAGTTGGACGAAGATTTTGCGTAATCCCAAAGGCAAAAGTATCACCCGAGAATGGATCAAACTTGGGGTGAGCCGTAAAACTGACATTTGAATTGAGTTCTCCATTGAAATCGAAAGATCCTAAAGTTTTTAAAGTTTGTGGATCGACTTCGTAAGGATGCGCCGATTCAGACAAAGCAAAAAAACGTTGGGCCATTTGCACAAAATGAATATTTGGTGAATTTTTAAAGCCTTTTGATCTTTGCGGGCTTTGAGTTCCATACTCGTTGTAAAGCATTTTTTGCGCGCGACTTTCGGTAACGCTTTCGACTGTTTCAAGAAACTGCGATTGCGCAGTTACAGTTCCATTTTTAAATCGTAAAGCGGTTAGATAAGCATCGCCATCAAAAAAATGTAGAAGAGGTGTTGCAAAAACTTTTTTACGACCCGGGCCAATGCGGTAAAGACTTCCTTGAAGTTGCGATGGAATTTCCCCTTCAATTTCGGTGGGTTGCCATGAGCCTTCGAAGTTTGTTTCACGAAAGGCTTTCCAGCTAAGTCTTTGCGGATCGGTGTTAGGCCCCGTGTTGAGCCCCATCAAAAAATTTTCGAAAGGGCTTTGTGTCAGACTTAAAACACCCAGTGCGCTTAGACTTTTGATTAAATCACGTCGACTGTTGTTCGTAGATTCAAAGCTCATAAGTCCTCCAAGGAGTTCTTATTCAAGCCTAGAAGTGAATTTTTGTAACGACAAGATTATTTTTGCTCTTGCCAGTCTTGCATCGCTTCATCGCCAGGTCTGTCGATGTGAACTTTTGAGTCGACACTTTTGACCCAGTTAAGGGGAATAAAGTGGTGTTTTCCATTTTTATCTTTTTTAAGTTTGATGCTGTCGCTGCCATCCATGTGGTCCACAATGGCAAATTGTCCTTCTTGTGAACACACGACAGGCATATCTGGTTTAATTTCATTTGCGCTGATCATAAGGTCTCCTTGTTAGATATTTGTAGAAAGCAACAGATGCGCCAGTCTGCCAAAGCAACTGTACGGGCATTCATGTATCAGACGTGTCTATTTGCAGCGTATTGGGTCTTTTTGTAAGACAAGCAGGTCCTATTCAGCTTTCCATTTTTGCATTATTTTTTTTTCAATGCTAAATTAAGTGAATGAAGAATCTAATTATGATCTGTTTTTTATTTTTTGCAGACAAACTTTTAGCGCAATCTTTCGAGCCAGGTCTTTGGACGTCAAAAGACAGTATCGAGCTTAATGGTTTGCAATTACCAGAATCCACAGGCGAAGAGTGCATCACCGAAAGCCAAGCCAAAGATGTTAAAACAACAATCGAAAAAGAACTCAAAAAAAAAGGCTGCTCGCTGACAAAGTGGACTGTAAAAAATAAAAAATTAGAAGCTGCCCTGAGCTGTAAAAATAATAAAATGGAAGCCGTCGGAAAACTTCACGGAGTTTTTTCAAGTAAAAGCTATGACCTGCAAGGTGAAGCCAAAGGGACAATTAAACAGATCTTACCCGCTGAAGCTGTGTTGAAATTTACAGGTCAGTGGGTGAAGAGCTGCGCAAAGTAGATTCTTTAAAACAAATAAAATGGCGCGCTGATCGTTATGGCATAACCTGTCGTCGTTAGACTTGGGCTCAACGGAAAATCGACACCCGACGAATTTATTTTGCTGTAAGTGCTTGTTTGGTATTCAAAGTTGATATTGATAAACGGAAAACCTGTGTAGCCAACACCGATTTTCATCGCATTACCTGACTTTAAAGTTGATGTTATCCCATTAGATGAGTCTTTGATTTCTGATGATGGAGCATAAGATGCGAAAGCACGAAATAAAACTGGAAATTTGTAAGCTACAAAAAAACCAAGATCACCATTCGTTAACGTTTGGCTTGGTGTCGAGTCATCCGTAAAACTAATCGCTGAATATTCTGCGCCGGCCGCAAAACCTAAAATAGAATAACCAACGCGTGCTCCATATTCTGTACCCTTATAATTAGCTGTGGTTGTTTGCTTTTCTTGGCCCGAAGCATATCCAATATAGGGTTCAAGAAGTAAACCGGCTTGTGCGGCTTGATTAAATGCGAAGACAGCAAAAATAGCTAATATAAATTGTTTGGTCAAAGTTTTCATAAAATAACTCCTTCATGTATTTTTCTATACTTAGTCTGACTTACTCATTTGCACAACGTCAATTAAAGTCAGTCGGCTCATCGTACCAACAGTTAGGTCTAGCCGCGGATTGTTCGCCAGCTCGAGTCGCTTCGCAAGTTGGGGTGTTGCGGCCGTTGTAAAGTTCGTCTTGGCTTAAGGGGCAAAGTGCGCCGGCACGATGGGTGTCGAAGCGGTATTGTGCAGACGGGTGTTGTGCATTTGTTGAATCGACATGGGTGTGGTCTTTTTGATTCAGGTGATCTCGTCGGTTTGTATCCATTCGAAATCTTAAATTCATCGCAGCCATAATTGATCGCATACACAAATAAGAATCTTTGGTGTCGGCTCCCCAGACTCGATTGCAATCAATTCGAACCGAATACTGTGCGCCGTATCTTTTAATAAAAGCTTCGTTGTCTTGGTCTTTTAAAAGCCTTCGCATGCATTTGCTAGTTGCAAAATAATCCGCTTGGCCTTCAACGCTGATTTTTGTACCGAAGTAAAATGGGGGTCCACCCAAGTGGTGACCCGTTTCATGACAAGCCACAAGTAAAAAAGCATCTTCAGACATAACTTGAGCATAACCTCCCAAAAGATGAATCACGGCAACGTGGGCTAAAACTTCGGTCGAAGAGTTTTGCTGCGGGTTGTACCATTCGGGAACAACACGAAGCTCTTTGCCGATGCGGGCAAAATCCTTTGTGAATTCTTGAGTGATCATTTGGGCTGTGCGATTGAAATCTTTTTCGCTATTTATATTCGGAGATAAAGAGTACGGGCTTGAGGCATAAGAAAATTGAAAGGTCATGAGTAATTGGAATACAAGCTTCACTGAAGGCTCCGATGAATTGAAAATTTCTAACAAATCACCGAGCCTGAATCAATTAAAAAACCTCAAGAAAATCTAAATTCATCTGATACACGCCTGTGTGCTTGTGATCCAGAGTAATTTTTTGCACGTCGGATGTAAAAGCTTTGATTTGTTTTTTAATTTTTTCGAAGCCGATAGGGTCTGTGGTGAAAGTCACGAAGAGGTTTTCTTTTTTTTCTTCACTCTTTGTGAATGAAAGTTGATTCAGGGCTGTTTTCATCACAAGCTGGTGGGTGCGGGTCATCGGATGGTCTTTACCGAAGTGCGTGCGCGCATTCAGTAATTTTTTAACTTCATTGGCTTTGATGTCGTATTCGATTCGGCCCATGCGATCGAGTAAAGTTAAAATTTCTTTTACGCGAATTTGATCAAGCCCCATCAGTGAGCCCAATATCTGTGGATTTTTTTGAATCGACTTAATCGATAAAGCGGCGTGCACGACGAGCGCTTGGTAATCCATCAAGTACCGCATATCATCAGCAAATGCAGATGGCGTTGATTGCGCTGTGTTCAGGCTTAGGCTTTGCCGTTTTTGTAGAGCTGAAATTTTTTGAAATAAAAAGCTTTTACGAATTTTATTTGAAGTGGCTTGATGTGAGCGTAGAAGCAAAAAATATTCGACTTCGTCATCTAAAAATTCAAGCGCATAGCCCACCGTAAAAATTTGATCTTCGTTCAGTTGATTTGTTTCGGAGTTTAAAACTTTTGATAAAAACGTGTACTGTATATTTAAGACTTCTGAAATGTATTGTAAGCTGAATTTAACTTTTGTTTTTTTTAAATCCTTTACACGCTCTTTGATGATTTTCTTGTAGTCTGTGTACTCGTAAATTAAAAATGCCATAATTTTGACCCTTTTGATTATTTATACTAAAAATATAATAAATTAATCAAAATTTCAATTATAAATAATACAAATAATATAATTTAAAAACCATGATGAATCTATTCGATCGACACAAATGTCGTCGAAAAAAGCGATCATAACAAAAAAGGAGAAGTCTATGAAAACGTTTTTAAAGTCCGTAAAGAGTTCACAAGTGAAGGTTTTAGTTTTAGCAACATGTTTGGCAGCAGCCCCCCATTTTGCTTTTGCCGAAACCAATCAATCGGTCAGTGCTAAGCCCACCGAGCAACTTAAGATAGTTCCAAGCTTAGGGTATTCGTATTTCAATATTCAAGGTGCTGATGCCGACTACAAATCAAAAGGTGGAAATTCGGCGGCGGTACTAGTGCAAATGCCAATGGCTGGTGGCCAAGTTGAACTTGAAAGTGGATTAGAGTACCTTGAAACCGGCGCTAAACAAACAGTCGATTTTGCGGGCTTAAGTTTTGAAGTCAGTTCGCTTGAATTCAAGCAAATAGCTATACCTCTTCGCGCAAAATATATTTTTAACCCAGCCTCTGAAGGAACGCACTGGTTTGGTAAAGCTGGTGTAACTCCAACTTATGTTGTTGGTGCAAAATCATCGGATATATTTGGTGCATCAAGCGATATCAAATCCGAGATGACTGAGCTAGGAGTTCTTACTCAAGCGGGCATTGGAGCCGACTGGGGAATTGAAGCTGTTGCAGGACGTGTCAGTTTAGACCTGACTTACAACTACGGTTTAACGAAAGTATTTAAAAATGCTGATGGTCGCGCCACTGGATACATCGTTCAAGCTGGCTACGCGATCTCACTTTAATCACTGTGTGAATAGAAAGGATGTTTAAAATGAAAAAAATATTATTATCAATCACTGCTTTAGTTGCAATCAGTTCTTGTCAATCGCTCCCATACCAACCTTATGCTCGCGATGTGAAGAAAAAACCTAATCAAAATGGAATCGTGGCTCTTAAAGCTGAACATCGTGATGAAGACCGTGCAAAAGCCACAACGATGATGGAAGCCAACTGCCGACCAGCTCCAGTTAAAATTTTAGAAGAAGGTGAAGTGGTTATTGGTCAAGAATCAACGACAAATTCGAACACCTCGAAAAAAGCTGGTGAAAGTTCAAGTGAAGTTGGATCTTTTTTGGGTATTCCATTGATGTCGGGTGGTAAAGATCCGTCGGAATCAACTTCAGGAAAAGTTTCAACATCGCAGTTAAAAGAGTGGCAGATCAGTTACGAATGTATTCAAAAGAAATCAGCAGTGAAGTAATCAAGCTTCGCGTGTTTGATCGCTTTAGGGGGAAGACGAAAGTCTTTCCCCTTTTTTTATTCACAGGCCGTTAAAATTAAAATGGTTTTGCTAAACTAAATAATAACGGATTACCAAAGCTAAAAACTTGACGGATTCTATTTTCAAACATTCCGTAAACAACAATCGCATCGGGGCTTAAATCAATTTGCACTGGATAAGGTTTAAGCGAAGTTCCAAAATTAATATGACCATCAACTTTATAATTTTGAAATAAAGGACCGATTAAAAAAGATAATTCAATATTTTTAAAAAACTTTTGCTGCTCAGTTAGTTGTAAAACTAATGCCGGCTTAAGAGAATAATCTATAATTTCATTTTGATCGATGACTAAGGATCCAATTTTTTTCCAAGTCGTCTGGTCGGCATTTGTTTTTTTTGTCAAAATCGAAAATTCTTTTTTATTTTCAGCCAGTTCTAATTTTAAACAATCTTCTTTGAAACTCAGTGTAAAATAAGGGGCTAAAAAACTTTGGCTTCCCGTAGGTAAAACGCTGGCATCACAGATTTCAGCTTTATCTGAAGGTTTAATAAATGGCGAAATCGGTTCGCGCACATAAAGAGCCGCAAATTTACGAATCAAAAGTTGATCCAAGAAAACTTCTGACATCAATCCCGAACCTGAATGAGGTAAACCGAAAACATGCCCTAATTCGTGAATGATCACGTACTGTAATAGTTTTGGGTACTGCCAAGCTTCATCAATGACATCTTTAGAAGTTTTTTTGTAAGCGTTTTTACCATGATCGCCTGAAATATAAATACTGCCAGAGCCTTTTAAGTTCACTTCATCATAGGATTTACGAAGCGTAAGACCGACATATTTTTCGGGTTCTTTCATGTAAGCAAGTTCATCTTTATCTAAAGCACCATAGCCAAATTTTAAAACCAATTCTTCTTGGCCAAGGCACGTGGGATTCAAAATAAAATTTTGAGTAGCCACTTCTAAGAAATTTCCAATTAGGCCATCATGAGGAAGATCAAGTGAAATTGCAGCTTTTCCGTCGAGCTGTTGTTTCCAATATCGAAGGCCTTCTGCGATTAATGGAAGTGCATCAGCTTCTTTGATTGAAAAATCGTCCTTTGAAAACACAACGCAGTAATGAACTTCAGTCGTATTGTTTACAAACCACGGATTTTTTGCATTTTTGAAAACTTCACCGCCAGAGCTGATCCAGCCGCCAGGGTCGGCTATTGATGTTAATGAAACAAAGATCAAAAATAAAAATTTAGTTAAATGCATTCACAAGCCCTTTTCTTTTGATGATGTAGTCTTGACTGTTTTCGCATGAGTTTTGCGAACCCAAGCACATCAGTTGATTCAATCCGGACTGATCTAAATCTAAACTGATCATCAGTCCGTAAGAGTCTTCTTTTGTTTTATCCGGAAAAAGCGAAATCGCAATCATTGTTAATTGGACTGATTTCATTTGGCCTTCGTCGATAAAGTTTTTACGAATAGGATAAATCACTTGATCAACACGGATTTTTTCGATGGCATCGTAAAATAAAGAAATCGATTTAATCAGTGTTAATGCAATCGAATTCGATGCCGCGGTGTAGTCGTTTGAGTTGGCAAAAATCGATTGGCCAAGTGTCGAATATATCGAGACCGAATCAGACGAGCAATCTTCATAATGAAAATCAGCTGAAACAAGTTTTGGCCATTTGCAATCTTCTTCACATCCGCCAAATTCACAGTGCAATTTACACTGTCCCGTTTTAACAAAAAAAGTCGTCGACTTTTCGCAATTAAAAGCTTTTGAAAACGCAACCGAATTAAAGCTTCCCGGTAATGTCTTGAGCTGTAAAGCTGAGTCAACGATTTCGATATCAGCATGCGCAGTGCTGAAGAAGCTTAGACCTACAAATAGAAATATTAAAATCATGGACAAACAGTGACAACTTGGCATTGCAGTCCCATCACAAGATTTTCTGTTTCATGAGTTTGAACACTTGTATCTTTATAAAGTACAAAAACGCTTGGGGCCGTGGTTGAAGGTTTATTTTTGGGCGCAGACGAAAAAGAAATCCATTCTTTTCCGAATGAAAGCTGACCGGTGTAATTTTCTGAACCCTGTTGAAAAGGGATGCTGACATCATTCATGCAAGATTGTCCACGAGCCAACAAGCCATCGGTTTGAAGTGTTGATTTTTGCATTTGGTCTTTTAATATCGCTGCTGAAATATTTTTTTTATCGTAAGCAACAAAGGTACATTGAGACAATACTTTGCCATCGGGAGCATTTGGATCATCTGCAGAGACTGTTCCTGGTAGTACAAAACTCTGTAAAAAAACTTGGTACTCAGACTCAGAAACTTCTTTATCGTTTAAAGTATAAAGCACTTCAGCTTGAGTAAAGCCTGATATTTTCGAACGGCTGTAGCCTTTTTGAATTTGATCGCCAAATTGCAATGTTGCATTTTGCTCGGTCAAAACATTAAAGTTAAATTGAGTCGTATCAACATCCATCGTGATAGCAAAACTCATCTCTTGCGCGACATAACCCAAATCTGTGCTTTCGCCGTGACTGGCGATTTTTAAGAGAACGGGTAGATGAACAACATTTCCTGTTTTGACAGCTTTCGCACTGACATTTCCTGAAACCTCTATATTTTTCATTTTGTATTTTTGAATATAACTGTCTGTCTTAAAAACTAATTTCATCACAAAATTGGCTTCAAGCGCATCGTCTGTTTGTTGTGTTGCATTTAAGCTGGCCAACAATTCAAGGGGGCATTTGTCTCCGTAGATTCTGAGATCAAATTTTTTAAACTGAACACTGACTCCATCTTTTTCAACTTTGACAACTTCAGGATTCGTTGTTTTTGTGGTCTGGCAAAGCTCTAAATCATCCGTTAAAGTTTTAAAAACATTTTGTGCCGGAGGCGTTATTTTCACTGAAGAATCTTTCACGCCATCCACTTGAGTTTTTTCGCCGATCACTTGGTTGATTGCGCCCATTAAATTTGAAAGATTTTCGGTCGACTTTTGTGCGAACGAAAGTCCTGGTAATAAAAATAAAAAGGCCATTAAAGCAAATTTGTTTTTCATTGAATTCTCCTGAAATTATTTATTTGAACTCTACGAATTTTAGTTTAAAAAAACAAACAATATAATTAAGATAAGCTTAATTGTTTAAATAATACTCAAACAAGATTTTACTCTGATCGTAAAGCATCAATGGGATTCAACTTCGAGGCTTTTTTGGCGGGATAAACTCCAAAAATAATTCCAATCACAGCTGAAAAGAAAAATGAAAGTAAAACCGAATCAATCGACACTGAAGTGGCCCAGCCGGTAACCGCCGATAAAGTGGTTGTGATGCTCCAGCCTAAAAAAATTCCAAGCGAACCACCCACAACGCTGACAACAACGGACTCGGATAGAAACTGCGATAAAATATCTCGGGCTTTTGCGCCTAAAGCTTTGCGTAAACCGATTTCGCGCGTGCGTTCAGTCACAGATACCAACATGATATTCATAATACCAATACCACCCACTAATAAAGAAATTGCGGCAATTGTTGCTAAGAGCATCGACATCGTTTTACTGCTTTGCTGAAGAGCCGCTTGGATGTCAGCCATATTACGAATTTGAAATGCATCTTCTTGTTGCGATATCGGAATTTTATGTTGAGACGACATCACATTTAAAATTGAGTCTTGTGCGCTGTCTAAATTTTCGGGACGATCGATCTCAACTTCTATCATATCAACATTATCTTTTCCTAGCAGCCTGTGCATGGCGGTCAATATAGGAATCACAATCACATCATCTTGGTCGCGCCAACCTGTAGCTCCTTTTTCGGGAAGTACGCCGATCACTTGAAAGCTGACTTTATTAATTTTGATCATTTCTCCGATGGGAATTTGGGTTCCGAAAAGTTCTTTTTGAATTGTTGCTCCGATGACGGCAACTCGCATTCGTTTTAAATTATCATCCTCGTTAAAAAAACGTCCTAGTTCAGGAACAGACGTATGCATATCAGCCCAGCTGGCTGAAGTGCCTTGCACTTGAGTATTCCAATTTTTAGCAGCAGCTGTGGCTTGAGCCCGACCATTCACCATGGCTGAAACATATTTTAAAGTGCTGATGCGATTTCTTAAAACGCCGACATCGTCATAAGAAAGTCGATTCGCAGCTCCACTTTCTTGAGTTACGCCAGCAACGCGAACTGAGCCGGGTCGAACAATTAATAGATTAGATCCTAACGAAGAAAGTTGTTCTTCAATGGCGTGCTGGGCGCCGCGCCCCAAAGCCAGCATCGCAACAACAGATGCCACTCCGATTAAAATGCCAAGCATGGATAAGCCCGTTCGAATTTTATTCGCCATTAAAGTTTTATAACCTTGATTAAAATAATCTAAAAAATCTAAAATAGAATGTGTTAAATTATTTTTTGATATCAGTAAGCTTGTTTTCGGACGGACTAAAGTTTTTGTTTCTTTTTGTTCGCGAAGTCGTTCATCTGAAATTATTAAACCATCGCGCATTCGTATTAAGCGATTCGCTTGCTGTCCAATTTCTTCTTCATGTGTAACAATCACAACAGTGATGCCTGACTGATTAAGCTCTTTCAGCGTATTCATAATTTCTTTTTCGCTGAGTGAATCAAGATTTCCTGTGGGTTCATCGGCTAAAATCATTTGCGGTTGATTCACTAAAGATCTTGCAATCGCCACGCGCTGCTGTTGACCGCCCGAGAGCTCATTCGGACGGTGAGTGGCCCGGTCAGCCAAACCCACTTGAGCTAAAAGTTTAAGTCCGCGGCTTAAACCTTTTTCGTTTTTTGAATACAGCAAAGGCAAAGAAACATTTTCGACAGCGGTCATGCGTGGTAATAAATTAAATTGTTGAAAAATAAAACCAATTTCTTTTCTTCGTAAAAGGGCCAAGTCATCTTCGTTCATTTTTGAAGTTTCGGTTGAATTAAATAAGTAAGACCCTGAACTTGGAACATCTAAAAGACCTAAAATATTCATTAAAGTCGACTTGCCAGAGCCCGACGGGCCCATGATCGCAACAAAATCACCATCTTCAATTTTTAAATTGATACCTTTTAATATATCAAGTT
Source organism: Bdellovibrio sp. (assembly GCA_043747435.1). Classification (GTDB taxonomy): domain Bacteria; phylum Bdellovibrionota; class Bdellovibrionia; order Bdellovibrionales; family Bdellovibrionaceae; genus Pseudobdellovibrio. The sequence continues at coordinate 11,676 of JAYTPD010000001.1, read as the reverse complement.
TTTCTTTCCCCATTCGATAAGATTTTGTGATCTGTTTGATTTCGATCATCGCAAACTACTTTCCACTTCGACGTGAACCACTGCCTAACGGAGAAAATGGGCTAGAACTTGCTTTAGAATCTTTTTTATTTAAAATAATCAAAGCGACTTCGTTGGTTTCAAGGCCTGAAATCACTTCAGAATTTTTTCCGTCACTCAGGCCTAATTGAAGCTCGCGCGTTTGATTTTTATTTTCTGTTTTAATTAAAGCGTTTGGTTTTCCATTTTCATATTTAATAAATTCATTCGGAATAAGAACAATATCTTTTTTAGTTTTTCCAATAAAAGTCACGTTTGCTGTCATTCCACTTCGCATGTAATCAATCGTTTCGTCAGGCAAAACATCAATCACGTAGGTCGTCACGTTGTTAACTGTTTTTGCTTCGTAAGCAATTTGATCGACAACGGCCGGAAGCAATTTATCTGGGTAGGCATCCAAAGTGACTTCTGCTTTTTGCTTTAAAAAAATTTGCGCTAGATCTGTTTCATCGACTTGAGCTTTAATCGTCAGTCGATCCGACATGACAAGCACTGGATCTCCTGTTGTAAAAGTTTGGCCAGCTTCGACATTTCTTTGAATAATTGTTCCTGAAATTGGAGCCACCAAAGGTGTTGCTTTATATAGTTCTTCCCAACGTTTAACTTCGTCTCCACCTTGAGAGCGGGCGGCATCGATCAGCGCAGCTCTTTCAGTTGAGCTGAGCCAAGCTAAGATTTGACCTTTTTTAACGCGATCGCCTTCACTCACTAAGACGCGATCAACGCGGCCAGGAACCGGAGATTTAATTTGCAAACGATTTTCGGGTTGCACAGTTCCAGTTGATAAAATTTTTAAAGTGATTTGACCTTTGGCGATGACAGTTTCACGAATTTCAACGGTCGACTTTTTATTACCCCAAAAATAATAACTTATTCCAACAATAATTAAGATGCTGACAACAAGAATAACTAATTTATTTTTTTTCACTTAAAACTCCAACACCTTGAGCTTGTTCCCAATTTGAAAACTGAGCCACAAGTTCTTTCACACTGTTTAAATAAGATTTTTGATTTTTGATCAAGTCTGTTTCAATCAAATCCCAATCATCGAAAGACAGCAAACCATTTTTATATTTACTACGACCAATCTGAGCCCGCACTTCTGCCGCTTTATTAAAACTCAAATCAACTTTTTCTTTTTGAACAGCCTCAAGATAATTTTGATAGGCTTGTTTGATTTGAATTTGTAGAAGTTTTAATTTATTTTCAGTTTGCAAACGACTTGATTCATATTTTAAGTAGTTTGATTTGACAGAGTAATAATCTTTTGTGCCATCAAATAAAGGAATGCTTAAAGTTAAGTTCACACTCCATCGATTTTTTTCAGGAAAAAAATGATCATCATAATTTCCATAGGTTCCCGATAAATCCAATTGTGGGTAAAAAGCGGCTTGGCTCATTTGATACGAATAAAGATTTGCTTCAGTTTGAGCCTGTATCGAAAGCACATCAGGATGTGAAAGAGCTAATTGATGAAAATTTGGAAATTCTATTTTAATTTGTTGTAAGTCCGCCAAGAATAAATTTTGATCTTGATCTGAAATCTCAATATCGTCTTCAGTGGTCAGTCCAAGAATGCGTTTAAGATTCTCAACAGTTATTTCAACTTGATGAGAAGCCATTAAATCATCAAGCAAAGCTTGCTCGACATAAGATTCAGACAATAGGACCGAGCCCTTGTTTTCTCGTCCACTTTGAAATTGCAATTGAACATTTTTTAAATTTTCTTTTCGGCGTAAGATAATATCTGCTGTTAATTTTTTAAAACTTTTTAAAAATAAAACAGCTTCAAAAGCATTGCGAAGATCCGAACTGATCACAGACAAAGACGATTTAAGCTGAGCCGAAGCTGCATTAGAATTGGCTTCAAGCATGCGACTTCGATTCAGATCAAAAAAACCATTAAAAATATTTTGCGATAAATTAAGCTGAGCCCCATAAGCTTTTGTCGAATCAAAGCCCTGACTTTTAGAATCTGTCTCATTCAATGAAGCACTTAGCTTTGGTAAAAACCCACTGAAACTTGTGTTCTGAATCGTTTTCGTAGATAAAAAAGTTTTCTGCGAAGAGATTAAATCTGAATTATTATTTTGAGCCATTTGAACGGCTTCGTGCCAAGTTAAGTTTTTAGCTTGAGCTGGATTTTGATAGATTACAATAGACAGAGATATAAGAATAAAAAATCGAATGTCGCACATGATCTTAAGCTTAGTTCTAGATCTTGAAATTAGCACTTTAAATTAATCTACGCTAGAAGGCGTCAGTCTATTATTGCCTTATTTTTGGGTAACATAAAAAAGTGAAGCTTCTTCTTAGTCCAAACTAAGAAGAAGCTTCACTTTTTTAATAATTAAAAACAATCGATCCAAATTGAAGTGGCGCGTTTTTCGTAACGGCCATTATGATCTTTACCAATAGTACTTTTTGATGATTCAGGATTCATCTTAAATTCGATTTCACCACTAAAACACCACAATCAGATGAATCTCCAAAACAAGTCGAAGCTGATATTGCGATCATCACGATTGTCGATAAGAAAGTTGCTTTCATTTTATATTTCCTTCGTAAGAAGCCAAATAATTTTGGCTTCGATAAAAAATTTTATTGCCGAAAAATAGCCACTTGTGTGTTGTTACATTTTTTTGGTTGTCCATGTTGAATTATTGTAGGTGCCTGCAAAATGGATGAAGATCCTGTGCGTTTTGCTATACTGATATCAAAACCATCGACTAATCCGCCAAGACTAACATTAGTACCGGTTTGGCCAATTATTTTAACGACTTCATTAGGCGTTGCACCTTTAAAAAAATTTTCTAAGTTTGTTGCAGGTTTACAAGGGCTATTGTTGAGGCCTAATAAATGAGTCAGACCCCAGCCATTATTGCAATTGACAAGCACTTCCGTTTGAAGTTGTTCGAATGTTGACATGGATACAAACCGACACGACAGACTATAAAAATCGGCGCGTGCGATTGTAGCCATACTTAGTATAACAATTAAAATTACTTTTTTCATTTTTATTTCCTTTGTAAGAAGCCAATTAATTTCGACTTCGATACAAACCACAATATCTCAAATTGATAAAAAATAAATATTTACTTATAAAATATAATTTGTATAGTATAATCTATAAATGCGTGTAAAAGTTTGACAGAAAGTAAATTAAAATGAAGAAATCTCAAAATAGCCTAACAACCTTAGAATTAATTCTTCAAAGCACAGCCACGCTTTTTTGGAAAAAGGGCTTTGAAGCTGTCACTTTTGCGGAAATTGCAAAAAAAGTAGGGGTGTCTCAACCCGCTATTTATAGTTATGTGACAAATAAGATGGATCTAATGCGACAAGTATTTCTTTGGTCTGCTGAAAACGGACGAAAATTCATTGATTCTAAAATTGATCCTCGAAACAGAGCTTTGGAAAATTTAAAACTTTATGTTGAAGGGAATCTTCATTTTTTTTACGAACAAAAAGTGCAAGCGAATTCGATTATAGCGATGTATTACTTTGGCGCAAGTCACCCAGAGATTAGAAAGCTTTATGAGTCAACTCGAGTTGCTGCGATTTCAAGATTAAGTGTTTATCTTATTCAAGCTCAACATGAAGGAAAATTACAGAAAAACTGCGAAGACTCTTTATCAAGAGCACTTCATGTGGCACTTGTGGGTTATTGTTATCAATCAATTTACGCTCAAACCAAGTCAGAACAAAAGCAAATTTTAAATTCGGCTTGGCCAACATTTGAAAAGCTCATTCACTTTTATTCTTTGAAATAATCGCAGCGCGAAGTCGAGCAATCAGGATGTCTCCTCTGATTTCCAGGATATTTTCATTATCAGCCAAACCCTGACTTTCTAAGCGTGAAGTTGTCTTAAAATGAAAATTTCTTTGATAAGCAATTTGATGAGTTCGGCTTGCAACATGGGCGTAAAAATAACATTGAGATAAAGTTTCTTCGCCGCGACTTTCTAAGTAATCGACCCACCAGATTAAAATACTTTGACGTGCCATCTGAAATTCTTTTCCTGACATGCCGCCGGCTAAAAAATATTTTCCGACTTCAAAAACATCAAAACCTTGTTCTCTTTTTTCGTTGATGATGTTTGTCGATTTTCCTTGTGCCTTCAAAATTTTTTCAAGCGGTAAGGCAGGATTTGCGAATTTACGAACACCGTTTTGATAAATTGAACCATCAAAAATGCGCATCATTCCACTGACGTCATGAATATCAATACTTCCGATATTTGATTTTACTAAATAAACGGCCTGGCGTTCCAGTGGAAGAGTTTTTTCAACTTTTTGAACTAATTGAATTGTTTCAATCGGAACTCGCGAACCATAATTTTGATAGATCGCTTGTAAACCTACTTCGTGCAAGAAATCACGTCCAAAAGCTTCGACACCACTGATACCATTTGTATAAGGAATTAGTCGTTGTTGAACTGGATTTGCAAAGCCTGGTTTAAAAGTTTCAATAAACACATAATCATCAAAGCTTTGGTCTGCGCTGTCGATCTTTAAGACAGGTGAATAAGTTAATGATAATCCAATCTTAACTTTGGACACCTCAGCTTCGTTTTTAAAAAGCTCAGTGCATTTTAATCCATTAGACCAGCTCTGAATCGAGATCAACGCTGTTAAAAGTAAAATAAAGTAAAACTTAAAAGTGCTCATTTCTAGTCTAGTCTATTGCAAAGGGCTGTCCAGTTGATGTTTTGGTGATAGCCGCTTAATTCGAATATTTGATTTTACAGATTGAATTGTAAGCGCCGGTTTTAAAAGGGACAAAATTCACCGGCGCAACGGTCCCATGGGACTTTGTGTATAATCATTACAAAGGGACCACACCCACTGGTGTTTCCGTTTGGATGATTATTTTTTTATTTAAAGTTAAGTCCAGTTTTAGAAAATTCTTTTAAATTATCTTTTAATTTTTAGCTTTTAGATTCTATTTTAAATTCAGCATTTTAACTTACAGGGGGGCTGCTATAAGGAATTAATTTTTCTTTTGAATACTTTGGAGATAAAGATTTTGGATTCAAACCATGAGGGCTGTGCGCGTTTAAACACTACCTTGCTCGACTCAAGCAAGACTTGTTCTTTGGAAATTTAAGTTCTTAAATAAAATTGCTGATAAAACTGATTTTTAGGTGGTCCATATGAGACCGTTGCGCCGGTGATTTTTGTCCCTTTTTAACCCGGCGCCTACACTTAAGCAAATTGAACTTTCTTTGCCAGTCGCAAGCAATGAAGTTTATGGTCAGTACACAATTTCAATATCAGGGGTGTGTAATGGAATTTATATGCAAGGCGGAAATTATGATGTTGTTATATCAGATGATGATTTCTGCAGCCTAGTTTCAGTTAAGCGCGGTATGACTTTGGAGTAAGTCCTATACCAAGTTTATTTAGTTAACAATCCTTGACATTGTTTATAAGTAATATTACCTTTAAATCATGTGGATAGTCGAAATTGCGAAGTCAACAGAGAAAGAATTAAAAAAAGCTCCATTTGAGATTCGTGACTCTTTTGATGCTTGGAAAAACTTAATTGAGCACTACGGCCCGCAAGGTATTCAAAGAATCAATGGTTACTGGGATCACGCCCTGAAAGGTGAATGGAAGGGTGCAAGAGCTTCTTCATTAAACCAGCAATGGCGTGTGATTTACATGATCGAAGGCTCTGCAATTAAAATTTTAGTTTTAAAAGTGACCCCTCACGATTACAGAAGGAAATAGAAATGGCTAATGGGAAAAAAGTAAAAGAATTATTAAAAGATCAATTCGTTCCCGCAAAAAAATACGGAAAATTAACACCGGGCAAGGCTTTAAAAATCTATCGTGAGTTACAAGGATTAACTCAGCTGCAACTTGCCGAAAAAACCGGTCTCAAACAAGCTACAATTTCTTCTCTGGAACATAATCGTATTGTTATGGGTGTTGATCGTGCAAAAGTTTTAGCTCATGCATTAAAAGTGCATCCGGCTGTCTTAGCATTTGCCGATTGGGATATGAATCTCAAAGCTGCCTAGGAATTCAAGAAATGAAGGCCATACTACTCTACCCCAACCTCTCCGCATGAAACCGGATATGTTCTTCAATAAAACTCGCAATAAAATAATAGCTGTGATCAAAGCCCTTTTGAAAACGAACATTTAATTTCTGAGAATTATTTTTATTTGCAGAAATTAAATTTTTTGTTTTCAATGATTGCTCTAAGAACTGATCTTCAGTGCCTTGATCGATTAAGATTTCGTCTGTGCGATTCACACCTGATTGAATAAGCTCGCAGGTGTCGTACTGTTTCCATGTTTTAGCATCATCACCCAAGTAGCCGGTTAGGGCTTTTTTTCCCCAAGGGCTTTCGAGGGGATTGACGATGGGCGCAAATGCCGAAACTGATTTAAATTTTTCTTTTTCTCGAAGCCCAATTGTTAGAGCGCCGTGGCCTCCCATCGAGTGTCCAAAAATTGAAATGCGATTTTTCATTTTAAATTCGGTTTCGATAAGTTGGTAGAGTTCTTTCGTGATGTAGCTGTACATACGGTAGTGGTCTTTGTAACCCTCTGTTGTTGCGTCAACATAAAATCCAGCGCCTGATCCAAAATCGATATTTTCATGCTCGTTTGGTAAATTCAAACCCCGCGGGGATGTGTCCGGGCAAATCACCATCAACCCAGCTTCGGCTAAATATTTTTGCGCGCCGGCTTTGGCCATAAAATTTTCATCTGTGCATGTTAAACCCGATAGCCAAATTAAACAGCCCTTGACGTTACCCTCGGGAATAAAAGTTGAAAAATTCATTTTGGTTTTTGTTACTTTTGATTCGTGTGAATTAAATCGAACTGTTCCGCCGAAACACTGATGTTGTTTTAAAACTTTCATTTTTAAAATCTCCTAAAAATAAATCAGAAAATAATCACGGTGCGAATACTTTTGCCATCATGCATATAATCAAATGCAGTATTGATTTCTTCAAGCGGCAATTTAAATGTGACCATATCATCAATATTTATTTCACCCGACATATACTGTTCAACATAACCGGGAAGTTCCGTTCGGCCTTTGACTCCGCCAAAAGCCGAACCCTTCCACACACGCCCTGTTACCAATTGAAAAGGCCGTGTTCTAATTTCTTGCCCAGCTCCTGCAACCCCAATAATAATTGATTGGCCCCATCCACGATGAGCGCACTCTAAAGCCGCGCGCATCAAATCCACATGCCCGACACACTCAAAAGAGTAATCGACACCCCACTCGGTCATTTCGACAATCACTTGCTGAATTGGCTTATCAAATTTTTTTGGATTTAAAAAATCTGTCGCGCCAAATTTTTTTGCGATATCCCACTTGGCATCGTTAATATCCACGGCAATTATCCGCGAAGCTCCAGCCATCTTTGCACCTTGAATTACCGATAAACCAATGCCACCCAAACCAAAAACCGCAACTGTTGAGCCTTTTTCAACTTTCGCCGTTTTTAAAACTGCGCCAATACCGGTGGTGACTCCGCAACCCAATAGACAAACTTTATCAAGGGGAGCCTTTGGATTGACTTTAGCTAAAGCAATTTCAGGAACCACAGTGTACTCGGCAAAAGTTGAACAACCCATATAATGATGAATCATTTTTCCATCTTTAGAAAAGCGCGAAGTGCCATCAGGCATCAAACCTTTGCCTTGAGTTGCGCGAATGCGAACACACAAATTTGTTTTTCCAGAAAGACAAAACTTACACTCTTTGCATTCAGGAGTGTAAAGTGGAATCACATGATCACCGACTTTCAGTGAAGTCACACCAGCGCCAAGTTCAGTGACAATGCCACCGCCTTCGTGCCCAAGGATAACCGGAAATAAACCCTCAGGGTCTTCACCAGATAAAGTAAATGCATCGGTGTGGCAAACTCCCGAGGCCACAACTTTAATCAGAACCTCGCCAGCTTTGGGAGCTTCCAAATCGACTTCTTCAATTTTTAATTTTTGACCAGGCCCCCAGGCCACAGCCGCTTTAACTTTCATGTAACGTCCTTTTTAAAGATTAAAAAATAAAGATAAATCATTCAAAGCAAGTGGTCTAGTAACGTCCTATGTATGATGAGATAAGTTGCAGAATGGCATAATTCGAACGAGTTTTTTAAACCCTTTATTTTGACGATTTGTCCCAGATCTGCTCTAGAAAAATTTTGATCGCTTTGGCGATTGGCTTTGAAGATGCAAGTTCAATTTTCATGAATAAAACGACTTTACAAAAAAAAAGTTTATTTAAAAATATTGTCGTTGGTGTTGATTTTTCTGAGTACTCAAAAATTGTCGTGAAGCAAGCTTTGCAATTAGCTAAGCAAATGAATGCAAAACTCGTGATGGTTCACGCGACGGTTGATCCGACTTGGGAATCTGCGTCAGCGGGTGTTTATATTCCGCCCGTGAGTCTACGTGAAGTGCAAAAATCATTGCAAAGATTTTATCATGTGGAACCCTCGGAAACTGTTACTTTTCAAGTCAAACGTGGTTATGCTTCAGAAGTTGTTATTGGTGTTGCTGATCAAATGCAAAACTCTTTGATTGTCGTTGGTTCTCAAGGACGTGGAGCGATTTCCAATTTTATTTTGGGAAGCCACGCCGAAGAAATTGCGCTGCGATCTAAAAAACCAGTCTGGGTTCATCGTGGACAAAAAATAGTTCCATTTAAAAAAGTTTTGGTACCCATTGATCTTTCGAACAGTTCAAAAAAATTGATGACTCAAATGAAGAAGTGGTCTGTTCAAATGAAGATGTCGATGAGCTATATTTATGTCAGACCAGAAATAAATCCGATACTGAATTCATTCGACTACAAGCAGATGAAAAGTAAAATTCAAAATGCGATCAATCGTTCAGTTGAGCTCTTTCGTAAAAATCAAAAAAACACTTTATTGACTGTTATCAAGGCCAATGACCCTTCAGAAAAAATCAGTCAAATCGGAAAAAAATACGACGTGATTACGATGAATCCTCACACGCGTTCGGGCTTACTGAATAAGTTTGGCCGTATCACATCCCGAGTCATTCGGCTTTCTGAAAATCCCATTCTCGTTATTAAATCATAAAACAATTTTAGGAGGTTCTTTATGAAACGAAATCAAGTGATCATGGCTTTAATCTTCGCTTTAGCCGCAGGCTGTGTGACAACAAAAACTGAAAAAGCAATTGATCAAGATATTTCACAGCAAACAGCGACAACTCCGGCTCAGGCTGAAGAGTCTGGCCGCGATGCCATTATCAATTCAACAAATCTGACCCAAGAGCAAAAAGAAAAAATGCTTACGATGATGGATCGCGCCCATGCAGAGCTCGCATCTATTCGAAAAAATGAATCTCAAGTCAGATCTTCATTAGTTAAGTATTTAGCATCAGGTCAATATGAAATTCGCGAGATTTCTACTTACCGCAAAAAACTTCAAAAGATCGAAAATAAAAGATTGGATTTAATCTTTTCAAATCTCAAAGAAAGTCGAAAAATTTTAGGTAAAGAAAGTTTACACAATCCGAATTTAATCGACTTAGACCGATACAATGGCGAAAGATTATAAAATATTTTAATTTGATCAGGAGACGCTATGATAGATCACTGGTATGTTGTTGCGAGCCAAACAACAGTTAAGATTTTTAAAGAAAGCAACGGAAAAAACAAACTAACTTTACTGCAGACATTTCACAACCCCCTGGGGCGAACGCGAAATCGAGAGCTTGTTAAAAAAGAAGCGGGTATGGGAATTCGCTCGCGCGGGCATCTGGGTTCTGTGCCGTATTCAAAAGTCAGTCGCAGTGATCCCCATGATTTGATTGCGATCGACTTCGCTAAAAAGATAGACGTTTTTTTAGATCAAGCTCGGCTTAAAAATAACTATCACAGTTTAACAATTATTGCAGAGCCACATTTTTTAGGAAAAATCAGGTCTTCGATGAAAAAAGAAACGCGAAAGCTCGTTGTCGATTGGGTCAAAAAAGATTTACTCAAAACACCTTCAAATCGGTTGCCTGACATATTACTAGGCCCACCCATTATTCTTTAGATCATTGAGACATTTTAAAATGAATCAGAACAAAAAGTCTCATTCATTTTCAAAAATAAGCCTCAATGAAAGCTCTTTGTAGAAGACACTTTTTATGTTTGGCATCGACAATGCAATAATATTTGTATGTTCGATAGCAGCGATGCAAGTCAGAACTCGAGTAGGTGAAAGTCCTGCCAACAGAATTGTCCAGTAGCTGTTGAAGCCTGGATCAACATAAGTCTGAAAAGGTTTATGTCGGCTGATCGAAAAAGTTTTAACTGTTTCGAGTTAAAATTTGGCGAACGGGTAGGTTGTAGTGAAAGCGAACCTTTGAAGTCCACAGTCTGTGAACGTGACGAATAGCGGGAGACTGTAAAAGTTGGCCGAGCCCCCGAACAGGGCGAAGGCTCATCATGCGAGCGAAGAACTGGATATTTGCAGCCCGCATCTTCTTTTAGGACGATAGGACAACATATCAAGAATGAGTTCTGACGAAAGCACGGAACTATTTGTAAGTGCAGGCTTGTAGGACTCTGCTACAAGACAAGGTGGTTTGTTCAAATAAACCATTGATCGAACAAGTAGGGCGGATAAGATCGCGAAGCTTCCTAAAAAAAAGCGAGGATCTTTGGGGCAGAATCATTTCAGGTTCACTTGAAATGATCTTTGATGACGGTACTTCCGATGTCATGTCGAGTACGAAGATAAAAGTCAACTTTGAAAGTTTTTGTGTATGCTCAGAGAATTGCTTAAACAAAAACAGAAAAAGGAATACTTTTTTTGAAAGTCAGCTCTTGAGCTGTTCTGGGGAAATCCCAATGGGCAGTTCTTCAAATGAGGGGTAGAGACGCTTATCGTTGATTTTAAAATCGCGCCAAGTGCTCTACTCTTTTTTTTTGTGCTTATTGCGTATTAAAATGCCCGCTTTTTGTCACAAAAACGATATTTTTCTAGTTAAATCAATTCATTACAGGTATATTCCACCAACAAGTCGAATAATTATTCTCGGGAGAGTGCTTCATGTCAAAAGACGATTTAATGACAATAACTGGTAAAATTTCTGATATGTCGGGTGGTGGAGTTTATCATATCACTCTTGAAAACGGAGTTAGTGTCAAAGCTCGTCTTTGTGGAAAAATGAAAAAATTTAATATCAAAGTTGTCGTCGGCGATTCAGTTGACGTGGGAATCTCACCTTACGATCCAACACATGGTTTGATCACTCATCGCCATAAAAACATGAGATAATCTAAAATAGATCTTGCAACGCTACTAAAGTTTTCGCAGATATGGATTTTTTCCAATTTTCAGACTGAGGAAAAAATAATTCTTTAAAAAATTCATCCGCTTTAATCTTTGATCGTTGATCTTTGAAACCTGCTTGGTAACTTTGATTTTCAATCACCATGCGTCTTAATGATTCAATTGAACCCCAAGTTGTTTGACTGTCCAAAGTGCCATACTCAAATACCCCCTGTTTCAGGGTAGTTGTCGTGTAAGTTAATTAATCACAAGGGGTGCGAAAAATGGATAACGCATGGGAACTTCGAAAAAATTTAGCCAAGAAT